>CAZOAT010000067.1:0-13739 GCA_964577965.1 uncultured Gemmatimonadaceae bacterium | reverse complement strand
CACCAGTGTAAGCGCAGGCCGGTGCTCAGCCGCTGCGCGCGCCAGTCGCGTGACCATAGAGGCGACGCGCTCGAGGCCGGCCGCGTCAATGCTCTGCCAGTCGTCGCTCGGACGATGGTAGTCCCGGTGGGTGTTGGTGAAGAAGTGCAGCACAGGTATGTCCCGCGCGTAGAACGACGTCTGATCGCTCGGGCCGTAGCCATCCTCACCGGTCACGACGGCAATTCCCTCAGCTCGTGCAGCGTCCGCGATCATCCGCGCCCATTCCTGCGCGGTGCCGCGACCGTTTACGATGAGCGGCCGGTCGCCAAGTCGCCCGACCATGTCCATGTTCAGCATCGCGCGCGTGCGCTCGAGAGGAACGGCCGGGTTCGCCACGTGGTACGCCGAGCCCAGCAGTCCGGACTCCTCGCCGGTGAATGCGACGAACACGATCGAGCGTGCAGGACGCTGCCCGGTGGCGAGAGCTCTCGCCACCTCGAGCAGCACCGCGACACCGGACGCGTTGTCGTCCGCGCCGTTGTGCACCGCGCGCACGTCGGGGGCGAGCGAACCGACACCGCCCAACCCGAGATGGTCGTAGTGCGCACCGACAACGACCGCTTCCGCGCGGAGCTCCGGATCGCTGCCCTCGAGGACCGCGACCACATTGCGGCCCGTACCCGATGGAGCATGCGGGTTCATCGCGCTCGCCAGCGGTACTGCCTGGAAATAGCTGCTGTCGTCGCCCGCAGGTCGCAGCCCGAATCGGCTGAACTCGCCCGCTATGTAGTCGCCCGCGCAACGCTCGCCGGGACTGCCCGCGAGCCTTCCTTCGAGCGCGTCGTCCGCAAGATAGCGAACGTGCGAGAGCGGTGCGGTCACGCCGGCGGTGAGGACGGCCGGGTTCGGACAGGCAGCGGCCGCAGCTTCCTGCGACTGTGCGTGGCCGATGGCAGGGGCAAGCCCGAAGGCGGCGGAAAGAACAACGCCGCGCAGGCTGTATTGAATTGCTGTGGGTCGTGTTCGCATTACTGTCGCTCCTCGACGGCTGCAGCTGTAGTGGGCGGCTGATCCACCCAGTCAGCGATGAAGATGTTGGTGTTGCCCTGGTGCGTGGCGCCCCGGTTGGATGCGAAGACCAGTCGCTTGCCATCGGGGCTGAACATGGGGAATCCTTCGAAGTCGGGGTGCACTGTCACACGCTCGAGGCCAGTGCCGTCAGTATTGATCAGGTAGAGATCGAAGTTGCGGCCGCGGGGATCGGCCATGTTGGAGCTGAAGATGATCTGCCGGCCGCTCGGATGAAAGAAAGGCGCGAAGTTCGCAGCGCCGTTACTGGTCAGCCGGCGCTTGTTCGAGCCGTCGGCGTTCATGACCCAGATATCGAGCTTCCCCGGCCTGATCAACCCCGCGCTCAGCAGCGAGCGATAATCGGCCAGCTCGGCTGCGTCTGTCGGATGGTGTGCGCGGTAGACTATCTGGGTGCCATCCGCGGAAAAGAACGCGCCGCCGTCATACCCGACTTCGGACGTCAGCTGCCGTACGTTCCCGCCGTCCGCGTCCATCGTATAGATGTCGAGGTCCCCGCCGCGCACCGACGTGAACACGATCGTCGAACCGTCGGGCGAAATCGTGGCCTCGGTGTCGTAGCCCGGCGAATCCGTCAGACGCCGCAGGTCGGAGCCGTCGGGGCGCGCGGTGTAGATCTCGTAGTCGTCGAGCGGCCAGACGTAGCCGCGGCTGTAGTCGGGCTTCGCCGGGCACGCCTCGCTGGCGTGGTGGGTGGAGCCGAAGAGGACGCGATTGCCGGCGGGAAAGTAGTAGCCGCAGGTGGTGCG
Organism: uncultured Gemmatimonadaceae bacterium; assembly: GCA_964577965.1. Taxonomy (GTDB): domain Bacteria; phylum Gemmatimonadota; class Gemmatimonadetes; order Gemmatimonadales; family Gemmatimonadaceae; genus DASUUI01. Next base: position 11,919 of record CAZOAT010000067.1, on the reverse strand, counting down.
GCCGACGCCCGTGGAGACCTGGCGCAGGTCGCGCCCTTCTAAGTCCATGGTGAAGATCTGGTCGCATTCGGTGATGCCCGGCCAGGTGGCCTGGAAGATCAAACGCTGACCGTCGGCCGAGAAGTACGCCTCTGCGTTCTCACCTGCGTGGGTGAGCTGCCTCAGGTTGGTGAGGCGCGGCTCAGCGGGATCAGAGGCGAAGGGCCGTGCGCCCACCGGGGCAGCGGCCAGGTCCAGCACCGCTGATATCGAGGCGGTGGGCTGCGACTCGGCAGCAGGCGGATCGTACATGGCCCCGCCGGCGCAGCCAAGGGAGAGCAGCAGCACGGCAGGAAGGATCGGACGAAGCAGAGGGTACACCAGCAAATCTCCGGGCTTGAACGGTACCACCGAATATACGCTGGTGTTTCTACCCGCCACGACCCGATGCACGACTCATCGGGATCAGCGGAGAATCTGAAACCGGCCACATGACCGCGCCGTATCGGTAGCAATGACGTTCCCCTTCGTCGGACGCAGGCCCTGACGCACGAATCTCCCCCCGGCATTCAGCAAGAGAAGCTGATCATGAGAACTCTTGCCTGGCTGCCAGCGATGCTGCTCCTTGGCACAGCCTGCACGGGCCGGCCTGGGATGTCCCACCCGGGCAATTCGCTCGCGCCCGTGTCACCGGCAGACACAGAGCAGATGGTCGATACGACGGACGGTCTCGCGCGGCGAATCGACCAGTATCTCTCGGCCATCGAGACGTTGGGCTTCTCCGGCGCCATCATCGTGGAGAACGGAGGTCGCGTCGTCCTGCGCCGGGGGTACGGGCTGGCCGACCGTGAGACACGCCAGCCCTTCACGCCCGCGACTGTGCAGACGATGGGTTCGATAACGAAGCAGATCACCGGGGCTGCCATTCTCCTCCTGGCAGATCGCCGGACTGTCGGCCTTCACGACTCACTATCGAAGTATCTGGCCGGAGTCCCCGCCGACAAACAGGGGATCACACTGCATCAGCTGCTCACACACCAATCCGGGCTTCCGGGTTCGATCGGGTGGGACGCGGAGCCGATCGTCGCTGACGACTACGTCGCGCGCGCGATGGGAACCCCACTCGAGTCGGAACCTGGAACGCGCTTCGAGTACTCGAACGTCGGCTATTCCCTGCTCGGCATCATCATCGAGAAGGTGACCGGCCGCGGCTACGAGGACTTCGTGCGCGAGGAGCTGCTGCTGCCCGCCGGGCTGCTCCACACCGGCTACGTGCGCGCAGCGTGGCGGGACGGAGTACTGGCAACCGGCTACCGGGATAATGGTGAGCCCCGCGGAACGACCGGCGATGGCAACTGGCTGCCAGACGGACCAGGTTGGCATCTGCGCGCGAATGGCGGGCTGAACACCACTGTGGCCGACATGCATCGTTGGCTGACTGTCCTCCGCGGCGCAGGCCCGTTGAGGTCGGAGGTGATCACCCTGTGGACCCATAACCACGTCGTCGCGAACGACGATTTCAGCTACGGCTACGGCTGGACGATCAGGAACACCGAGCTCGGACGCATGATCACGCACACCGGCGGCAACCCTGCACTCTCCTCGGCGTTCGCCTGGTTTCCCGAGCACGAGCTGTTCATCTACATCCATGGCAATACGTCGCGGTGGGCGGCGGCCGGGCTGGAAGAGCAACTCCTCATGGCCGGGCTTGATGACGCCTTTGCGATGCCGCCACTCCTCACAGCCGATCCACACGCCAATCCCGCCCTCGCAGCAGCGCACGCCGGCGCCTATCTGGTGAACGGCGCGACGATCAAGCTGACAGCCGATGACACGAGACTGGTCGCGGAGCTCTCTGGTCAACCCGCGCTGGACGCCATGCTGAGTCACGAGGCGGGAGAACGTGCACGTTTCGCGGAACTCAACGATCGGACTGCGCGGGCGATGCAGCGCGTGCAGGCGGGCGGCGACGATGCGCTTGAGGGGATGGTGGATTCTGCGACCGATCCGTCCGCGCGAGCGCGCAGCCTCATCCAGTTTCTCGAGCGGCAGGGCGGACTTCGATCGCTCACCGTCATCGGGACAGTTGGGAACGTGCCGGGCAGCCGGTTTGCCGATCGCGGCGGATCCACGACTTTCGTGCGGGCGGAGTTTGAGAACCGAACACGGATTCTCAGCATTTTCTGGCGCGACAATGGGACGTACCTCGGCGCAGCGCTGGGGCCCCTCACCGACGTCCCGCGGTTCGTGCTCGTTCCAGTGGCCGGTGGCGGCTACGCAGGAGTCGAGCAGGAAGCCCCATGGCGCACGCAGCGCCTTAACGTGACGCAGAACTGCCTGATCGGTCAGGATGTGCGTGCCTGTCGCTGATGTGAGCTGGGATCACGGAAACGAACCATTCAAACGGGACGTCTGATCGAATGGCGGCGACGAACGACAGTGAGCGCGTCGTAATTGCACCTGCGCGGATCGGGCGCGGACTGTTTGCCACGACGAGTGTTCACCCGGGTGACACAATCATCAGGATCGAGGGCCGGATCGTCGATTACAGAGTGCTCTGGCGCCGGGAGGGGTCGAGGTTCTCCGCCAACTGCATAAGGTTCGGGCCCGACACGTACCTCGATCCTGGAAACGGGGTGTGTCGCTTCCTGAACCACTCGTGCGAGCCGAACGCCGGAGTCCGGAAGACCGGCAACAGACTGTTCCTGTTCGCTGCGAAAAGGATCGGCGCCGGGTCGGAGATCACGATCGATTACTCGACCACGATCGGCGATGACGATATCTGGACGATGCGATGCAGGTGCGGGTCGCGGCTGTGTCGGAAGACGGTCCGCAATTTCGGCTCGCTGCCGGCGGTAGTGAAGCGCCGCTACATGAGGAAGTGTCTGGTACCGGGGTACATCATCAGAACACTCGACGAGCGAGCTGCTCTGGAGGACTGACGGTCCGCACTCCTGCGGCTGACAGTTCACATGCGAGGCATGACCCGGCCTGCATCCGTGCGGGCGTGTGGTCAGACATGCTGATCGACGAGAATTGTGTTCCCGTCCGGATCGGCGATCGTGAAGCTGGCTGGGCCGGTTGAGCTTTCGTCGGCTTCTGAGATGAACGCCAACCCACGCGCTCTCAGCTGGCGCTGCAGCTCGCGGACGTCCGTGAACTCGGCGACAGGTTCGGCATTGCTGTTCCAGCCCGGGTTGAATGTGAGGATGTTCCGCTCGAACATCCCCTGGAACAGCCCGATCGCGTGTTCGCCGTTCTTCATGATCAGCCAGTTCTGCGACTGGTCGCCAGCGAAATCATGGAAACCCAGCTTCTCGTAGAAGAGCCTGGACGCTTCGATGTCCTTGACAGCGAGACTGACTGAAAAAGTCCCCAGTTGCATGTCGCCTCCCGGAATGAGCCGCCTGGTGTCATGTGAGAGTCGCGCCGGCCCGGCTCGCCCCCGGACCGAACGATTCACGGGTTACTGGCCTCCTATAGGTGCGACCCGGGATATCCCCAGGGATTTCAAGCTCGAGAAGAACTCTGATGACGACCCCGCCCCGACCCACAGGCACTGCCGTCGGCACACAGTCCGGCAATAGTGCGGCCACTATCGCGATCTGGGTGTTCGTCATAGCTCGGTGACCGCGATGCGCTGGAAGAGCTGCTCCGCCGCCTGCAGCATCCGCTGAGCGAGCACATCCGGGGGATCGTGAACGACGACGATCTAGCGGAGGACGTCCTGCAGGACACGCTCATCATCATCTGCCGGCGGCTCGGCAGCGTTCGCGAGCCGGCATGGGTTCGCGCCTGGGCTTCCGGTGCGGCTGGCGGCGCTCCCGATCGGAGCGCAAGTTGTGGTGCGGCTCCATTATCTGCAGTCGCTTACGCAGCAGGGAGGTCGCCGAAGCATTGGCCATTCCGCTCGGCACCGTGAAGTCCCGCCTTGCGTACGGACTAAGCATCCTGAGGAAACAGCGGACGTCGCCCCATTCACCTTGAGCCGTTCTCCCCATCTCTGAGACACCGATGCCCATTCCAGCACCCGTTGCACTGCATCACACCGGCTTCGTCGTGCGCGATGTCGAGCGCAGCGCACGAGCGCTCTCGAATTCACTCGGAATCGGACCGTGGAACGTGTGGACGATCGTCCCGGCCGAGTCCACCGTACACGGGAAGCCCGCCCCGTTCTCATTCAAGGTGGCATTGACGACGGTTGGAGGCGGCACTTACGAGCTGGTCTCGCCGCACACCGGCCCGAGCGTGTTCGACGAGCATCTCGAAAAGCACGGCGACGGGTTTCATCACACCTGCCTCGTGTATCCGACCATGGAAGCCGTGCGGGCGGCGAAAGCCGAGCTGCTGCGCGAAGGCCGCGAGATGATCCAGGACGCCAGCGCGGGCGACGTGTTCGACTTCGGCTACTTCATCTTCCCGGAGATCGGATCTCTGGTCGAGCTGCTGTACCTGGACGCCAGCAAGCTGCCGGCGCCGGAAATGGTCATCTGAGACGTGGGCGTGAACGGTCTCCTGATCGTGCGATACCCAGCACTGAAACAACAACGGCCCTCTTTGTTCGAGGGCCGTTGTCACACGAGGCACGGTCAGCGTCGAGCGCTCCGCACGTCCTACGAATCGTCCACCGAGCCAACCGAACCGCAGCGGACCATAAAGTACTCCTCAGGGTGGCCGTAAACGCCGAGCACCTTGATGAGGAGAACGTGCAGCATCTCGTGCATCAGGATCCCGTCGTGGTCTTTCAGACGTTCCGCGATGACCATGAAATCGCCGTGAGGATTGTAAAATGCCGCGACAAGTTCACCGTTCGGCATCCTGGCATAGTCGCCCGGGTAGATGTAGCGCCTGGTATGCTTCGGGTCACGCGTGATCCCGCTGCATGACTCTACCTTCGACCACAGCGAGTGGAACCGGGCGTCGTGTGGAATCAGGTATGCACCGGTCGGAGCGGTGAGGGCGGGTGAGTCGCACCCAGTCAGGAGGAGCGTCACCGCGAGCAGTGGGATGGTCAGCTTAGCGGCCATCGGCGTACTGGCTGAGTACTGCATTCCTTATCGACCTTCGCATAAAAACCTTTGCATCCCTTTGGCGCGACCCAACCGAAGATACGGAAAGGCTGGCGGTTGAGCCACTACCGAGGGGGGGGTGCTGGTGGCAAGACAAAGGCGCCCTCGCGGGCGCCCTTGAACGATTCTGGACTACTGTAGTGGAGGCGCGGGGATTCGAAGGCCCCGATCCGCCCCGTAACTGAGAAGCTGCTCCCTGTGACGCCCGACTGTTTCAGGTAGTCCCTAAGGGTAGCGGTCACTGGGTAGTGTGTGACGGAGAGTCCGCGCCCGGGAACCGGCTGGGTCTTCGCGACAACTACCGTCCGCAGCACATGCGCCTCAGCGGCAGCCGCACTGCCGCCTGGCTCTCAACCTTCCGTCCCCTGAAACTCCATGCAGCAACAAACTTTTGTCCGATTCGCGCTTCTGGCGGTCAGCGCAGGCGTCGTGGCCTGCAACAGTGCGACCGAGCCGACCGTGGTGGTCCCGGAGCTGCCAGAGGTACCAGCCGCGACCGTAGTATTCGTCACCGACTTTGACAACGAGAATGGCGGCGTTGGCAAACTCAACTGGACCGATTTCCAGCAATGGAACATCCTTGCCGGCTGCGTCGATCTGCACGGCAACGGCTTCTACGACGTACAGGCCGGCAACGGCATCTACGTGGACCTCGATGGCACCTGCCTGGCCGCTGGAACGATCGAAACGAAAGAGGCGTTCGACCTCACAGCCGGCAACTACGTACTCGAGTTCTGGCTCGCCGGCAACAACCGCATCAGCACGCCTGATACCGTGGTTGTAAGCCTCGGCACACTCTTCGAGGAGGAGATCGTGCTGCAGCGCAACGAGCCGTTCCGCCTCTTCACTCGCTTGGTGACCGTCACCGCGAACACCACGGCAAGGCTCCGCTTCGAGGCGTTCGGCGGCGATGACCAGGGTGCGCTGCTCGACCAGGTGCGTCTCCGGCACAACCCCTGATGCCGTTGGAGTACCGTCAGCCCCACGTACTGCTGTGCGGCCCGACGCGCCTCCGCTCCCTTTCCATCCACGGTCCCAGACACACCAAAGGCGCCCTTTCGGGCGCCTTTGGACTGTTAAGGAATGCTCTCCAGTGGAGGCGCGGGGATTCGAACCCCGGTCCGAAACTCGATTCACCACGGCTTCTACGTGCGTAGTCCACCGATTGATGTCTCCGGTTGCTGGCCAGTGGACAGCCCACCCCCGGACAAGCTCACTGAAATTTCGCAGTTGGCCCGCGAGCAAAGCCGCCTGCTATCCCGAATTTGCGATACCCATTGAACCGCCTCAGGAGGGCTTCCCAATGGGCAGGTGCAGCAACGCTAAGCGTTACGCAGCCAGTGCCAGGTTGTCGTTGGCAATTGAAAAAAGTCTCGAAGGATTTACCAGGATCCGAGGACCTGGGCACGCGGCCACAGCTTCACTAGTCCCGTCGAAGCCAGTCGCCCCCGTTCTTTAAATGTACGCTCCGGTGGCTCCGAAGTCAACGAAAATGGACTGCCAAACAACTTCAGATGAGAGCCAGCAAGTACTGTCAGGACATTGAGTTGTAGAAGCTGTAAAGCCGGCAGCTGCGCTACTTGCCCCGGAACTCAGCCCTGGCTGTCGCTGGGGTTAGAATCTGCCGGTTCAATGCATCGCCGCCCGCCACACGCACACAGTTTCGGCCCGCAGCCTTGGCGGCATACAGCGCCTCATCGGCCGCGGCGAGCAGCGTCTCTGCGGTATTCGCCGACGCCGGGTACTCCGCGACCCCGCACGAGATCGTGATCGGGATCACTGTTCCCTGCCACTCGAACCTCTTCAGCTCGACCGCCTCCCGCAGCCGCTCAGCCAGCTCGGCCGCGCCATCGCGCTCGGTGCGCGGAAGCAGCAGTGCGAGCTCCTCGCCGCCGTACCGGAACGCACTGTCCACCGCCCGCTTCCGTACGCTGAGGACGTCCGCCACCTCGCGCAGAATCGCGTCACCGGCCGGATGGCCGTACGTGTCGTTCACGTTCTTGAAGTGGTCGAGGTCCATCATCAGCAGTGAGCTGCCGCCGCCGAACCGCTCGGTCTCAGTCACTACCAGCCGGAGGATGTTCTCGAAGTATCCCCTGTTGTAGAGGCCAGTGAGCGGATCGATCGTCGCACGCCTCGTGATCTCCTCGATCTGCCACACCGTGTCCAGCGCCGCTTCGGCAAGCGCACCGAGAAGCCGCAGGTTCTTTGCATCCTCCGCGCGCACGTCGCGTGGCTGCGTGCCCTCGATCGCGATCGCACCCACCACCTGCTTCTCACCGCTCTTCAGGGGAATGACCGCCAGCGAGCCGAGGTCGCGGACAGTCTCTGCCTGTCGATACATGGCGCCATGCTTCTTGAGGGGGCGGGCATCTTCCAGGAATACGGGGATGTCCCCCGCGCAGGCGCGGCCGACGTGCGAGTCCTCAACCACGTCCTCACCCGAGACAACCCGCGCCTCGGGGCTGGCGTACACGGCTTCACCGGTACCTGTTGCCGGGTCCCAGTGCACGAGTGCCATCGCCCGCGCACCAGTCATCTCGAACACCGCCTGCGCGATCGATTCGCTCAGTGGTGCAAGGCTGCGCTGCAGCGAGAACCGCTGCGCCGCGGTGAGCAATGCGGTTGTCTGCCGATTGCTGCGGGAATACTGGTCGCGCGTGACCAGCAGCTCGTGCAACGCCGACAGGTGACGGGCATGTCTCTCGAGTGAATCACGCAGTTCCTGTTTCGTCGCCTGCAGTCCGGTGGAGGATGCGACGCTGATCGCGCCAAGTGCATCGAAGGCGCCCACCAGTGGCGCGACAGCGAAGCGGATCGGGTCCTCGCTCTCGGTCTGGACGGAGCGTTCCTGCGCGGCCCACTGCACCAGCGCGACCCGGTTGCCGGCGAGTGACAGATCGGGTGGCTCGCCGTCAGCCGTGGACCACCAGGCGAGCTCGAGATCCGACGGGCCGCCACCAGCCGACCAGAAGATGACCTCCTCAGCGCGCATCGCGCTGCGGACGTCGTCCAGGTACGAGCTGATAAGCGAGTGTTCCGTCATGCGGGCCGGCGGAGGTCCACCGCAGTGTGTCGGTGTGGGTTCGGACAGCTCAGCGGCGTCGCGCACCAGAGTGGGCGCCACGCCACCTCGTTCTCAATCCTCACGCCGTTCGCGGCGGAAGAGACCGAGGACGGCGCCGAATGCAGGAATCCATTGGAGTGGACCGGAAGGGCTCCACCCCGCCATATGTTTACAGCCTGCCGTGCCGGCTGCAACCCGCCGTCTTGTAAGATTGACTCGCTGATCGCCGTGCGGCGTCACCGGCTACCAACTGTGTACGCTAGGCCGCCGCGCCAGCCTCCGCTTCCGCCTCCGCCGCCCAGGCGCCGATCGCCCGCTGCTCCAGGTAGTCGCTGAAGATCCCTTCCACCTGATCCAGTGAGTCCACCGCATGCAGCCGGCGCCGCAGATCCGCCGAGTTGTGCAGCCCCTTCACGTACCACCCAAGGTGCTTGCGGAACTCGATAGCGGCTCCACGAGGGTCCGGCTCGTACGCGGCAGCCATGCGTGCGTGATCCAACGCTATGGCGAACCGCTCCTCGACCGAGGGTGCCGGAGGTGCTTCCCGACCCTCCAGGATCGCGCGGGCCTGCGTGAAGATCCACGGCTGGCCGAACGACCCGCGGGCGATCATGATGCCGGCGCAGCCGGTGGAGCGCTGCATCCGGACAGCATCCTCCGCGGTCCTGATGTCGCCGTTCCCGATCACAGGGATGTCGAGCGCCTCAGCAACTGCGGCGATCTCCTCCCACCGCGCCGCACCGGTGTACATCTGCGACCGGGTGCGCGGATGGAGAGTCAGGGCACGTGCGCCCGCATCCTGGCAGCGGAGAGCGATCGCGACAGGGTCGCGCGTCTCCTCGTTCCAGCCGCTGCGGATCTTGACGGTAACCGGAAGCGGCGTCGCAGCGGCAACGCTGCGGATCACAGTCTCCACCAGCGAAAGATCCTTGAGGCACCCCGAGCCGCCGTTGCGCTTCACGACCTTCTTCACCGGACACCCGAAGTTGATGTCGATGAACTCGGGCGCGAATACGTCGGTGACGAACGCGGCCGCATCGCCCATGGCGCGCGGATCGGCCCCGAATATCTGGACACCTATCGGGCGCTCGTCCGCCCCGAAGCGAAGCTTGGCAATCGTGGCTTCATTTTCGCGGCGGATCCCCTCTGCCGAGAGGAATTCCGTCACCACGACGTCGGCGCCAAAGCGGCGGCAGAGCCGCCGGAAAGGCGACTCCGACACTCCCGCCATCGGCGCGAGGTAAACCGGAATCTCGTACGGAAGGGGGAATGGAAACCGCATCCATCCAAGGTATCCGAACCGCCAAATGCTTGCAATGTCGAGGTTTGACACGATTTGAGGGCGTGCATAACTTGCCGCGCCTGAGTATCAGGCCGTACGCATCGTGACCTCCTGAACGACCCCGGACCGGTCCAGCTCTCCAATCAGGCACCCATGGAACTGCGCGAGTTCTTCGCCGAAGACGCCATCCAGCTCGAGCTTCAGGGCGAGTCCAAGGACGACATCCTGAAGGAGCTGATCTCGCTGCTCAGGCTGGATGAGAAGTCCGAAGGAATGCTTTTCAAGATGCTGAAGCGGCGGGAGAACCTGGGCTCCACAGGGATCGGACGCGGGATCGCGATCCCCCACTGCCGGTCACTGGTCGTCAACAAGTTGCGCGTCGCGTTCGGCCGCAAGCGAGAGGGCATGGACTTCAAGGCGATAGACGACACGCCGGTCCACTTTTTCTTTCTCATCGTCGCGCCACCACTCGAGGTCTCGAACCAGTACCTGCCGGTGCTCGGCAAGATCGCTCAGTTCGCCAAGGAGCCGGATGTGCCGGAGCGGCTCCTCCAGATCTCGGAGCCCCAGGAGTTCATGGCGCTGCTGAAAGAGAAAGGAGTTTAGAGAATTGATAAGCGGTTAGCGGAAAGCGACTGCGCAACCGCAGTTGCTTTCCGCCAATCGCTAACCGCTGCATCCACTATCGCGATGCAAGCGCGGCGCTCCGCTGCAGCATCGCGTTGATCTCTCCGGCGGTTACCGCCCGTGGCACCTGCCACCGCCCACCTTCGGCGGAACGCGACGGGACGTTGACGCTCGCAACGCGGCCGGCGTTGTCCACCGACACCACGGCCGTAGCCATGTGCCTGCCCTCGCGCGCGCTCGAGATCACGAGCGCCCACGTGCCTTCCGCCGGCTTCTGCCAGCGTACCGCGTACGTGCCGGGCTGGCTCATCCGGCGGATGTCGAGACGTGCAGTCTGACGACGGCCATCGACCAGGCCTTCCGCCGTGCCATTCAGCTCGTAGCCGATGAGGTCGCCGTGATGGTATGTCCGGACCGTGAGGAACGCGCCCCGGGCGATCGGGTCGTGCGGGTTGGCCGGATACTCGATCGATATCCAAGGCGGGCCGGCAATCGCCACCGCTGCGCCTGTAAGCAGCAATCCAGCGGTGATCACCGTGCGTCGAAGAACTGAACCTCTCATGTCTTCCTCCAGCGGGAGTGGTGTGTGCTCGGAGTTCTTTCCTGCACCGATTGGATGCCACTCGCGCGCGCGGAGTTGGGAGCTACGTGCTCCTTCGCAGCGTGATGTTGCCCTTGAACGTGCGCACGGAGAGCCGCGCGCCACCGTCACCGGCCGACGTCGTAAGCGCGAACCCGCGCCCGTACCGCCCGCTCACCGGCCGGGCTGAGGTGAATGCGTTGCTGATGCGCCCGCTGATCGTGCTGACGTCGAGGTCCGCCGACGCGTCGCGCGCCAGAACGACGTCGATCGTCCCGCCGTGCGAATCGAAGCGGATGTCCGCGCCGCGCTCGATGCTTCCTGCGAAGCGGATGTCACCGGTCACGGTCTCGAAGCGTGCGCGCTCGAACCGCGGTCCCCCTCCCTTGCCATCGATGACCACGCGGCCCGTCACGCTCGTGAGCGTGGCGTCGGAGCTCGAGCCGCGCAGCAGCACTGAGCCGCTCGCACTCTTCGCCCGAACCCAGCCCGGGTTCCCGATGATCTCGATGTCACCGTCGATCGCCTCCGCGTTCACGTCCGCTGGATTGCCATTCACGCGAATCGAGCCACCGACTGCGTAAGTATCGAGGCTCCCCGTCACTCCCGTGACGACTATCCCCGCAGTTGCGGTCTTGATCCATACCTTCGCTCGCGCCGGCACCATGATCTCGAGCGTGCTCGCCTCCGGCTGTTCCTCATTGCTGGACTCGACGAACGCCTTGATCGCAGTTCGCCCGCCGCCGGCGTGGAGCCTGTTTCCCGCGCCGAGCGTGCCGCGGATCGCGACCGCCTCGCGGTCCCAGGCGCGCACGGTCACGGTACCGGCGAGCGCGTAGATGCGGATAGCGCCGTCAGCATTGAGCGGAATGGTCCGATCGACCGTTGTCTGCGCCGGCGCGAGCTGAGCGGCCAGGGCGAGAGCGAGCGCCGTGAAGAAAAATCGCATCGTCAGCTCCGCGCCATCTCGGTCGTGCGGCGAAGCAGGTCCACCTTCTTCTCGTAGTTCGCCTCCAGGATCTCCAGCAGCTGCGCGTTAGCGGGATCTTCGGCCAGCGCCTGACGCACTTCGAGGATCGCTGCGTCTATGACGAGAAGGCTGGCTCGGATCGTCCTGATCGTTTCAGGCGCGAGCCCGCTCTCGGCAGCTTCGATGACCTCGTTGAGGCCGTTCACGGTCTGCAGGTACTGGTTCTCACGGAGCGCGAGCGCCGCGAGCACGGCTGCACCCTCGCTGTCCGCAGGGCGCGCAGCCTCGACGGCAACGGACCCGGCGGGCATCCGGTCGCGCGTGACCACGACGCTGGTGACGGCC
>CAZOAT010000066.1:0-13853 GCA_964577965.1 uncultured Gemmatimonadaceae bacterium | reverse complement strand
AATCGGGGCGGCCGGATTCGAACCGGCGACCTCCTGCTCCCAAAGCAGGCGCGCTACCAGGCTACGCTACGCCCCGTAATCCTGAAGATAACATCTCACGACGTGCCGGACCTGTCTGCGCTCGCTTCCGCGGACTCAAATCCATCGTCGGACGGTTGGGATCCCCGAGGAACCGCCCAGTGGCAGCGTCTACCTCACCCGCACCACCCCGCACGCGATCCGCGATCCACTGTTACCCGAAGGGTCGGTGATCTGATCATCCGGCCCCGCATGAATGATCAGCGCGCTGCCGTCCTCATCGAACAGCGATCGTGGGCCCTCAGTCAGAGTCACACGATCGGTCTGCAGGTCCGCGCTCACGGTACCATCGTCGCGGACGACGATGTTGGGCATGTCGCCAGCGTGAGGGCCGTCCACAGAGCTCAGGCCATGGCGCCTGGAGTCTGGGTTGAAGTGCGGACCGGCTGTCGCAAACGCACCAGCACCCTCGTTGTCGCACCGCCCCACTGCGTGAAAGTGGATCCCCTTCGTGCCCGGCGGCAGCGCTACACCCCGGACCTGCACGTACACCACACCCTCCATGTCCTGCCAGAGCACCGCAGTCCCGCGCGGCGCGCCACCTATGTCGGTCAGCGTCACAGTGGCGGTCGCGACGCTGCGCGCCGCCTGCTGCAGCGCTGCGCACCCCGCCGCCGCGAGAACCACCGCTCCCACGCCAATCACCCTCAAAGCAGATCGTCCGGGCACTGAAAATCCTCCTGGTTATCGGGCGGGACCGCCAAGCAACGCGAGCAGCCCCTCCCACTCGATGTTTCCGCCGCTGAGAATAGCAACTACCGGTCCGCTCACTTCGACAGCACCGCTCATCAGAGCCGCGACCGTGATCGCGCCACTCGGCTCGGAAACGAGCTTCATCCTTTCCAGAAGGTGACGCATGGCAGGGATGATCTCCACATCGGGCACGGTCGCCACGTCGTCCACGTAGGCCTGGTGGTGGTCGAATGGCAGCGAGCCAATCTCACCGACGAGCAGGCCGTCGGCGATCCCTTCCTGCGAATCGACGCGCACCGGCGCACCGGCCTCGCGCGCGCGGGAGAGTTTGGGAGTACCGGAAGGCTCGATGCCAATCACCTGGATCGACGGTCGCAGCGCCTTGAGAGCTGCCGCAATTCCGGCGAGCAGCCCGCCGCCACCCACCTGTACCAGCACGGTCTCAACGTGCGGCAGGTCCTCGAAGATCTCGAGGCCGACCGTCCCCTGCCCCGCGATCACCGCCGGATCGTCGTACGGATGTACGATTGTGAGCCTGTCGGCAGCCGCGATCTGCTCCGCCCGAACCGTCCGCTCGTGCGAGGTCGTCCCGTGCAGCAGCACCCGCGCGCCAAGCCGCTCGGCGCCGGAGCGTTTGGCGGGAGTGGCAGTCGTGGGCATCACGACGATCGCGGGAACACCGAACACCCGCGCAGCCATCGCGACACCCTGCGCGTGGTTCCCGGACGATGGCGCGATCACACCCCGCGCACGCGCCTCAGGGTCAAGCCGCGAAAGAAACGTGTAAGCGCCGCGGAATTTGAAGGTGCCGCTCCGCTGGAGCATCTCGGGCTTGAGCCACACTGGCTGGCCGATCCTGTCGGTGAGAGTCTCGTCGCGCAGCAGTGGAGTGCGGACCGCGACGGGCTCGAGCACGCGCGCTGCGGTGCGGATCTCCTCCAGCGTAACCAGGGTGGGGCGCGATGCGGCCGTCACTTCTCCACCCGTGTGGTGGTCCGTTGCAATCCCTCTCCGAACGAATGATGTGGAGGCAGTGAGACAGGCAGCTTGCCGCTGATCGGCGCGAGTCCGGCGAGTGCGCGGGCCGCTGCGACCTGACTCACCTGTGCGCCACCCCAACCCAGAAGGTACGCCGACGCTGCCGGAAACGCGTTCAGCAGGTATGGACTGCCGAGCGAAACGACCACCACCGGCATGGTCAGATCGGAGAGTGCCTGAACGAACGAGGTGAACCCGCCGGCGGCGGCGACGTCGCCACGGTGGTCGCGGGGATACACGTACGCGGACGTCACGACAGCGTCGACTGAATCCACCTTCAACCGGATCTGCGCGTACTCGGCTGCGGTCGTGCGATCGTCAACGCGCGCAGACGTCACGGTGAAGCCCGCGCTCCGAAGCTGCTGGTCAAACGCGCGGCCGGCAGTCAGGTCGGCCTGGTCGGCGTAAGTGACGGAGAGAATCCGTCGCACCGACGCAGCGAGTGGGACCGCTGCGTGCGTATCGCGGGCGAGCACGATGGAACGCTCCGCCATTTCGCGCGCGACTGCCGCATGCTCGGGTACGTTCACGATGCGCGTTATTGCGTCCACGTCCACGGTACGGCCGAGATGCAGTCCGGCGCGTGCCTTCGACTCGAGAAGGCGGCGGACGGACTGATCGAGACGCGCTTCAGTGAGCCGGCCGGACCCGACCGCGCCTACCACGGTCGCAATCGCCTCGCGCACGTCGCGCGGCATGAGCAGCACGTCGGCACCGGCCTCGAGCGCCAGCACCAGCGGCTCGGTGGCACCGTAGCGCCTGGCGACGGCGCCCATCGTCATCGCATCTGTAAATAGCAATCCGGTGAAGCGCAGCTCTTCGCGCAGAACCGTACTCATGAGCTGCTCGGAGAGCGTTGCCGGTGGCGCGTCGGGACCTTCGACGCCGACCATCGCGATGTGCGCAGTCATTATCCCATCGATCCCTTCATGTACGGCCGCACGGAACGGCGGAAGCTCGACTGCATCGAGACGCGCGCGGTCAGCAGGGATTGTCGGCAGCTCGATGTGTGAGTCGGTCCTCGTATCACCGTGCCCGGGGAAGTGCTTGCCGGTGGACATCAGCCCCGATTCGCGGGTGCCACGGATGTAAGCACGTGCCAGCCGGGAAACCAGCTCCGGATCTTCGCCATAGGAGCGCGTGTTGATGATCGGATTGAGCGGATTCGAGTTTACGTCGAGAACCGGAGCGAACGTCATGTGCACGCCCACAGCACGTGCCTCCCGCCCGAGTATCCTGCCAAGACTGTAAGCGAGATCTTCGGAGCCGGTCGCTCCCAGCGCCATCGTCGACGGGAATACCGTTCCCCCGCCCTGCGGGAGCAGTGTGGGCAGATGGTACATGTTCGCCATCCGCATGCCGGTACCGTTCTCCATGTCGGAGGCGATCAGCAGCGGCACGCGCGCGCGACCCTGCATCTCGTTCGTCTTCACCGCATACGCCAGAGGCGAGCCGACAGAGATGATCAAGCCGCCAACGCCGTCGTCTTCCACCCAGCGGCGCAGCTGCTCGAACTCGGGGGATCCGACCGCCGCATACTCCCCGCCCACCCACGGCATGATGAGCTGACCTGCCTTCTCCCGCAGCGAGAGCGATGCGAGTGTCGCATCCACCCACGCCCGCGCCCCTGCATCGAGCGGTACCAGTGCGCCGGGCGTCGCGCTGCCGAGCGGCGCTCCCGCCGGCGTCACATCGCTGGCCGGCGACCGCGGTCCAGGGGGATCCGTGACCACCATGGCCGCAGGTGCGCACGAGATCGCCACGCAGCCAGCAAGGCAACTGAGAATGTCAGAACGCATCTGTGATCAGTGGGGAACGGCGCAGCACGCACATCATCCGCCCAGCTCCTGCAGCCGTTCAGCGAGCTTCCGGAAGGCGCGCCCACGGTGGCTGACGCCTGCCTTCGCTTCCGGCGCCGCCTCCCCGAATGTCACGCCGAGGTCGTCGGAGAGAAAGTACGGATCGTAGCCGAAGCCGCTGGTCCCGCGCGGGGTTTCCACGATCGAGCCGATCGTCTCACCACGTGCCACGATCTCACCCGAAGCATCGGCGAATGCCGCGACACATACATACCGCGCGCTGCGGTCGGATGTGCCTTCGAGCGCTGCGAGCAGCGTGGCGTTGTTCGCATCGTCGAGCGCCTGCCCCGAGAGATCGGTGCGCCCCGACCAGCGCTTGCTGTTCACGCCCGGACGCCCCTGCAGCGCACTGGCCTCGATCCCCGAGTCGTCGGCCACTGTCGGGATGCCCCCACTCGCCAGGAAATAGTGCCTTGCCTTGGCCAGGGCGTTTGCCTCGAATGTGCTCCCTGTCTCCAGCTCGTCGTCGCTCTCCTCCGGGAGCCCTGCCTCGGCGAGGTCCATCAGATGGAGACCGAGTGGCGCGAGAAGCGGCCTGATCTCCCGCAGCTTACCGTCGCTGCGTGTCGCCAGGAGCAGCGTGCCGCCGATCAATCGGCGAGTGCGCGTGCCTGCAGGTCGTGCAGCGACGCGATCCCTTCGACGGCAAGATCGAGCAGGCGGTCGAGGTCGCCGCGGCTGTACGTGCTCTGCTCACCTGTCCCCTGGACCTCGACGAACTCTCCCTCGGTGCTCATCACCACGTTCATGTCCACGTCCGCGCCCACATCCTCGTCGTAATCAAGGTCCAGCCGCGGCTCGCCGTTCACTATCCCGACGCTCACTGCGGCAACCTGCCGGCGCACGGGAGTCGCCGCGAGCTTGCCCGCGGCAACGAGGCCGTTGAACGCCTGCGCGACAGCGACGGCGGCGCCGGTGATCGCCGCCGTTCGCGTCCCGCCGTCCGCCTGCAGCACATCGCAGTCAACCCGGACGGTGAGCTCGCCAAAACTGAAATCGTCGAGCATCGCGCGGACGCTGCGGCCTATGAGACGCTGGATCTCCTGCGTCCTGCCGCCGAGTTGCGTGCGCTCCCGCGCGGTGCGCGTGCGTGTCGCCCGCGGCAGCATGGCGTACTCCGCAGTCAGCCAGCCTTCCCCGCGACCGCGACGCCATGCCGGCACGCCTTCCTCTATCGATGTTGCACACAGCACCCGTGTGGAGCCGAACGATACCAGGCATGAACCCTCGGCATAGGGAGCGACGCCAAGCTCGAGAGTGACGGGACGAAGCGCGTTCGCCGCGCGGTCAGTGCGCTGTGACACCCGATCGGTCCTTGAGACGGTTGAGCATCGCTGTCGTGGAGTGACCGGCGGTGAGCGGCACGATTGCGACGCGCCCGCCCCAGGAGCGAACGTCCTCCGCACCCACCACGGTTTCAGGCGTGTAATCGCCCCCCTTCACCAGAACGTCCGGTTTCAGGTGACGAATGAGCTCCAGCGGCGTGTCCTCGTCGAACACGGTGACAGCATCGACTGCTGAGAGAGCGGCGAGCACGTACGCACGGTCGGCTTCCGGGCGGGCAGGTCTTTCCTCGCCCTTGAGTCTGCGGGCCGATGCATCGCTGTTGACGCCGACTATCAGCGAGTCGCCTTCGGCGCGCGCCGCAGTGAGCACGTCCACGTGGCCCGGATGCAGCAGATCGAAGACCCCATTGGTGAAGACGACGATGCGCGGACGCTGCTCTTCTCTCCACCGGCGTGCCGCATCCCAGCCCATGATACCCGTGGCGGGATTACTCATCTCTGCAGAATGAGAAGCACAGAGCTACCACTGAGACTGCGCCCCTTCCACGATCGCCGCCACAATCCTGCTGATCGCCCGGCGCCTGCCTTCCTGCTCGCCACGCTCTTCGTACTGGTCCTCGCCGGCGAGTCCCTTCCGCTGCCAGAGAACCTTGCCCGTGGTCTGGTCGAGCAGCTCGATGTCCACCACGATCTGCACCATCCGGCGGGCGGTGGTCGCACCGCGGTTGGACGCCTCGTAGCTGATCGGAATGTCGGACTCGTACCGCTGGATAGTGCCCACGAGCAGCGCGTGCGCCCTGCTCTCAGGCGCGTCACGCAGGCCAAGCCGGTCGTTCAGGCCGGCGCGAAGCGCCTCCGAGAATTCGTGCTGCAGCTCGGCGACAGGGGTGAGGTTCTCCATCGGCCGCACGGCGACAGTGCGGATGTGCCGCGGGAGCCCGCCGCCCGCAAAGCCGTACAGGCAGGCGCCAAGCAGCAGCGTCGCGCTAAAAACGCCAAACCGAAGAATCGAACGGCGGAGAAGGTTCATCGCGTGTGATATTCAAGGTCAGGCGCCGCGGCGCCGCGTTGCTCGTGTACCGTATTCTTGCGCCCTCACGCTCCACCCACTCGACGATCCGACCGCCAGCGATGTGCTCCAGCCGGACGAGCTGGCCGTCGTTGAACGTCGCGCGCCATACTGGCTCGCTGCCGATGTCCGCGCGGATGAGCTCTCCCTGCGCCCGCACGACGGTATCAGCTGCGGCAGGGACGGCCAGCCGCCCGAACGCGGCCCACAACATAGTAGCTGGCGGAACCAGCTTCTGCGCGCCCGGCGGGAGGGGGGCAATGAGAGAGTCGCCCATCAGAAACGCCGAGCCGCCACCGAAGCCACCGATGAAGAGGTCGAGGCGGGCGCTGTCGGGCGAAGCCAGGCGGACAGCACCGTCGCCGCGGGTGAGTGAGTTCTCCTCCACGTACTCCCAGCGGAAGGCCAGGGTTCTGTGTCCCGGTGCCAGCTCGGTGGAGGGTACAGCCATGGCCGGCAACGGTGCCCCGGCGAGCGGAACCGCCGCAGGCGGTGTGCACGCGGCCACCACACCAGCTGCGCCAATCACAGCGAGCGATACAGGAAGCCGCAGTTCAGCGAATCTCGATACTGACAATCCTGTCCCCCTGCACAATCGCGTCGAGTGCGGCGAAGCCGGCAGTGACACGACCGAAACTCGTGTAGCCGCCGTCCAGATGCGGTTGCGGCGAGTGAGTGATGAAGTACTGGCTCCCACCCGTGTCGGGCCCCGAAAGCGCCATGCCGAGCACGCCCCGCTGATACCGCTGCGGATTGAGCTCGTCACGTATGGCATACCCCGGTCCCCCGCTTCCGTCCCCTCGCGGGTCGCCATCCTGAACGACGAAGTTCGGCACAACCCTGTGGAACGCGAGACCGGAGTACGTGCCGTTGCGGGCCAGCGTCACGAAGTTGTTGACGGTAAGCGCCGCTTCGGCCCCGAACAGCCGAAGGGTGATGGGCCCGTGAGCGGTTCGCACCACGGCTGTCGCCGGGCGGCCGGCGAGAGCGGGAACTACGATGCGGTCCACAACGGAGCGGTACCATGCCGCCGGGCGCGGCTCGATGGGCGTGTCGCCCCAATGAGCCAGCAGTGGAAAGTTCCCCGCCGCCCTGCGCGTGACCGGATCTGCCGGGACCTGAACCGTTGCCAGACGCCGGCGTATCTCAGGCGTAAACGCGGAGCTGTCCCGCCGCCAGGCGGCCGCGAGATAGCTCAGCGCGGAAACACGCGCATCCGACTCCCTGTCCTCGCCGGCGGCCTCAATAACCAGGATGACCCGGGGGATATCCTCGGCGCGCGGTAAGCGCCCCAGTGTCCCGACCGCGATCGCGCGGACAGTCTCGTCGCTGTCGCTGAGCGCCATCCCGGCGAGCGTGCGCACCGAGTCGGTGATGCGCGCCGTGTCGCTGACAAGAGAACCAAGCGCCGCAGCTCTCACGCGATGGTCGGTGTCGCGCGCGAGCGCCATCAGCGTCGCGCGCGCTGCATCGTGATCGCTGGCTCCTGAGAGCGCTGCAGCGAGAGTGGCACGGTAGCGCCACTCGGCGTGGGCGGCCCAGTCGTTTACCGCCGGCAGTGCGGCGCCGTGCGCCACCGCAGCCTCGATCACGTAGCGGCGCCGGGTGAAGCCGGTGTCTGCCGCCCAGAGCGCATTCCAGTCCGGAATACCGATCTCACCCGACGTGGCGAGTGTCTGCAGCGCGGCAATACGGACGTTGGCGTCGGTGTCGGCCGCAGCCTGAATCAGCATTGGCGCGCCACGCGCCCCGTAGCTGCCAAGCGAGCGAAGCGCGTTGATTCGCACGTGTGGATGCGGATCCCCGGCGAGCTGGCCGAGCGCTGCGAAGGCTGGATCGGCGAGCGAATCTCCGGCGGCGGAACGCGCCAGGCCGCGCGCGATCTCCGACCTGATGCGCGCACCGGCAGACATGCCGAAGTGATACTGCCCTCTGGCTTCAACCTCATCCAGGGGGACAGGGGTTTCAACGGCGGTCGTGTCGCTCGCGACGCGCGAGCGCAGCATTTCTGTCAGCGCCCGGACTCCACCGGGATCCCGCGGCCTCGCTATGGCGTACGCCGCCGCCCACGCGACGGAGCCGTCGCTGCTACGCAGGTGTGGTATCACCGCATCGACCAGCACGGGACGGAGCTTGGTCGCGGCAAGCAGCAGCTGAACACGCACGCCGCTCGCAGGTTCGGGCGCGGCGAGCGCGGCATTGATGGCCTCACGCGCGGGCTCTCCGATCTGCCCGAGTGCCCATGCTGCCTCCGCCGCGACACTGGGTGTTCCACGGAGAGCGCGGGTGAGCGTAGGCACACTTGCCGTATCGCGCAGCAGGCCGAGCGCGTACGCCGCGTGCGCGGCCACCGAGAGGCGCGGGCCCTCGACGAGGTCACGCAACCGCGATACACGTGGTGCGGCTGCCATGGGGCCTATCTGGCCGACGCTGAGCACGGCATGCCTTGCGAGCGCCTCCGAGGAGGAGACCAGTGCCTGATCCACAGCGGACGTGTCGAGGGTGCGCGTGTCTGCCATCGCCAGGAGCCGCGCGAACAGATCACGCTGCGAAGGCGACAGCCGTTCGGCAGATCCCTGTGCCGCCGCGGTACTCACGGCGAACACCGTGAGAAGCATGAGGCGGGCGATCATCGAGTCACGTGTTGCTCGAGTGCGGCGCGCATCTCCGCAGGGAGTACTGTCACTGTCGCCTCTCGCGTGAACGCGATGAGTGTCGTGGAGGCGGACGCCAGCCGCTGGCCGGTGGTGGCGTTCTCCAGCTTGTAATCGAAGATCACGGTGCGTGACTTCACTTCGCGCACTGTCGTAGTGACACGCACGAGGTCATCGTACCGGGCAGGCGCGTGATACCTGAGGGAGGCATCAACGACGGCGAGCGCTACACCACTCTTCTCCACGTCGGCGTACGAGCCCGAGATCTCTCTGATGAGCTCGGTCCTGCCGATTTCGCACCACACGAGATAGTTCGCGTGATAGACAACCTGCATCTGGTCGGTCTCGGAGTACCGGACGCGAAGCTCGATTACGCCACCGTGGGCTGGCATCAGGCGCAGAAAGCAGCAGTTCGCATCCGCACAATGTAACGGCGCATTGTGCAGGGGCCGCACCGCGCTAAACTGTGCGCGTGCTCCAGTCTCCATGTTATATCGTCTCCGACGCGCACCTCGGTGCGGCCGATCCGCGTGCGGAGGATGAGCTGCTGGCGCTGCTCTCGATCGTCAGGGCGTCGGCGGGGTCGCTGGTGATCAACGGCGACCTCTTCGACTTCTGGTTCGAGTGGCGGACGGTAATTCCACGGCAGACGTTCCGCGTCCTTGCGGCGCTCCGGGCAATCACCGACAGGGGCGTTCCCGTGGTGTGGACAGCCGGCAACCACGACTGCTGGGGAGGCGACGTCCTGAAGCAGGACATCGGCGTCTGGTACCAGCTGGACCCGTGGGAGGGAGAGATCGCCGGATGGAGAACCCGTGTGGAGCACGGCGACGGTTTGCGGGAGCGGGAGGATCGCGCCTACCGGGCGATCCGCCCGGTGATGCGTCACCCCTGGGCGATTCGCGCATTCCGTGCGCTGCACCCCGATCTCGCCACGCGCATCGCCACGACTGCGTCCGGGAAGAGCCGCGACCATCGCGCGCTTGACGAAGGCGACGCGCTCCGGCAGTCCGCCTTCGCCGCTCTCGACGGACGTCCCGACCTCGACCTGCTGATCTACGGGCATTCTCACGTGCCCGTGGTGTCGCAGGCGCCGCGCGGCGTGTATGCGAACGCAGGCGGCTGGGCGGAGCGCCCGACGTATCTGGTCGTCACACCGGAGCGGGTCGCGCTGTACGAGTGGAACGGCTCAGCCGACGGGACGGAGCTCGACGCGGTCTATCGGAGCACCGAGGAACCGCTCACCGACCCGGAGGAACTGCGCCGGTGAGTCGGAGACGATGAACCGGTAGCGCGATCCGTCGGCGCGGCTGCTGGCGAGCCCGCACTTCTTGAGCACCGCGGCCAGTTCCGCCGCGGTTTCGTCCGCGCTGTCCACGAGCCGGATCCTCCTCCCCACCGTCTGCCCGATAATCTTCTTCAGCAGCGGGTAGTGAGTGCAGCCGAGCACGATGGTGTCCGGTCGCGGCCGGCGGCTCCCCGCCTCCTGGTGAGGCATGAAGGGCTCCAGGTACTCGCGCGCGATGAGCCGCGTCGCATCGGTGTCCGTCCACCCTTCCTCGACGAGCGGCACGAACAGAGGACAGGCGCGGGCAACGACATCCATGTCGGCTGCGACGTCGTGGATCGCGCGCACATATGCACCTGATGCAATCGTCCCAGCGGTCGCAATCACGCCGACGTGTCTGTTGCGTGTCGCTCTGACCGCCGCGCGGGCGCCGGGCTCAATGACGCCGATCACCGGAAAATCCAGTGTCGCTGTGAGAGCTGGAAGCGCGCGGGCGGTAGCTGTGTTGCATGCGACGACCAGCGCCTTTACCCCCTCGCCCCGAAGAAAGTCGGCGATCTCAAGGCTGTACCGCTCAACTGTCTCCGGACCTTTGGGACCGTAAGGCAGTCGCGCCGTATCACCGAAATAAACGACGCTCTCGTGCGGCAGCCGCTGCATTATGGAGCGCACGACGGTCAAGCCGCCGATACCGGAATCGAACACGCCAACGGGGGCCTCCGTGTCCGGCGAGCGGGCGCCGGCGCCGCGTTTCGCCGCTACCATGTGCTCGACGTACGTGCGTGTTCCGTGCCGGTATGAGCGATCGGCCGCGCCTCTCTACCAGGCTATCGACGCAGTCACCCTCGCTTCCCGCCCGGGTGCGATAGTGGCGCCAACGGTTGCGGGAAAGTCCCAGAGGTGCGCGGCGACGTACGCGTCAGCAGCTGAGAAGAGGTGATTGAAGATGAGCAGCGCGATCCAGTCCTCCAGGTGCTGCTTGCGTGCGCGCACACGACCTCCAAGATCCGAGATCATAAACTCGGCGGGAACCGGCAGTCCGGTCTCCGGGTCCAGCACCAGCTCGCCGGTCGTTGGGTCGCGCTGATAGCGGACGACCGTGGAGTCGGTCGGAGCCCTCCGCGCCTGCCGCAGGTCCAGCGCGGACTTGCGGGCCATTCCGACTGCAGCGATCTCGACGAAGGCGTACACACCCGCGGCAACGGTCCTGTCCATCGCGACCTGGCCGGAGCCAGGAAGTATCAGCGAGCGGACGAATGCCCGGCCAGGCGAGATCGGACGCTGCTGCGGAAGCACGATCGTCGGTGGTGCCAGCGTGTCTCGCCTCGGCGCAGGCGCTGGTGCGCCGACCGGAGGAGTCGTGGTATCCGGCGCCGGGGCCACCGTCGTATCGGTTATCTGCGCGTGCGCAACCCGCGGTGCCACGGTCGCCACCGCCAGGCTTGCCAGCAGCCAGACGCACGACCGTGATACTTGAATGCTGCAGATTGGACGGGTTACGTGCACCTGATCGTCAGAAGGGATCGCGGGGTCGCTGCCTATGCCAGCTGATGCAAACCTGCTGCTGCAGACGGACGTAAACGACAATAATACAACCTTCACGCATCGACAGGGTGCGTTCTCCGCCAGGATGGTTCGCGGAAGCGGGCGTGCTCTGCTGGCCGGGAATCTTCCCACCCGCGTGACATACCCATAGTTACGCAGCCTGCTCAGCAGCTTGCACCTTGCCTGTCCATCCGCGACGGCCGAAGTTACCACAAGCTGAACCCCGTGAGGCCACAGGATGCGTCGCGTTGTCGTGATTAGTGCGCTCGTTGCGGTCACGACCACCTGCGACGGTGCGCCAGGCAGCCGTGAGAACACGAGTGGAGCCGTTTCAGGTCAACCAGAAGCGGTGGCTGGAACGATAGGAGGCGTTGTTTCAATGCGCCTGGACAGCGCCGCTGTGAGATACGCTACAGGCGATACCGTCTACCTTCTGCGAGACTCACCCACGCTTCATACCATGATCGCGGATATCTGTGCGCGGTACGCCGCACAACTGGCCCAACTGGACAAAGAGCACGTCGCCGGGCTGGAGGCGGAAAAGGTGGAGGATCGCGCGCGTGTACGGAACGGCGATGTTCCCCCGGCCACCCGCGAGCTCAGTGCGTTACGCGCCGCAAGGGCTGAGCTGGCAGTGACGACCAATGAGGTGCTGCAAGGGGTGCTGAGGCAATACGAGGTCGCCCGGACACGTACAGGAGTGAACGGCCGTTACCGGTTTGCGAGCGTAAGGCCCGGTAACTACCGGCTGTACTCAGTCGCGAAGGTCGGGGATTACCCGTACACGTGGTGGACGACAGTCGAGCTGGTCCGTGGAGGCGGTGCCCTGAAGGATCTGGACGATCCGATAGAGACGCTCCGGGAAGGACCCGAGGCAGGTCTCTGTGGTCCGCTGCCACGGTCAGCTCCCAGAGCACCTGAAGAACACGAGGCTGCTCCAGCGCGCGACTCGTGAGAGCGTATGCCGTGCGCTGTCACCACATCGCGAGCGCCGCCGCGCAGTCACGACGGGGATAGGGCGCCGCTAGCCTGGCAGACAGCTGGTTCATGTAGGAAATGCCGGCAGTTCGGCGACACGATGGTCGACCACGCCTCGAGTTGGATCAAGGCGCGATTATAAAAAAGGCTGGCTCGGGCCAGAAAGACAAACCCCGGTAGCTGGTTAACGACCGGGGCCGGCTCGTAGTGGCGGGAGAGTGTGGGAATCGAACCCACCCGACCCGACGTAATCGGGTCACACCGGTTTTGAAGACCGGGGAGACCACCAGGCCACATCCACTCCCAGAACCGATGCTACGGTGCATTGCCAGCAATCGCCGTGCTGTCAGTCGTGAGTGCATCAGTTGTCAGTTGCCAGTTAACTGCGGTTATCGACAAGGCGAACTCCCTGGGTTGCAGGCCAGCGCCCGCATTCACTCTGGGAACTGCCTCAGTCGACGATGATTGCAATATTCTGGCGGGGTTCGACGGTTCCGATCTCGACCGCACCGGGCACTCTCGAAAGGTACTCCGCGGCCTTCGCCTCCGGCACAGAGAGAAGCAGCCCGCCCGATGTCTGCGGATCGACCAGCAGCGCACGTGTCACCTCATCGGAGCTTCCCCAGCCGACCAGAGGGTCGAGATAATCAAGGTTCCGCTTCGCTCCGCCGGTCGTGGAACCGGCCGTCCACGCTTCAGCGGCTCCGTCGAATACCGGTACATCCGCGGCGTGGACGCGCAGTGTAACCCCGCTCGCCCGCGCGATGTGCGAAGCGTGGCCGAGGAGACCGAAGCCAGTGACGTCGGTCGCGCAGCGTACGCCGAGCGCGAGCGCGGCACGGCTGGCCGCACCGTTCAGCGCGCGCATCGAGTCGAGCACGGGCGCCTGCGCTTCCAGCGACAGTTTTCCGGACTTGATCGCAGTGGAAAGGATCCCCGTTCCAATCGGCTTTGTCAGAACCAGACGGTCGCCGGCGACGGCGCCGGCGTTGGTCAGCAGGAATTTCGGATGCGCGCGGCCAGTGACGGAGAGCCCGTACTTCAGCTCTTCGTCGATTATCGAGTGGCCACCCACGACGTGCGCCCCCGCCTCGTGGACCTTGTCGAGGCCGCCACGGAGGATCTCCGTCAGCACGCTCAGCGGCAGAGTGTCTACCGGAAACGCCACGATGTTCATCGCTGTGAGCGGCTGTCCGCCCATCGCATACACGTCCGAGAGCGCGTTCGCAGCCGCGATCTGCCCGAACGTGTACGGATCGTCCACGATCGGTGCAAAGAAATCCAGCGTCTGCACAAGCGCGACATCGTCAGCGACGAGAAATACGCCCGCGTCGTCGAACGTCTCGTGGCCTACGAGAAGTCGCG
>CAZOAT010000065.1:0-13988 GCA_964577965.1 uncultured Gemmatimonadaceae bacterium | reverse complement strand
GCAGCGGTGCGAGGCCGCCCAGGTACTTCCCGATCGGCGTCCGGGTCGCGGAGAGAATGACAGGAGTTCGTGTCGGATCAGTCATGTTTCGGTATAAAGGCCTCCCGGAACTTAACAGAGCGGCGGCAGCGTCCTGCCCGCCACATCGCTCAGTTTTCCGCAGACACGCCAGCCGGTGCCGCCGGGATCAGGGCGCGCGTCTCGATCGCCTGGCGCAGTCTCGAAACGAATTCCTGAACAGGCAGGATTTCCTGTTTCCTCCCGGCGCCGCGCTCCCGGACCGCGAGCGTGCCCGCCTCGGCCTCTCGCTTCCCGACCACCGCGGTATACGGGATCTTCAGCATCTCGGCCTCGCGTATCCGGTAGTTAAGCGTCTCGGCACGCTCGTCGAGGTATGCGCGGACGCCGGCTTTTACCAGCTGGTCGTGTACGGCGCGCGCCGCGTCGGCGACATCGTTCGTGATCGGCACCACCCGGACCTGCTCCGGGGCAAGCCACAGAGGAAACGCACCGGCGTAATGCTCGATCAGTCCGCCGACGAAACGTTCCATCGAGCCGACGAGGACCCGATGCAGCATCACCGGCTGGTGCGGCTTGTTGTCGGGGCCGGTGTACTCGAGCTCGAACCGCTGGGGCAGGTTAAAGTCCAGCTGGACTGTGGGCCCCTGCCACTTCCGACCGATGGCGTCAATGAGCTTGAAGTCGAGCTTCGGCCCGTAAAAGGCGCCGCCGCCCTCGTCGATTTCGTACTCCTGGCCACGTTCCCGGAGCACGTCCGCGAGCGTCTGTTGCGCCTCCTCCCACCTCACCGGTTCACCCAGCGCGCCCTCCGGTCGTGTCGCCAGCTCGATCGTGTACGGATAGCCGAAGGCACGGAGCATCTCGTCTACCAGGTCGAGCAGGCGCGCCACCTCGCCGGGAGCCTGGTCCGGCGTGCAGAACACATGCGCATCGTCCTGAGTGAACCCCCGCACGCGCAGCATGCCGTGCAGCACACCGCTCCGCTCATACCGGTAAACGGTTCCGAACTCCGCATACCTGATCGGGAGATCACGGTAGGATCGCTGGTGTGCCTGATAGATGCAGATGTGGCCGGGGCAGTTCATGGGCTTGGGCCGGTAGGCCGTGCCCTCGACGTCCATCGCTCCGAACATGTTCTCCCGGAAGTTCTCCAGGTGGCCGGAGACCTCGAACAGTTTCTCGCTCACGACGTGCGGCGTGAACACCAGATCGTATCCGTGACGCAGGATCAGCTCACGCTCGAAGTTCTCGATCTCCTGACGGACCACGGCACCGCGCGGATGCCACAGGATGAGCCCGGGACCAACCCGCTGATCCATCGAGTAGAGATCCAGCTGCTGAGCGAGAGTGCGGTGGTCGCGCCGCTTCGCCTCCTCCAGCCGGTGCAGGTACGCCTCGAGATCTTCCCTCTTCCACCAGGCGGTCGCGTAGATGCGCTGCAGCATCTGCCGGCGCTCGTCGCCACGCCAATAAGCGCCTGCGGTGTGCAGCAGCCTGAAGTGCTGCAACTGCGACGTATCCGGCAGATGAGGACCGCGGCAAAGGTCGGTGAACGGCCCGTCAGTATAGGTGGAGATGATCTCGTCGCCGCTGAGCTCCGACAACCGCTCCAGCTTCAGCGGGTCGTCGGCGAAACGACGCTCGGCGTCAGCGCGGCCGAGTTCCTCGCGAACGAACGGATACTTCTCCGTGACGACCTTCCGCATCTCCGACTCGAACTGAGCGAGATCCTCCGGTGTGAACGGCTCATCCACCTCGAAATCGTAGTAGAACCCATCCTCAATGGATGGGCCGAAGCCGATCTTCGCATCCGGCCGGAGGCGGCGAACGGCGGTGGCGAGTATGTGTGCACCTGAGTGGCGCAGAACATCGAGCGCTTCCGGATCGCCCTGCGTAATGACCCGGAACTCGCCACTCTGGCGGAGCGGCGTCACGAGATCCATGATGTTGCCATCGACCTTGACGGCGACGGCATCGCGCAGGAGGCGCGGACCAATGGACGCCACGACGTCGCGCGGCAGCGTACCTGCTGGAACGCTGCGCTGTGCGCCATCTGGGAGTGTCAGAGTGAGTGTGTCGCTCATAGAAACACAAAAGGCCACGAATGGCCTTGTTCTTGCCTTTTCGCCCTGCGGCGCACGGCGCCGCGACGCTGCGTAAATTATTCATCGCCAACACCTTCTGCCACGGGTTCGTCTTATGAGACCTTTCCGCTATCGCGACGAGGAACCACTCTCTCAGAGCCTCGCGTACGTCATCGGTGGAGCACTTGCCGGCTTTGCCGCCGGCGTTCTGGTGGCGCATCGCATGGGCGGCGTCACGGGGATCGCCAACAAGGTGCGCGAGCGGTTCGGCGGGGCAATCGCTGAGAAGTTCGACGACGAGGCGGGCTACGAGACCGATGAGTTTGACGCCGAGTTCGACGAGATAGGTATCGGCGCGGAAGGGCCTGGTGAGGGAGCGGAAGAACTGGAGCAGCGCGTCCTCAACGCGTATGAGAACGATCCTGTGCTCGCCGAACGCCCGGTCGACATCGGGGCGATCAGCGACGGGATCGTCGAGCTCACAGGCTGGGTCAACAGCGAGGACGAAGCAGCTCACGCAGTCACGCTCGCCCGCGGAGTCCCCGGGGTTGATACCGTGGTGAATCGCTTGGCGATTCGTCCGCGGGAGGATCAGATGAACAACCGCGCGGAACGCTACGCCAATGGGGATCCCGTCCTCACGGAGGCTCACTGGGAGGGCCAGAACATCGGCACCGGCCGTCGCCGGCAGGGGAACTCGAGTGAGCCGGACAGGCATGCCGATCCGCGTCCCCAGCTCGCTGAGCGATGGACCAGGGAGGACACCGCCATCGCCGAAGCCGCAGACGACATCGCCGGGAGCACCCCGCGTGAGCCGCGACAGCCGCGGTCGAAGCGGGGTGGGCGCACTGACGGATCGCCGGTAGGACCAAGTGGAATACCGAAGGGCGACCACGTGGCCAAGCCGCCCACGACTCCCCCGGTGAGTCCGCCGACGAATCAGAGCCGCGCCGACTAGTACCAACTGAGCTCAACCGGGCGCGCACGCCGCCGTCGTGCGCGCTCGGCTACCGCCGTCTCCCGCGCTCCCGTAGCTTCCGCGACTATGGCGCGCGCGACCACAGAGCAGCCGGCCAAACACGCCGAAGCCGCTGAACTTCCCGGACAGAGTGCCGGGAGCTCAGCTGGACAGCTCCCCCCGCATTACGACTTCGGCAGCATCGATCCGGCTCTGTATGCGCGCTGGGAGAGCGCGGGCGTCTTCAGCGCGGCAACCGGGCAGTCTGTTCGCGCAGGCGGTGACCGCGCCCCCTTCGTGATCCTGATGCCGCCGCCGAACGTGACGGCCGTGCTGCACATGGGTCACGGCCTCAACAACACCGTTCCCGACGTGATCGTGCGCTGGCGCCGTATGGCGGGCGACGAGACGCTCTGGGTTCCCGGAACCGATCACGCGGGAATCGCGACTCAGAACGTCATCGAGCGGCAGCTGGCCGCCGAGGGCGTGACGCGGTTCGATCTGGGACGCGACGCCTTCCTGGCGAAGACCACCGCGTTCGTGGAGGAGACAGGCGGAACGATACTTCGCCAGTTGCGCACGATCGGGGCTTCGGCGGACTGGAGCCGCACGGCATACACGCTTTCGCCGGAGCTCTCACGAGCGGTACGCGAGGCGTTCGTGCGCCTGTACGAGCGTGGACTGATCTACCGCGGACATCGCGTGATCCACTGGTGCACGCGCTGCCTTACGGCTCTAAGCGACGAGGAAGCGGAACACGCCGAGCACGAAGGGCGGCTGTACCATATCCGGTATCCGCTCACAGAGCCGGTGGACGGCCTGGCTGGGATAACAGTAGCCACGACCCGTCCTGAGACCATGCTCGGCGACGTCGCCGTCGCCGTACACCCGGACGACGCGCGCTACGCGTCGATCGTGGGACGCTCGGTCTCGCTGCCGATCGCTGGCGTCACGATTCCGGTGATCGCCGATGCCGCGGTCGAGCCGGAATTCGGAACCGGAGCGGTGAAGATCACGCCGGCACACGACCCGAACGATTTCGAGGTCGGCCTGCGGCACGAACTCGCAATGCCGATCGTCATCACGCCCGAAGGACAGATGGGCGAAGTGACGGACGCCGATGGGCGCGTTCCGGAACCATTACGCGGGCTCGACAGATTCGAAGCCAGAGAGCGCATCGTTGCGGAGTTGCAGTCAGCCGGGCTGATCGAGAAGGTGGAGACACACCGCCACTCGGTGCGGCACTGCTACAGGTGTGACACCGTTGTGGAACCGCGACTGTCGGATCAGTGGTTCGTACGCATGAAGCCGCTCGCAGAGCCCGCGCTGGCCGCAGTGACTGGCGGCACGATCCGCATCCTCCCCGAGCGATGGGAGGCGGTGTACGTCAACTGGATGGAGAACATCCGCGACTGGAATATCTCGCGGCAGCTGTGGTGGGGGCACCGGATACCCGTCTGGTACTGCGACGAGTGCGATCCGCCGCAGGACGTCATCGTCAGCCGCACTAACCTGAGTGAGTGTCCATACTGCGGCTGCCCCGTGAGGCAGGATGATGATGTTCTCGATACGTGGTTCTCCTCATGGCTCTGGCCTCTCTCCACGCTTGGCTGGCCGGATGAGGAAAGCGAGGACCTGCGCGCGTTCTATCCGACCGACGTGCTCATCTCCGCACCCGAGATCCTTTTCTTCTGGATCGCGCGCATGGTCATGGCCGGCTACGAGTTTCGCGGCGAGGCGCCGTTCCACACGATCTACCTGCACGGAACGGTGCGTGACACGCAGCACCGCAAGATGTCGAAGTCCCTCGGCAATGGCATCGATCCGCTCGACGTCGTACGCCTGTATGGCGCGGACGCTCTCCGCTGGACGATGATCAGCGGACTCGGCATGGGTGCGGACGTGACGCTCGACCCTGACGACCTTGAGCGATCGTTCGCGCCCGGCCGCAACTTCGTCACCAAGCTCTGGAACATCGGGCGTTACCTGCTTGGCAACGTCGGCAGCGGGAGTGTGGAGCCACTTGAGGCGGTCGAGGATGCGAGACTGGCATCCGCCGACCGCTGGATCCTCTCTCGGCTCGATGTGGCGATAGCCGCCGGTGACGACGCACTCGGACCGGCAAGACCGCCCGAGTGGGATCGGTATGCCGGGAACGTGCGCTGGCCGGCCGAGCTGCAGCCGGCGGGTATGCGGCTCAACGAATACGCCGAGAGCGCCCGCCAGTTCGTATGGAACGAGCTGGCCGACTGGTACCTGGAAAGTGTGAAGCACAGGCTCGTGGCCCCCGGTCCAGACGCGGAGACGGCACGTACCGTACTTGTGCATGTATTCGACGCCGGGCTCCGGCTGCTGCATCCTATCGTCCCGTTCATCACCGAGACGCTGTGGCAACAGCTCCCCGCTCAGGGTGCACGCGAACCGTATCTCGCATCCGCACGGTGGCCGCGACCGGTCGCCCGCGGGCCTGGTGGCGAATTCGACAAGGTGCGCGAAGTCGTCACAGCGCTGCGGCAGATACGGGCGGATTACAACATTCCTCCCGGCCAGACGGTACGCGCGCGGATAACCTCCGCTGAGCCGGAGATCTACAAGTCAGAGCAGCTAATAGTGGCGCGCCTGGCGCGCACCGAACTCGCCGTCGGTGGCTCAGACGAGAGAACCGCGGCTGCACATGCGGTGCTGAGCGACGGCAGCGAG
This sequence comes from uncultured Gemmatimonadaceae bacterium, assembly GCA_964577965.1. Classification (GTDB taxonomy): domain Bacteria; phylum Gemmatimonadota; class Gemmatimonadetes; order Gemmatimonadales; family Gemmatimonadaceae; genus DASUUI01. Next base: position 8,225 of record CAZOAT010000065.1, on the reverse strand, counting down.
GTTGTCGTTCCGCTCGCCGGACTTGTGGATCTGGATCGCGAGTGCGCGCGCCTTCGCAACGAGCTGTCGGAGCTCGAACGTCACCTTGGATCGCTCGAGCAGCGCCTGGCGAACGAGAGGTTCACGGCGAAGGCACCCGCGAGTGTGGTCGAAGCGGAGAGACAGAAGCAGCGGGAGTGGTCTGCGCGCAGGGAACAACTCGCGCGAAAAGTGGGGGAACTGTGCGCCGACTGACCATGCTCGGTCTTCTGGCGGCCTCGGCGGCATATGCCGCCTGCGCGTCCCCAGGGATGCCGCCCGGCGGCCCCGTGGACACTGAGGCGCCAGTGCTCATAGCCGTCGCGCCCGAGAGTGGTTCGGTGAGAACATCGCCGCGAGCGGTTGTATTCCGTTTCGATGAGGTCGTGAGCGAGCGTCCTGCAGCTGAGCCGAGCCTTACGAACTTCTTCATCATTTCGCCTCAGGAAGGCACGCCCGTCGTGGATTGGAGGCGATCCGAAATCAACGTGCGGCCGCGGGGCGGATGGCGTGCCAACACGACCTACACTGTCACGATGCTCCCCGGTATCACGGATCTCCGCGGCAACGTCAGTCTTGAGGGCGCGGTGGTCGTGTTCTCCACGGGACCCGAGATCCCGCAGACCCGGGTCTCAGGCCAGGCCTTCGACTGGAGCGCCGGTACGCCGGCGGTGAACGCACTTGTCCAGGCGATCACGCCGGACAGCGTGATCTACAGCACCGTGGCTGACTCGTCCGGGATTTTCACTATCGCTCATCTCCCGCCCGGTCAGTACCTGTTGCAGGCGATCATGGACGACAACCGCAACCGCGCACTCGATCCCCGCGAGCGGTTCGACAGCACTAACATAGTCCTGCAGGACACCCTCTTCGTGCACCTGCTGGCGTTCGTGCGCGACAGCATCCCGCCGAGGCTGGCTTCGGTCACTGCACAGGACTCCGTCACGCTACGGCTCAACTTCGATCTTCCCCTCGAGCCGGCGCAGCCGTTGGATCTGCAGCAGTTCACGATTATCGGGGCCGACTCGGCCATCATGACGGTCCGCGAGGCTGCTGCGATCGCGCCCGATACTCCGGCCGTCGCCCTCCCCCGCCCGGTGCCGCCGCGCGCAGTCACGCTGCGCGTCGCTCCGCTGCAGGCGGATGCGACATACCAGGTGAGGGTTACCGGAATTCGCGGCCTGACCGGTGTGAGCGGCCCATCCGAGCGCACCCTGCGAACGCCGGCAGAGTTCCAGAGCGATACTGCTGTATTGGACCCGACTGTACCGTGAAAGGGGCGCGGTCAACGGGAGCGAAGGGCGATCGCGCACCAGCGGTGGACAGCGCAGCGGAAGCATCTGCGTCACTGCGCGCGCTGCCAAGCGTTTCCTCCCTGCTGGCACGCTCCGAGATCCAGGAGCTGCTCCCCGGGGCCGAGAGGCCGACGCTGACCGCGGCTGTGCGCGCTGCGATTGCCGCCGTACGTACCGGCTCGAGCCCATGCCCTGCAGCGAACGACTGGGCAGAAGCCGTATCCGCACAGCTTGAAGAACTGCGCCGTCCGTCGCTCCGGCCGGTGCTGAACGCCACTGGAATCGTACTGCACACGAACCTCGGGCGCGCACCGCTGGCGGATGCAGCGATCGCCGCGATGCATTCGGTCGCTGCCGGCTACTCGACGCTCGAGTACGACGTGGAGAGCGGTGAGCGCGGCTCGCGCGATGTTCACTGCCTGCCACTGCTGCGCGAGCTGACTGGGGCGGAGGACGCGCTGGTAGTCAACAACTGTGCTGCTGCGATAGTACTCGCGTTGAATACCGTCGCAGCGGGCCGCGACGTAGTCATCTCGCGCGGAGAGCTGATCGAGATTGGGGGGAGCTTCCGCATTCCCGAGATTATGGCTCGCAGCTCCGCGAGGCTCGTCGAGATCGGGACCACCAATCGCACCCATCTCCTCGACTACCGCGCCGCGCTCACCCAGCAGACTGCGGCGATAGTCAAGGTGCACCGTAGCAATTTCGTCCAGCTCGGCTACACATCCGATGTGTCACTGCAGGAACTCGAATCGCTTGCGTCGGAGGGGGGACTTCCGCTCGTCTTCGATCAGGGGAGCGGACTGCTTATCTCGCTCGAGCGCCACGGCCTTGCCGGCGAGCCCACGGCACGTACTGCACTGGCGGCCGGTGCCGACATCGTCGTGATGAGTGGCGATAAGCTGCTGGGCGGGCCGCAGGCAGGGATCATGGTCGGTCGGGGAGAGCTGATTGCCCGTATGCGCGCCAATCCGCTCGCGCGCGCCCTTCGCTCCGACAAGATCACTCTTGCCGCCCTCGAGGCGACGTTGCGACTGTATCGTGATCCCGACAACGCCCTCGCGGAAATCCCGACGCTGGCGATGCTGTGCGCTCCAGCCGAACGCATCGTAGCGCGCGCACGCGCTGTCGCACGCGTCCTCACAGACCAGGGCAACGTGTGCGAGGTGGTTCCGAGCCACGGCGCAGTTGGTGCCGGCGCGTTCCCGACTCACGAACTGCCGTCCGCGGCGGTCGCCCTGACGGGGGACGCGAGCGGTCTCGCGGAACGCCTGCGAGCGGGCTCTCCCTCCGTCGTCGTGCGTGTTCACGATGGCCGCGTACTGCTGGACTTCCGCAGCGTTCCTCAGCGGGACGATGTCGCGCTGGCCGAGGCCGTCGCCCGCGCGCTCGCTGCGTGACCAGGCCCGGAATCGCATTCCTCGACCGGGACGGTACGATCATCCGGGACGTGAAGTACATCTCCGCCCCTGATGCTGTCGAGCTGCTCGACGGCGCTTCCCGCGGGATCGCCCGATTGAATGAGGCGGGCGTGCCGGTCGTCGTAGTAACCAACCAGTCGGGGATCGGGCGCGGATATTACGACGTCGAGGATTACGAGCGGGTTCACGCGCGGATGCTGGACGTGCTCGCGGAGCACGGTGCTCACATAGACGCGAGTTACTACTGCCCGCACGCGCCGGATATCGTCCCGCCCTGCGAATGCCGCAAGCCGCGGACTGGCTTGTTCGAGAAGGCGCTGACTGACCTGGGTGTGGACCCGCGTACGGCCTGGTTTGTGGGTGACAGGCTGCGCGACATCACTCCCGCGCTCTTTTTCGGCGGGCAGGGTGTGCTTCTGGTTGGCGAGGATACGCCGGCGAGCGAAGCCGAGGAAGCCGGACGGGAAGCGCTGACCGCTAGCAGTCTCGCAGAAGCCGTGGACCTGATGCTGCCCGTGGACTTGTGAGTCCGGAGTTTCCGCGCAGATCGCGGGTTGCCGTTCTTGCCTCTGGCGCCGGCTCCAATCTCGCGGCGATGCTGTCTTATTTCGATTCGCTCGGTGAGCGGAGAGCCGGGGACATCGTCATGGTAATCTCGGACCGCGCCGCCGCCGGAGCGCTACAGCACGCAGCCGACGCCGGGGTTCGGACGGCTGTGCTGCAGAACCCCACCGACGGTGGTGAGATCCTCAAGCTTCTCACCGACGAGCGGGTGGATCTCATCGCGCTTGCCGGCTACCTCCGCCTCCTTCCGGCCACGGTGGTTGCCGACTACCGTAATCGTGTCCTCAACGTGCACCCCGCACCGCTGCCCCGCTTTGGCGGGCATGGCATGTACGGCCGTCGGGTTCACGAGGCCGTGCTTGCAGCGGGCGTCAGCGAGAGCGGCGTCACTGTACACTTCGTGGATGAGGAGTACGACCGCGGCGCGGTTATCGCGCAATGGCCTGTTCCCGTGCTCCCGGCGGATACGCCCGATTCGCTCGCGCAGCGCGTTCTTGCAGCGGAGCACGTCATTTATCCCAGAGTACTCGAGATGGTCGCAGCCCTGACACCGCAAAGGAACTGACGCATGCCCCGAGCGCTGCTCTCCGTATCAGACAAGACCGGACTCGTTGACTTCGCGCGGGAGCTGGCCGCGGGCGGGTGGGAGCTGGTCTCCACCGGCGGGACGGCGAAGACGCTGCGTGACGCCGGTCTTCCCGTGACTGAGGCGGGCGACGTCACGGGCGTCGCCGAGATGCTCGACGGGCGCGTGAAGACGCTGCACCCGGCGATCCACGGCGGCATCCTCGCGCGACGCGACCTCCCGGAGCACATGCAGGCGATCTCGAGCGCCGGCATCACACCGATCGACCTCGTGGTCGTGAACCTCTACCCGTTCGCCGCAACCGCGGCGCGGGTCGGCGCGACCCCGGGGGAGATCATCGAGCAGATCGACATCGGCGGACCGTCGATGCTCCGGTCCGCTGCCAAGAATTTCGCGGCGGTAACCGTAGTGGTCGATCCCGCCGACTATACGCGGGTCCTCGCGACGATCGGGGGCGCCGAAGATGCTGCAGAACTGCGCCGCGACCTTGCCGAGAAAGTGTTCGCGCATACCGCGGCGTACGACGCGGCGATCGCACAGTGGTTCAGTCGCGCCCGCGGCGAGCTGTTCCCCGAGCGTTTCAGCACGTCGCTCGAACGACAGCAACTGCTCCGCTACGGAGAGAACCCCGGTCAGCGCGCGGCGTTCTACGTCGAGCGCCGCGGCGCCGGAATCAGCGCACTGACGCAGCTCGGCGGCAAGGAGCTCTCCTTCAACAACCTGCTGGATCTGGAGGGCGCGCTCTTCGCGACCGACGCGTTCGGCGGGGAGACATGCTGCGCGATCGTGAAGCACACGACGCCCTGTGGCCTGGCCACGGGGGAATCGGCCATAGCCGCGTACCGGAAGGCGCTGGCCTGCGATCCGGTCTCGGCATTCGGCTCTGTCATCTCCTTTACCGCAAGGGTCGATGCGGAAACTGCATCCGCGGTCGCATCTCTGTTCGTCGAGTGCATCGTCGCACCCGCATTCGACGCTGAGGCGGTGGAGATTCTCGCTCGGAAGAAGAACCTGCGGGTGCTCGAAGGCACGGCGACGTGGGACCAGGAAGCGCTCGACTCCAAGCGCGTCAGGGGAGGTGTACTCGTTCAGGAGCGTGCGCCGACGGTCGCTGACCCAACGCAGTGGACGGTCGTCACTGAGCGGCATCCAACCGATGAAGAGCGGGTGAATCTCTTCTTCGCCTGGCGCGCGGTGGGTGCGGTGAAGTCGAATGCCATCGTTCTTGCCCGGGATGGTGCAACCATCGGTATTGGCGCCGGACAAATGTCACGGGTGGACGCGGCGTTTCTCGCCGTGCACAAGGCAGGCGTGGCCGGCCATGACACCGGGGGGGCCGTGCTCGGCTCAGACGCGTTCTTTCCTTTCAGAGATGGGATCGATCAGGCGGCGGAGGCAGGAGTTCAGGCCATCGTGCAACCCGGCGGGTCAGTGCGCGATGAGGAGGTCATCGCCGCCGCGAATGAGCATGGAATGACCATGGTATTCACCGGTCAGCGCCAGTTCCGACACTAGCGGTCCGGGGCTTAGCTTAAGCCCTCCCTTCCACCATGACAGCGACAGCCAACCGTACTTCCCGCGCCGGGCCTCCCGAGCTCGACTACCGCCCTTCGTACACGGCGGCGGCGGTCGCGTCCGCGCTGGTGATGCTGCTGTACCTGATAACCCTGTCGCCTTCAACGGCGATGTGGGACACCAGCGAGTACATAGCCGCTGCGTACATCATGGGGATTCCCCATCCTCCGGGGAATCCGCTGTTCGTTCTGATCGGCCGCGTCTTCTCGATCCTGCCGATCGCCCCGAACATTGCGATGCGAATCAACATCCTCGCGGCGCTTTCCAGTGCGATCTCCGCCGGGATGTGGTTTCTGATCACCGAGCGTGTGCTCGTCGCGTGGCTGCCACAACGGTGGCAGCGGATCGTCGGCGGATCGCTCGCTGCGCTGATCGGGGCGACCGCGTTCACCGTGTGGGCGCAGTCGGTGGTGAACGAGAAGGTCTACACCGTTTCTCTCGTGGGAATGGCTATTTCTGCGTGGCTCACCGTGCGCTGGTGCGATGAGCCCGATGGCAGAAAGGCCGATCGCCTGCTCGTACTCATAGCGTTCATCAGCGGGCTCGGCTATGCCAATCACATGGCCGGGTTCCTCGTGCTCCCGGCCGTTGCGATCGCAGTTCTCATCCGCCGACCCCGAACAATCCTGCGGTGGCGTCTCCTGCTCGCCGCTGCCGGGGCTCTCATCCTCGGAATGACGCCATACGCGACGCAACCAATACGCGCCGCATACTTCCCCGCCATCAACGAAGGTGAGCCAACCGGGTGTGAGAGGGAGATCGGGCTCGACTGCACCTTCTCGCAGCTCACCTGGCAGCGATTCAAGTACAATTTCGACCGCGAGCAGTACGGCAAGCCGTCGCTCGGAGAGCGCCAGGCCCCGTTCTCCGCGCAAGTCGGCATGTGGTGGCTGTACTTCAAGTGGCAGTGGCTGCGCGATCACTGGGACCGGCGGCCCGGGGTGCAGACCGCCCTCGCGGTGATCTTCCTGTTCCTTGGCGGTCTCGGCGGCTACGTCCACTGGCGGCGTGACAGGCGGTCATTCTGGTTCTTCGGCCCACTCGTATTCACTGTCACTTTCGGGCTGATCTACTACATGAACTTCAAGTACGGCTACTCCCAGGCTCCGGAGCTGGGCGATTCCGTCCCGCGCGAAGTTCGTGACCGCGACTACTTCTATCTCTGGAGCTTTTCCACCTGGAGCGTGTGGGCCGCACTGGGGCTTGTCTGGGTGTGGGAATCGCTCGCCGCGCTCGCGGGAGCCGACGAGGTACGGCATGGCAGCGAGACGGTCACCATCCCGCGGCGAAAGAGCTGGCTCGCGGCGTCACCCGTACTCGGACTGGCACTCATACCGCTGTTTGGAAACTGGGATGCGGCCAGCCGTCGCGGCGAACACGATACGGCGAACTTCGCCCGTGACCTGCTGAACTCAGTCGAGCCATACGGGATTCTGATCACAGCCGGAGATAACGACACCTTCCCGCTGTGGTATGCGCAGGAAGTTGAGGGCGTCCGGCAGGACGTGCTGGTGGCGAACACGTCGCTGCTGAACACCGACTGGTACACGCGCCAGCTCATCCGCCAGCCTGTGCGGGAATACGACGCCGACCGGGGACCGGCCATGTATCGCGGGCGGGAATGGGCGACGCCGAGCGGTCCGCCAGTGAACATGACGCTCGCCGAGGCGGATGCAGTCCCGCTCGCGATCGAGCTGCGCGAGCCCCAGATATTCAGGAAGGAAGGCACCGACCTGACAGCAGTCGTCCGGCCACGCGAAATTGGATACGGCGCGCTTGGGCTCACGCGGGCCGACCTGTTCGTTCTTTACATGGTGCGCGACGCGTTCCCGGAACGGCCGATCTTCTTCAGCCGAACCACCGGCGCATACGCGGAGGAGCTCGGCTTCGGCAGCAACGTGCTGGGAATCGGTCTGGCGAGAAAGCTGCTACTCAGCGCACCCGCCGCTTCCGACAGCATCCGCCTCATCCCCGGTGATGGATGGTTCGACCTTCCGACTTCCCAGCGACTGTGGGTTGGATACGAGGCTCCCGAGGAGATCACCCGCCGCGGGTACTGGGTGGATAAGCCGTCGGTGAACATTCCCTACCTCTACATCCGGTCGGGCTTCCTGCTGGCGCAGGCGTTGTACGACGCGGGTCGGGATGAGGACGCCCATACGGTGTACGAGGAGATTCGCCTGATTGCGCTCGCATCCGGGCTGGGGGAAACCATTCCGGCAGCACCGCCACGCCCGACTCTCCCGCTGGGAACAGACACAGCCCTGATCAGGCCCGATACAGCGCCATAGCCTTGCCGCCAATGGCGACGCTCAGTCGCCGCTGTCGCCCCGCGCGTTCGGCAGTCTCAGGGTGAAAGTCGAGCCGCTGCCTGGAGAGCTTTCCGCCTCGAGCGATCCGCCCATGGCACCGGGAGCCGCCCGGGCATCCTATCTGGTCTGGCGGCACGGGATACAAAAACAGACAGATTCGTGCGATCTTGTAAGGTCAGGGAGGGCTAGACCTAACTGGTAAGGCAGCGGTCTTGAAAACCGCCGTCCGCAAGGACTTCGGGGTTCGAGTCCCCGGCCCTCCGCTCTGCACACTCCTCCCCGTCGCCACAGCTTACCTGGCCAGGCCAGGCGCCCAGGCAAACCCTGCCGCATATTTCCGGGCCAAATGGTGGCATGAACCGCGCATGTGAATGCGCGGAACCCCCGGGAGAGAATCCAACCTGCTCTCCCTCGCTGTTCTCTACATCGGAGGCAAAATGGCTGACGTACAGAT
>CAZOAT010000064.1:0-14618 GCA_964577965.1 uncultured Gemmatimonadaceae bacterium | reverse complement strand
GCGTCATATCCGGGGATCGGCATCGGCCGACTCCCGGTCATTCCACTACCGACAAATGACTTCCTCCAAAGGTTTGAGCTGGCCGCAGCACGCCTCGCCGGGGACGACCCCCGCCGCTGGTGCCGCTTTGACACCTCCGGGCGCCATGCCGGCGGCTCCCCCGATTGCGCAGTCGAACACGCCTTCGTCCGGGCAGTCTTCGACTCCAGTGTCGCTGCGGGACCTGCTGGACGAGATGACGCAGCGGAACGCCTCCGACCTGCACGTCGTGGCGGGAGACCGCCCCAAGCTGCGGGTGGACGGCGACATTGTTGACGCGAGGTGCGAGCATGTCCTGACCCCGAAAGACACGCTGCAGCTCGCCTATTCCGTTCTCACCGAGACACAGAAGAAGCGGTTCGAGCAGGACGACGAGCTCGACTTCTCCTTTGGTATCCAGAACCTGTCACGCTTCCGCGGCAACTGCTTCAAGCAGCGCGGCTGCGTGTCAATGGTAATCCGGCAGATCCCGTTCAGCGTGAAAACGTTCGACGAGCTGAACCTGGTGCCTGCCATCGCGAAGTTCGCCGAGAAGCCGCGTGGTCTCGTACTGGTCACCGGACCGACGGGGTCGGGCAAGTCCACGACCCTCGCGGCGATGATCGACAAGATCAACAAGGAGCGCCGGGCCCACATTCTCACGGTGGAAGAGCCGATTGAGTTCGTGCACCGTCACCAGCGCTCGATCATTACGCAGCGAGAGGTGGGCACCGACACCAAGTCGTTCGGCAACGCCCTCAAGTACGCGTTGCGTGAGGACCCGGATGTCATTCTCATCGGTGAGATGCGCGATCTGGAGACGATTCAGGCCGCGCTGACGATCGCCGAGACAGGTCACCTTGCGCTCGCGACACTTCACACGAACTCGGCTGCCGAGTCGATCAACCGCATTATCGACGTGTTCCCGGCTCACCAGCAGTCACAGGTGCGGGCGCAGCTCGCATTCGTGCTGGAAGGGATCGTCACCCAGACGCTGCTGCCCAAGGCGCAGGGACGTGGCCGCGTAATGGCCGCTGAGGTTCTGGTCGTGACGCCCGCAATCCGTGCGCTGATCCGCGACGACAAGGTGCACCAGATTTATTCGTCGATGCAGGCCGGCAAGAAGTTCGGGATGCAGACACTGAACGACGCGCTGTACGCCCTGTACATGAATCGCCAGGTGACTGCCGAAGAGTGCGTGCGGGTATGTGGAGAGCCCACCGAGTTCATGCGCATGATCGGCAAGTCAATCGAGGACATCACCGAGGGTGGCTCCGGTCCGTCGCAGCCACGAATGGCAGCCGGCGCTGGACGCCGCTAGCAGGAGACTCACAGCAGAATGCCTCTTTTCACATATACTGCCCGCACTACGACGGGCGACCTCAAGAGCTCAGCCGTAGAGGCTCCGACTCGCGACGCCGCAATCACGCAGCTCAGGCGGCAGCGGCTCGCGATCGTAAAGATCACGGAAGAAGGCAAGAAGGGCCCCAAGAAGGGTGCGATCAAGATGCGCGACACCGTGATTTTTACGCGGCAGTTCGCGACGATGATCGGTGCGGGTCTGCCGCTGGTGCAGGCCCTCGACATTCTTGCGAAGCAGACCGAGAACAAGGCGCTCGTAAGCATCGTGCGTCAAGTGCTCTTCGACGTGGAGTCAGGCCACACGGTGGCGGACGCGCTGTCGAAGCATCCGCGGGCGTTCAGCACGTTGTACGTGAACATGGTTGCCGCTGGTGAAGCAGGCGGTATCCTGGATACGATTCTCAATCGACTTGCCTTGTTCCTGGAGAAGACCGAGGCGCTCGTCCGCAAGGTGAAGAGCGCCATGATCTATCCTTCGGTCATTCTGATGGTCGCGGTGCTTGCTGTGGTCATCATGCTCATCTTCGTAATTCCGACCTTCGAGGAGATGTTCGCTTCGGTGAACCTCGAGCTGCCGCTGCCCACACGCATTGTGATCGGCGCGTCCCAGATGCTGCAGGCCTACTGGTGGATGATCGCGGGATCCATCGTCGCCGCGGCTTTGGGGGTGAAGCGGTACTATGGGACACCGGGCGGCAAGCTGAGAATAGATCGCATGCTGTTGCGGATCCCGGTTCTTGGTGACGTGCTGCGGAAGTCCGCAGTGTCCCGCTTCACCCGCACGCTGGGCACGCTGATCAGCTCGGGCGTAAGCATCCTCGAGGGTCTCGAGATTACGGCCAAGACCGCCGGCAACCGGGTGGTTCAGGACGCGATCATGGCTTCGCGCTCGTCGATCGCCGGTGGTGAGACCATTGCCGGTCCGCTAGCGAAATCCGGCGTGTTCCCGCCGATGGTCACCTCAATGATCTCCGTCGGTGAATCGACCGGTAATCTCGACGAGATGCTGCAGAAGATCGCGGACTTCTACGACGACGAGGTCGACGTGGCGGTGAGCGGACTGCTGTCGCTGCTGGAACCGATAATGATCATCTTCCTGGGTGTCGCAGTCGGTGGAATGATCATGGCGATGTACCTGCCGATCTTCGACATGGTCAACGCGGTCCAGTAACACTCGGCAGGTGCATGGAACAAGGGGCGGTCCCGCAGGGGCCGCCCTTTTGTTTGAGCCTCCGCGGATTAAGCCACAGTGGCTCCGTCGGGCACCGGCCGCTCCGGGTGAAGCAGAACGACATCCCCCGGGGCGGGAACCGCGCCGAGCACCAGCACCTCCGACGCGTACCCGGCAATCCGCTTTACCGGAAAGTTGACGACGCATGCAACCTGCTTCCCGACCAGGTCCGCGGCAGCATAGTGCTTCGTGATCTGTGCGCTCGAGCGCCTGACACCGAAGCGGCCGAAATCGACCCGCAGCTTGAAAGCCGGCGTCCGCGCCTCCGGAAACTCCTCCGCGCTGATGATCGTCCCTACGCGGATGTCGATGCGCCCGAAGTCGTCGTACGTGGCCATTCGCGACTGCTCATCCTTCGGCGGGTCCGGCATTCACCATCTCCGGTGGGGAAGGTGAAAAGCTCATCGGCCCGCATCGATGGCACAAGCGGAGGAACCAGCTGCCAGCCACTGAAGGCGGTGCCGTAGCGCGACTGCCCACGAAGGAGCACACTTCGGTCGTGCTCCCCGACGTCACCGCCCAGCTCTCGACCAACCCGGCAGCAGCCCTGCCGATCGTGTACGCGGCGGGCGTGCTCACCAGCCTCACGCCATGTGTGTATCCCATGATCCCGATCACGGTGGCGCTGGTCGGCGGGCAGACGGCGGGAGTGCGCGAGCGCGGCCGGACCAGGGCGCTGGTGCTCACGCTCACGTACGTGCTGGGGCTGGCGCTGGTGTACGCGCTCCTTGGGCTGGTGGCCGGGCTCACCGGATCGCTGTTCGGGGCGATCAGCACCAATCCGTGGCTGTACTTCCTGATGGGCAATCTCCTCCTCGCAGCGGCGCTCATGATGCTCGACGTGATCCCGATACCGGTGCCGCAGCGGCTGATCGCCCGCGCCGCAGCGGTCGGGGATGGGGGCAGGCTTTCCGGCGTCTTTGCCATGGGTGCCGCCTCCGGCCTGGTTGCCGCGCCCTGTTCGGCTCCGGTGATGGCGGCCGTTCTCGCGTGGGTGAGTACCACACAGAGCGCCGGACTCGGCTTTCTGTATCTGTTCGTCTTCTCCTTCGGAATGTGCACGCTGCTCATCGCCGTCGGGGTCTCGACGGGGCTGGTCGCGCGGCTGCCGCGCTCCGGGATCTGGATGATCTGGATCAAACGGGTGCTTGCGGCAGTACTCATCGGGGTGGCCCAGTACTACTTCATTCAAATGGGTATGCTGCTGATATGAATCGCGCGATAATTGGAGCCACGGCGCTGGCACTGGCCGCGGCGTCGTTCGAAGCTGCGCCAGCGGGTGCTCAGCAGGCAGGCGCTGGGGAGCAGAGGGCACCTGCTGTGGTGCTCACCCGTCTCGACGGGACCCAGCTCGACCTCGGCAGGTACATCGGCGAGACCCCGATCGTCCTGCATTTCTTTGCCGCGTGGTGCTCCCAGTGCCGGCAGCAGATGCCGAGCCTTCGCGCGGCGATCGACCGCTACGGAAAGTCGGTGAAGTTCGTTGGTGTCGCCGTGTCCGCGAACCAGTCGCTCGAACGCGCCAGGCGATACGCGGTCCAGCACGAGATGAAGCACGATGTCGTGTATGACGCGCGCGGCACGGCTGTGGACCAGTTCAACGTGGCGACGACATCGTACGTAATCGTCGTGGACCGAAGCGGAAGGATCGTCTTCACCGGATCGGGTGGAGACCTGGATGTCGTCGGCTCTGTTGGACGGGCTTTGAGGACTGGCGACTAGCCAGTCGCTAGTCGCCGTCCTCCGGCGCAACCTGTGGCGCGAGTCGGTCAATCGCTGCGCCGAGCTCCTCATACGCTGGTGCCGATAGAACCCTGAACGGCCGCGCAGTGTGCTCGATGCGTCCGTCGGGCCCGACCACGAACAGTGAACGGTCGTCTGTGCCGCGCGCTTCGTCGAATGAGCCGTACAGAGTGCCGACCGCGCCTTCCCTGTCGCTGGCGAACACCATGGGGAAATCCTGCTCACGTGCCCACGACGCCAGGGTGGTATCTGCGTCCGCGCTGATCCCCACTACTACGACTCCGCGGCCGTTGTTGAAGAGCGTGGCGTACTGATCACGGTACGCCTCCATTTGAAGCGTTCAGCCGCGGGTTCGAGCCTGGAAGAAGAACGCGAGAACCACGGTCTTGCCCCGGTGATCAGACAGCCGGAACGGTTCCGCGAGCAATCCGTACCGTGTCGCTGCAGAAAGGGCAAAGTCAGGCGCGATGTCGCCCACTTTCGGCCCGGGTGGCTCAGTGGTCGCTTCCTGCCCGCGGGCGACGCCGGGCGCAGCCACGAGAAGGAAGGCTGCCAGCAGTCCAGTTTTGTGCATCATCAGGCCCTCAGCATCGCGAAGAAAGTCGGGATTGCACCGATCAACCACATCAGGACGCCCGCGACTGCGGCGCGCTGGCGATTGATCCTTCCGGTCACTGCGAGGCCGATGGCCAGCAGGACCGTCACCCATATGGTGAATAAGTCTATCCGCATGAGCACGGCCAGGACGGTGGGCTGCACTACGTCGGGGTCAAGGAACCGACCGACTCCCCACGTCAATCTGTTCTGCCCGTCTATCGTGGAAACGTCGCGAATCATCGCCTCGACCATCGCGACAGCCCGCTCCAGCACCCGCGGCATGTAGGAGAGGCCCGCAACGACAAGTGCTGAGCGCAGCGTCTGCCGAGCCTCGAACACCTTCCCGACCAGCCACAGCACGAGTCCGACGAGGAAAATCGTGACAGGGATGATGACGATCACTGACAGCGCCTGGAACTGCTTCACCATCCCGCGCCCCGCCTCGAGCTGCTCGGCGGAAGTCTGCGGGTTGCGCTCGAGCATCCGGCGCATCTGGCGGTCCCACTCGAGGTCGAACACCGGCTCGAGCACGCGGGCGCTCGCCAGCCACAACATCCCGAAGAAGATGGTGACCACCAGCATCGGGATCCAGAAGTTGCCGTTCTCACGCCGGGCGAACACCTGCGAGGGCGCGTAGAAGATGTCTACGTAGTCCTCCCAGAGAGACACGGACTCAGCTTTGCCTTCGACCCGGGGCTCGTCGGTGCTCATCAGCGCGAATCTAGGGTGTGGACACCGGGTTCGTCACGTATGGAGTCTTTGCAGCGCGGAACGCTGCGCGACCAGCAGCGCGACAGCTTCCGCAGGCCCGATGGTTCGGAAACTCAGCTGTTCACCGACAGCCGCCTGCGCTAAGCGCGGCAGGTGCGCCGCCGCTACTACGCCGATCTTCGGATATCCACCCACTGTCGGTCCGTCGGCCATCAGCACTATCAGCTCGCCCGCTGGTGTGAGCTGAACGGCGCCAGTACACGATGGTTGTGACTTTCGCGAGCCAGCCTCTACGTGGCGGGTCTGGAGTCCGCTGAGCCTGTATCCAGTGCGATCCGAGTGCGGTGTAACCACCAGTTTCCCATCTGCCAGCGCCCGCCACTCCGCCGCCGGAAGCGCGTCTGCCTGCGGTCCGCGAATCAATCCCAGCGGCCCGCGCATCTCCAGCACACGAAGATCCGGAGGCAGCTCGCGCTGGATCGGTTCGCTGCCCGCCTCGATTGGCCCAGGCGTGAGAACGTCACCGGAAGCGAGACGACGGCCATCCAGACCGCCGAATGCTGCTGGCAGATACGTGCCTCTGCCGCCGAGCGCCATTGGAACGTCGATCCCGCCGCGCACGCAGACGTACAGGAAGCGACCGGCGGTGATACGCTCGACTGAGAGGACCTCCCCCGCCCTCGCGTGCAGCACGCGGCCATGCGTTGCAGCCGCATCACCGATCCGTGCCTCGGCCGTCGCGCCCGTGAGAACGAAGTTCGTATCGTCGCCGAAGCGAACAATTCCTCCAGTCAGCGCCCATTCGATCGCTGCTGCGTCCGGCTCGTTTCCCAGCAGTGTGTTTCCGGCGGACAGCGACAGCAGATCCATCGCTCCACCTCTTGGCACGCCGCTGGCGCGGAACCCCTCGCGCCCTGCGTCCTGCACTGTGGCATAGGCTGGCGCGCTGATCAGCTCGATCATTCCGCTGTGAACCGCACTCGGTCGCCGGCGGCAAGGAGGGCGGGAGGAGCGCGCGCAGCATCGAACATCTGCACGTTCGTCCGTCCGATCAGGTGCCATCCGCCCGGCGTGATCAGCGGATACACCGCAGTGTGCAGTCCCGCAATCGCAACGGCGCCTGCAGGTACGCGCCTGCGCGGCGTATCCCTGCGCGGAATGCGGAGCAGCTCGTCAAGCTCGCCGAGGTAGGCAAATCCCGGAACAAAACCGACGGCATGAACGGTGTACTCGATCGACGAATGAAGCTCTGCGACACGCGCTCTATTGAGCCCGGTACGTTCGGCGACCGCGTCGAGGTCCACACCGTCGTACACGACCGGTATCAGATGCGACGCCGGGGGTGCGGTCTCGACAGCGGTGTCTTCCGTCGCTATGCGCAGCAGGGTGCTGCTGAGATGGGTAGCACCGCCGGCCAGCGGATCGAAATAGACAGCGACTGCTTCGTGCGCTGCCGCCGCGTCCAGCACGCCCGCCGGTGGGGAAGTCCGCAGTCGCGCCGCCAATACGGCTGCACGCTCGACCGCTGCGGTACCTGTGATCTCGAGCAGCATGGCGGACTCGCCGAGCGGCCGGATCAACGCCGCTTCCATACGGCCCGCCCCGCGGCTCACGTTGCGAACGGCGCCAGCGCGATCTCCTCGGCCTTGAGTCTCGCGTGTGCCGCCTTGCCGATGGCCACAGCCGTCGGACTGTCGCTGTGAACGCACAGCGAGTCGGCGGTCAGCAGCAGCGGCTGACCGTCGGCAGACGTTATCGGCTCACCGCGCGCCAACAGCACCGCGCGCTCGGCAGCGACCGCTGGATCAGTGAGCAAGGCATCAGGGTGGCTCCGCGGCAGAAGCGTTCCGTCGTCGGCGTAGCCGCGATCCAGAAACGCTTCGGTCGCTGTGCGAAGGCCGGCAGCTTCTGCTTCCGCGAGCAGTGCGCTGCCAGCAGGGCCCAGAACCATCAGCCTGCCGCCGACGGCGCGTATCGCCGCCGCAACCGCCGCCGCGGCCGCAGAGTCGCCGACCGTGCGATTGTACAGAGCGCCATGCGGCTTCACGTAGCGCAGGTCAGTCTTTGCGTCGTGACAGATCTCCAGCAGCGACTCGATCTGCTCACGCGTCCAGCGCTCAATGTCGTCTGGCGTTGCTCCGATCTCCCTGCGGCCGAACCCTTCACGATCGGGATACCCGGGGTGTGCTCCGACGACGACGCGGGCCTTCCGTGCGCGGCGAACGACATCGCGCATCGTTTCCGCGTCGCCAGCGTGCGCACCGCAGGCAACGTTCGCTGACGTCACGACCGCCAGCAGCTCGCTGTCGGTCGCGGCGCCTTCGCCAAGATCAGCATTCAGGTCCATTGATCCAGCGCGTATTCTCCCGTCGAATCAGCCGGCTGTCCCGCTCCGCATCGGAGGCTTCTTCCCGTACGTGAGCCACCGCCACAGCCACTCCAGCGGGCCGAAACGAAAATGCCGCAGCCAGATCGGACTGGCAATCAGCTGGAAAGCCCAGGCCGCGGCGACCACATAGTACAACTGATGTCGCTGCAGCTCGCCGAACAGCGCGAAGCCGAAACCGTAGAAGATGAAAGCGCAGATGATGGACGTCAGGATGTAGTTGCTGAATGCCATGCGGCCGAATCGACGGGACCTGCGACCTCGGTCGCCGGCGGAGCTGATGCCGGGAGCGGGGCGACTGCGACGAGCGTGACTTCGACGGGCTCAACCGCGGTGGTCATCGTGCTTTCTGGTGTGTGCAGCGTGACCTCCGCGTGGGGACGAACGCTGCGGAGTGAAGCGTGACAGGGAGGGGGGAGGCTTCGAGGGTGGTGCAGTGCTGCTGCTGCGCGTGCAAGGGCAGTGAAGTACGTGTTCCAGAGTGGCGTGTCAATAGTGGCGTCGAAGGCCGACGTCAGCCGAGCCGCGAAACTTCAGCAGTGCACCTGCCGTAAACAGCCCCGGGGGTGCTGCACATCGTGCTGTGGGAAGGTTCTTCTCAGGGTTCGTATCGGGCGTGCGGTTGCTGAGCATCCGGCACTACGCGATCGCGCTGATGCACGGGCTGGACGAGCGGCGATTAGCCACAGGCAACCATCTGAGCCTGGAGGCCGCCGTCATCATGTCGGTGCTGATGTTCGCCGGACTCCTGGTGTTCTCGATCCGGCGGCTGCGCCGAATGGATGTGGCGTAGGGGAGAGCGGGGGCCGCAGGCTGCGACCCCCGATCCGTAGAATCGCTTCAGTCAGCGCACCTGCACGTTCCCGTCACTGACCGCGAGAGGCGGCAGTGCCAGCGGTCGGTTGGCGCAGAACACGAGATCAGCGCCTGCAGCAGCATTGAAGGCCGCGGTGCTGACGATGTCGCCCGCGTCCTCTCCCTCACCCCCGTCGATGGCATAAAAGGTCGACACGCTGCCTATCACTACGCCGCCTGCATTCGTGGCTCGAATGACTCCGCCGACCCACCCCGTGGCGCCGTCGACCGCGAGGCAGGTAACGTCGGCTTCGAAGAACAATCCCGACGGGAGAACGACCTTGAAGCTGCCGGATGCGCTGCCATCCGGTCGCTCGACGGCGTGGAAGGTGAATTCGCGAATGCCGCCGCCCTGCTCAACGTGTCCGCTGCCGACAGCGTGATGGAAAGGAGCCGCAACAGTGAACCGCGGGACGTCCTGCAGGACAGGGGCGGAAGGATCGGAGCAGGCGAAAGCCGCCAGCACAACGCCGCCAAAGGGGAGCCGACGACGCAATCTCATGAATACCTCCAGATGTGGGTGGGAAGTCGAGTGCATTCTTCGTTCATCCTACGAGCGCGCCCGCGCCGCGTCTTGAACGGCAGGTTGAACGATTCGAGTGTCCGGGGGGGGCTGTGTAGTCCACAGACGGAGGATCGGATGCCGCTCCGGAGGCACGGCGGTACTGAAGCGGGCGTCGAATAATTGAATCGTTCAAGACCAGACCGTCGACCGTGATGCAGACTTCAGCCATGCGGCCGGTGCAGCGCAGGATGCCGACGGGAGTGCGCGAAGCTCCTGTCCCGGTGAGCACGTGGAGCCCCCGCTTCATGGCACGGGAGGTTCCGCGCTGCCTGGTCACATATGTGTGGTTCCCGCCCGGCGTGATCCTGGAGCCGCACGTACATGATCGCTCCACGCTCGCTGTCATTCTGGAAGGAGGGTTCGATCTCTCGCTCCAGAGCGCAGCGTCCGGCAGGCGCACGTTCGCCTGTCCAGCGGGCACCATCCTGACACAGCCGGCTGGCGAGAGACACGCCAACCACATAGCAGCGGCAGGAGCGCGTGGAGTCGTGCTGCAGCCCGATACGATTACTGGAACCCTGCCCGGCCGTTGTCTCGCCTTATTCGACGGGGTCAATCACTTCCGCGACGGGCCGATCATGGCTGCTGCGCGTGGTCTGGCGCGTGAACTTTCCGCGCCGGATGACGTGACGCCCCTCGCGATCGAAGGGCTGGTACTCGAGATCCTCGCAGAAGCGGCCCGGATGGATCACCACGTCGATGGAAGGCTGAGAGAACCGCCTTCCTGGTTGATGACGGCGACCGATCTCGTGCATGCGCGCTTTCGCGAGGACCTGCGGATCGACGACATCGCCGCGGTAGCTGGCGTGCACGCGGCGCATCTCGCGGCAGTCTTCCGGCGCGCGCACAGAATGCCGCTCGGCAGCTACATCCGGCGGCTCCGCGTGGAATGGGCTGCCGATGTGCTCGCACTTACGGACCTGCCAATATCGCTCATCGCGGCTGAGGCCGGCTTTGCCGACCAGGCGCACCTGACCCGCTGGTTCCGGCGCGTTCTGGGATCGACACCGGCGGCTTATCGTCGGGCGCGTCGCCGTTAGGATTGCTCACCACGCGGGACAGCCACGGGCGCTCCTCCCCCCATGCAGCCCGGAAACTGAAACCCGCTCCTCGCGCCGGGCGTATCAACGAAGTGACCATTGCCGCTCCCGCATTTCTGCTGGCCGGCTTTCTCGCGCTCGCCACGAACGCGGCGGCCCAGTCGCTCGAGGCTGTTCGACGCCGTCGCGAGCGCACAGCAGGAGTTCGGGCGCACGCGATCCACGTTCGGGGGGATGGCAACGATGGTGCGGCGCGACCTCGACTCGGGCACGCCGCTCTCCGACCTTCTGGTCCACGAAGCCTATTCCGCACTCGTGGACGGACGTCTGCGCTGGGCCGGAGGGATGTACGATGCCAGTGCGTACATCGGCGTCACCCGGATAAGCGGCGATTCGACTGCCATCCTGCGCCAGCAGCTGTCGTCGAGGCGGTACTGGCAGCGTCCGGATGTTCAGCACGTGCACCTCGATCCGACGCGCAGAGCGATGAGTGGCAACCAGATGGGAATCAACCACAGCAAGCTTTCGGGGAAGCACTGGTTGTGGGACATCGACTACTGGCAGGAGTCGCCGGGGCTGGAGCCGAACGACATGGGTGCGTTCGGCGCCGTGGATGAGCGTGGCCTTGTGGCGCAGATCCGTTACCGGGAGACCGAGCCGGGGAGCTGGTATCGCACATATCTCTTCGGTCTGGGAACGGAGTCGCTGTGGAACTACGACGGCGACCGCACGGTAGCGAGCACACACCTGTGGGGCAACGCGACCTTTCACAATTTCTGGCGCGTGTTCGCGGAAACATGGTACGGGCCGCGTACAATGTCGGATGCGCTCACACGCGGTGGGCCACTGATGGGAAGACCAGGTCGCAAGGGAGTTGAGATCGAGCTGCAGAACCGAGCCGGCGCACGGAACGGGTTCGGTGTGGAAGCGGAGTTCGAGAGAGACGACGCCGGGGGATGGAGCCGCGAGCTGGAGTTCAGCTTTTCCTTCCGGCCGGGCGTCCGCTGGGAGATGACGTTCGATCCGAGCTGGGAGCGGTGGGAGGACCCGCGCCAGTTCGTCACGTCTGTGGCCGGCGACCGGCCCGGGACATTCGGGCGGCGGTATGTCTTTGCTTACGTCGATCGCAGTGAAGTGGCGGCGCGCTTCCGTCTCAATTACACGGTGACGCCGAACCTGACGCTGGAGACGTACGCCGAGCCGTTCGCATCCAGTGGCACGTTCCACGACCTCGGCGAGCTGCCCGCGCCGCGCTCGCATGAGCTCTTGTCGTATGGCAGCGACGCGGGTACGACGATCACGCGCAACCCCAATGGCTCGCACACTGTGACCGCCGGCGCCGAGACGTTCACGATCGGTCCGCGCGACTTCAACGTTCGATCATTCCGCAGCAATGCGGTTGTGCGCTGGGAGTGGCGGCCCGGAAGCACGATGTATCTCGTCTGGCAGCAGGACAGGAGCGCCAGGCGAGACGTGCGCCTGGTGCGGCCCGGCGATCTCTTTGACGCTCTCGGTGCACCAGGTGACAACTTCCTGGCGCTGAAGGTCAGCTACTGGATACCAGTGCGATAAGCGGGCTCAACGCACTGACCCGTTGTCGTCTCTTTACGGCCGCTCTCCTTGACGCCAGAGAACCCGGCGGTATCGTCACGCCCCAGGAACAGATTACGGCACCAGCTGGCGTCTGGCCTGCAGGCGCTCGCCACATCCCCGGTAAGACAATGTCCCGAAAGATTTCGGCGGCACGTGTTGCAGTCCTTGGTGCTTGCACTGTGCTTGTCGGCGCCTGCGACCGTTCGCCGCGTGCAATCGAAACGGTGAGGCAGTGGTCGTACGACTCGACGATGGTGTTCCCGTCGGCGCGTGGGCTGCATGGACCGGAAGACGGCGTCGCTCTGCCGGACGGAAGACTGCTCGTCACCGACGCCGTCAGCGGACTTCGGCTGATCGAACCCGATGGCACCAGCAGGCCGTTCGGTGAGATGGTCGCTGCGGGCTACGTTCACAACCCCCCGGCGCGCGAGGGTGGTGCGAACGGTGTTTCGCTGGAGCCCGATGGCGCCCACGCACTTGTCACCGACATCGAGGACGGGAGCATCTACCGGGTGAACGTGACCACGGGTGCGGCTGAGAAGGTCTATCAGCATCGCTATGGCGTCAATGCGGCGGTACGGGATTCGAGGGGCACGATCTGGTTCACTCAGAGCGCCCGCAACAGTGCGGAAACGGGACTCAGCAGGATGTGGGCGTCGGTGGATGCGGGGAGCGTCGAGGGCGCCTTGCTTCGACTGCCGATGAGCGGGGACCAACCGGGAACACAGGCGGAGGTCGTTCTCGACTCTCTGGCCTTTCCCAACGGAGTGGCGCTTGACGAGCGAAACGGCCACCTCTATGTGTCGGAGATGATGGCGGGTCGCGTGCTGCGTTACCGCGTCGATCCTGCAACCGGAGGGTTGAGCGAGCGCACCGTCGTTTTCGAGGGCCACGCTGTTGACAACCTCGAGCTGGACGACAGGGGCAGGCTCTGGATGGTCGCGCCGATCAGCAACCAGGTAATCGTGTTGAACACCGCTACGGGTGCAACGCACACTGCCTTCAATGTGCAGACTCCCGTGCAAATGGAGCGGGCGGCGGAGTTCGATGCGCGGGGGAAGAGAGGTGAGTCCCGTCTGGAGCTGCTCACCCCGGAGCAGTGGGCCCCGCTTCCGGGGTTCATCACCGGACTGATCCTGAATGAGGGCGCCGGCCCGATTTACCTTACCGGCCTTGGCGACGCGCTGATCCGGCTCGACCGGTAACCGTCTCGTCGTCCGGGCCACTCGGCTAAACGGCCGGATCAGGCCCGCAATTGAGGAACCGCTTAATGCAGCGCGGGCTGGTCAGGATGTCGTCCTCACGGCTGCGGCTCGCTTGCGCCACGCGTAGGTCACGGGCGATGCCGGGTCGCCACGACCACGCCTCACGGGCCTGCAAGGCTTCGCGTGAAGGCCGCGAGATCAGCGGCGAAACGCGCAGGCTCTTCCCAGTGGAAGCCATGTCCGGCACCATGGTAGACGGCTAGCCGGGCGCCCGGAATCTGCCGGGTGCGAACCTCCACTTCGCGCATCGACCCGAACCCGTCACGGTCGCCGGAGACGACGAGCGTGGGCGCGTTGATCTTCCCGAGTTCCGCAGCGACGTCGTCCTCCCGGAGTCCCACGAAGGCAGCTCGCCAGACCCGCGCCGGCACCTTGAGACTCTCCTGGACGATGGTTTCGAGGAATTCAGGCGGCACCGGCTGCGCCAGTGTGCTGACCTGGAACTCCCGCACGAAGCCTGGGTCGATCGGGTCCGTTAACATCGAAACGGCCTCCGCAACCTCGACAACGATCGGATTCTCAGCATCACCAGCGAAGGCACCCATTAAGACCAGGCCGAGAGTGCGCCCCGGCTGGTCGATCGCAAAGCGCTGGGCGATTGCCCTGCCCATTGAGTGACCGACAATTACGGCCGATTCGAGACCCATCGCATCCATGAAAACCGCGGCGTCGGCCGCGAAGTCGGTGTACCGATAGCCGGTCGGTGGTCGGCTGGCGTCGCCGTGACCGCGCTGCGTCAGGGCGAAGGCACGGATGGAGGCGGGCATGAATGACAACACGGGCTCGAACGAACGCCAGGAGTCCGTGACGCCGTGCAGGAGGAGCATGGGGATGCCCGAGGGATCGCCCTGCTCGACGTATTGGAGGGTAATTCCATTGGCTAGTGTGACTGAATGGACTCTGGTTGCCATGCTGCCTCCTTATCCCGGTAGCCGCTCGCGGCAGGTCATCATCACCGGCGCCGGGCACTACGTGCACCTGACGCACCCCCGTGAGGTGGTGCACGAGATATTCTCGTTTGTCTTCAGCAACTGAGATCCTGCGCCAGCGCGGCGAAACAAGGTTTGCAGCCAATGCTGGCGCGCTGTATCTGTCCCGAAAGTTGTCGCGACGTTATGCTGTGAATCTCGCAGCGTTTCAGCAACCTCCCACGAAGCACCAGAGATCAAGTCATGGCAAGCGCGCGAGTGAAGGGCGTTACGGGAAGCACGTTCTGGATAGCGGGGTACCTCGCTATCGTCTCGCTGCCCCT
>CAZOAT010000063.1:0-14631 GCA_964577965.1 uncultured Gemmatimonadaceae bacterium | reverse complement strand
AGAGGCGCGGGCCGGAATCGAACCGGCGAATAGCGGTTTTGCAGACCGCTGCCTTACCACTTGGCTACCGCGCCGTAGACTTTGAAATCTACAAGTTGAGGGTGTGGTTTTCGACCCCCGAAACCCTCGCTTGCGGCGCTGTCGCAGGCTACAGCTGCACCTGCGCTCCGAGCTCGACCACACGGTTTGGCGGCACACCGAAGTAACGCGTCGCCTCCTGAGCATTACGATTCATGATCACGAACAACCTCTTTCGCCAGCGCGCCATCCTTGACGCGCCTGTCGGAAGAATGCGCTCGCGACCGAGGTAGAAGCTCGTCTCGGTTTTGTGCGCGTGGAGATCGAACGCTTCACATGCTTCCATTATCTCAGGCACGTTGGGCGTCTCCATGAAGCCATACGTTGCAACGACACGATACAAACCGTGCCCGTACCGCTGCACCGTCACACGCTCGGCTTCGGCAACATCCGGTGTCTCCGCCGAGACGATAGACAGCAGTATGACCTGCTCGTGAAGCGCTTTGTTGTGTTTCAGGTGGTGCAGCATCACGACGGGTGCGCCTTCTGCGTCTGACGTCATGAAAACCGCAGTTCCGGTCACCCGCGGCGGGGGCCGTCGGTCGAGCTCGGTCAGCAGGAGATCCATCGGCAGGCTTGCCTGTCGCATGATGCCCTGAAGCAGCTCACGACCGCGCTTCCACGTCATCATCAGAGTGGCCACGGTCAGGCCGATGGCAAGCGGCACCCAGCCGCCATGTTCGATCTTGAGCGCGTTGGCGCCGAGGAAGGCGAAATCGAAGCTGAAGAAGAACGCAGCCAGAGCGACGACACGCCACATCGGCCATTTCCACTGGGTGCGCGCGATCACCGCGAACAAAAGCGTTGTGATCGACATCGTTCCCGTGACTGCGATACCGTACGCCGCGCCAAGCGCGCTCGATGACCTGAATCCCACCACGATGAGCAGCGTCCCGATCATCAGCGCCCTGTTGATCTCAGGAACGTAGATCTGCCCATGCTCTCTTCTGGAAGTGTGGATGATCGTGAGGCGCGGCCAGTAGCCGAGCTGCACCGCCTGGTGAGAAAGCGAGAACGCACCTGAGATGAGCGCCTGGGAAGCGACGATGGCGGCCATCGTCGCGATCGCAAGAAGCGGGTACAGGAACCAGCGGGGGGCGAGCAGATAGAAGGGATTCTCTATCGCCGCCGGATTCCGAAGCAGCAACGCGCCCTGGCCGAAGTAGTTGAGGAGCAGTGCAGGAAGCGCGAGCGAGAAGAAGGCGAGCCGGATCGGCTTCTTTCCGAAGTGCCCGATATCGGCATACAGCGCCTCCGACCCGGTAACCGCGAGGAAGACGGCGCCAAGCACAGCGAAACCGGTAAAGCCATGCTCCATGAAAAAGCGAACGGCATGATAGGGATTCACCGACGCCAGAACCCGCGGCTCACGCGTGATCTCGGCGATGCCAAGCACCGCAATGGTGATGAACCACAGCGCGGTGACCGGCCCGAACGTCGCTCCCACACGTGCTGTCCCGAACCTCTGAAACAGGAACAGGCTCAACAGAATGACGATCGTCACGATCACGACGAACGGAGCAAGTCGCGGCGTAACGACGGTCAACCCTTCCATCGCGCCCAGAACTGAAATGGCCGGCGTTATGATACCGTCGCCGTAGAGCAGCGCAGTGCCGAAGATGCCGAGCACAATCAAAACCATTCTGCGCCGCCGTTCCGTGTGGCGGTGCTGCCGCTGCAGCGCCAGGGCCAGCGCAGCGAGCACACCACCCTCGCCGCGGTTGTCCGCGCGAAGCACGAAGACGAGATACTTGACCACAACAACGAGCATCAGCGACCAGAAAACCAGTGACAGAATCCCGCGCACGTTCGCCACGCTCGCCTCGAGGCCGAACTCGGGGTGAAATGTCTCGCGGATCGTATAGAGCGGACTTGTGCCGATGTCGCCATACACGACACCGAGCGCGGCCAGCGTCAGGACAGCCAGCCGCTTTCCGTGCGGATCTGTCTCGACCTGCTGGTAACGTGGTGCCGGTTCCTGGCCAACAATGGCTGGGGCCTGATCTTTCGCAGTCATGGCAAACGCCGGGGTAGGAAGCAACCGACGTTACGGATCGCACCGTCAAACGCGCACAAAGATCGGCGCGCCAGCCATCAAAAAATCACAAAGAGTCCTCCTGTACGCCCTCCAGGTCGCTCACGTCTGCTGCCGGAACACTGAACACGAAAACGCTGCCGCCGCCTTCGCGCGATTCATAGTTGACGCTGCCACCCTGCGCCGCTGCCAGCCCGCGTGCGATCGACAGCCCGAGTCCCACACCACTGCCACCAGCCGCGCTCCCCCGAAAAAAAGGCTGGAAAATCACCTCGCGGTCAGACACAGAGATTCCCGGCCCGCGATCAGCGACAAGGAACTCCAGCTGCCCGTTGCCGCGGCGTGCCTGCACTTCGACTGTCGAGCGCGGCGGGGCGAACTTGACCGCATTGTCGATCAGATTGCAGAGCACGCGCAGGGAATGGGCAAAATCAAACCTGCCAAGCAGCAGCGGCTCGGTCTGCTGCAGCGACGCCACCACCACCCGATCCCCAGTTGCGCCCGACACCCTCTGCATCGCTGCGCCCACGAGGTCTTCGGCAGCATTGATCTGGGCTTCGACGCGAAGGCCGCCAGCGGCGAGCCTCGACTGGTCTAGCAGATCGGCGACGAACCTGTTGAGGCGATCCGCTTCCTCCTCGATGACCGCAGCGCGCTCGTCGCCCTCCCGACGAATCTCGTGTGCCAGGCCTTTGATAGTAGTCAGCGGTGTTCGGAGATCGTGCGAAACGGACGCGAGAACCGCGTTCTTGGCTTCGTCCGCCTTCTCGAGCGCATCGGCACGGTCCGCATCCTCCGCAAGCTTCAGCCGCTCGACTCCGAGCGCTGCGTAGTACGACAGCGCGATCAGGAAACGGCCACCGGCAGCGTCGAGCTGCAGTGTGCGGCCTGGCGTTACGGTCAGGACACCAACCGTGTGATCTCGTACCTGCAGGGGGAGGAACAGCGAGAGCACGTCCGGATTGGTGGCAAGAAACTGATACGTGTCGCCATGCGCCGCGCGCATCGAGCCGTTGTGCAGCTCGACGGCAGCGCGTCCATTTGCGGCAACCCACTGCAACATCCCTTCAGTGCCCGGCTGCCCGGGTGCGCCGGGGCCATGACCCATCAGCGCATCGCCTGCCCTGGCCACCAACACCGGAGCGCTTCCCTGCGAGCGGATGTGAATGCCGCAGCACGCAGCTCCAAGCGTTCCGCGAATGACTTCGGCAATGGCGCGCAGTGCGTCCTCCGCGCGGGCCGCGTTCAGTGTCTCCGCGCCAAGCGCGGACAGGCGTTCAACTTCCTGTGCGCGAAGTTCAGCGGAAGCCGCCTCAGTACGCGATCGGACGAGGAGCTGCGCGGCAACGAGACTGGTGAGCAGGAAAGCGGCAAGCACACCCCAGTCCAGCGGATCGGCGAGGGTAAGCGTGTGGTAGGGGCGCAGGAAGAAGAAGTTGAAGCACAGAAACGCGGTGATTGACACCGCTATGCCAGGGCCTCGACCGCCTCGCGAGCTCACGCCGAGCACGAGAAGCAGGTACGCGAGCGCCACGTGCGCCTTGTCCGCGGTACTCCGAAGCGCGAGCAGCAGCACGGTGACGAGAAAGAGCGCGGCCAGTGAGATGACCCACTCGCGTCTCGTGGCCGGGGAGGTCAACCTCATTCTCCGGCGTCGAATCGATAGCCGACTCCGGGTTCCGTGATGATCAGAGCGGGGCGCACGGGATCGCGTTCAAGTTTGCGCCGGAGATTGGCTACGTGCACACGCAGGTAATGCTGCGCGTCGCCATGGGATCGCGACCACACCTGGGAGAAGAGCTGGCCGTGCGTCATGGTGCGATCGGCGTTCGTCGCGAGGACACGAATGAGCTCCCACTCGAGGGGAGTGAGATGAACCAGCACGTCGTCGCGATGGACGGCGCGTCGCCCGAGGTCGATCCGGACACCGTGGGATTCAATGACACTCTGTCCGCCAGGCCCTCCACTCAGACGCGACCTACGCAGCTGCGCACGCACGCGCGCCTGAAGCTCGACTGTGCTGAACGGCTTGGTCATGTAATCGTCCGCTCCAGCATCCAGCAGAGCAACCTTCTCCTGGTCGGAGTGGCGGGCAGAGAGAACGAGTATCGGCGCCGTTGTCCAGCCGCGCATATCCCGACAGACTTCGAGTCCGTCCATGTCGGGCAAGCCTATGTCGAGGACAATAAGGTCGATCCTCTCCGAAGCGGCGACGTCAATCCCCTCGCGAGCCGAAGCGGCTTCGCGCACGCGCACGTCACCGTTTTCGAGGGCGTTCCGGACGACGCGCCGGATCTGAAGCTCGTCATCGATGACGAGAACAGTGACTTCAGCCATGGATCACACTGACCGCCAGCGCTCCGCGATCGTCACAATCTCCTGCGCAAGTCGCCGCTCGCCCGCCACGCTGTCCGCCTGCACTGCACGCCCGCGGAGACGCTCCTCGAGTCCGGTACCGACATCGCTTCCCGACGCGAGCGGAGTCCCGTCCCGCCCCGGCGCAACCGGAACCTCAGACAACACCCCCGGCGAGACATCGAGCAGCTCGCCCCACGACCGCACCGGCAGCCGCACCCTGCCACCGAACAGCGCTACCAGCGCAAATCGCTGCGCAATGTCCTCGCGCGCATCGGCATCACCGGCCCCTGTCGATGGCATTGACGCGAGATCGTGCAGCAGGTCGAGCAATCGCGCGACTGAGCGATGCGTAGGCCGCATCACGTCAGTCTCCCACCGCGCGACCGTCACGCGCCCCACACCCAGCGCACGCGCGAGCTCCGCCTGCGTCATTCCCAGACACCGGCGCGCCCGACCAACTCCCCCAGCAGTCACTGGCAGGCGCGTCGCAGCGCCCCATGCACTGTCGCTGCCACGCTTGCCGGCCACGGTGCCCCCCATGCCTACTTCGTTCGCACGATCCAGACGCTGGCTCCCGAGGGCAGCTGACCGCCGCTACTCGTGGTAATGCGGAGGTTCGTGCTCGTACCCGCACCTGTGCCGAAGCGCAGGTAGGCGGCACCACCGTCTACCAGCGTGAACGTTGCGGTCTGCCCGGCTATGCTGAACCGCTGAAGCGGAAACTGGGCATTGTTTGACGACAACGCCGGAAGGATCGAGCGGAAGTTCCAGCTCGGGTGCCGAAACGTGATACTCTGCTGCGGCGCTCCAGGACCGTCCAGCCCGGGCGCATCATCCACATAGTTAGCCCCCGCCCATTCCCGGAAGCGACCTCCGATGTCGGCGCCGAAGACGTTGCGGAGATTCTCGATTCCGACGGCGGTGGCGTCCCTCACCAGCCGGTTCCACACATCGCCATCACTGGACCCGCGATGGTCTGCGGCCCACCGCATGAAGCTCCAGATCGCTCCCCGGGTCGCGAGGTCGTCCCAGTCGTCAGTGTTCCCACCTGGCTGAGACTCGCCGTACGGTGACTGCGTGCTGCTGCTCGACATATAGCTGCTGAGCCTGCTGAGGTTGGACGCCATGTATCGGTTCAGGATGTCGATCAGCGCGCCAGAGCCGCGCACATCGTCAACATTCAGGTTCTGCCGCGGCTGGAAGCCCGAGACCCGATAGTACGACAGCTCTTCCGCGATGTGCGACAGTCCTTCCTCCATCCACACCACTTCCGGGTAAACAGCGTTGGGCGTGATGTGCAGCCGCCGCGCGGAGTTGATCAGGTGCTGCAGCTCGTGCGCCAGCGTGCCATGCGTAAACTGCAGCACGCGCTCCTTCTTGCTGAAGTCGCGCGTCTCATCGGGCGCGAGCATGTAGAACATCTCCGCGAAATTGCTCCCGGGGCAAGCCTGAAGATCCTTGCCGCTGGCGGTGCGCATCACTGCCGCCTTGGGGAACAAGTCCCGCGAATGGAAGAAGCCACCCACGAATGAAGTTGGCGCGACCCCTGGAGTGAGCGCGTTCACCGCCGAGGTGAAAAAGACGATCACTTTCTGGTTGTTGTCTATGTCGGTGTGTGTACCGAACGCTGCGATGTCGGTTGGCCAGATGTGACTGTCGAATTCGGCAGCGATCTGATCGTACTCGGCGTCGGTGAAACCGCCCGGCGCATTGGCCCGGTCTTCCACCCAGATCGCACGGGTGGAAATCTTCTTCACTTCTCCCTGGCGAAGACTCGGCTGTGCGCACGCCGAATCAGATCTGACGTTCAGCGACATGACATCGCCGACCACCGCGAACCGCGGCTCGGCCGGTGCCACCGCCATGCTCGCTCCGGAGCGCGACGTCGCAGCGGCCCCTCCTCCCTCCGAGACCAACCGTGGAAGCGATTCACGCTCACGCCGGCGCAGGCCGCGCTCGAAACTGACGTCACGGCTGAGTACCATCGCGCCGGCATCCAGTGACGCGCTCTGGAACGGAACCATGACAGGTGTCGGCGGCCCCAACGCGGGAGTCGCGCCCATCGCGATCGCGTTCACGGTTACAGAATTCCGCGCGAGATTACCGTCGTAGTACGGAATGGCCACAAACTCCGCACCGACGGATCCGCTCACCTGAACATCGGCTGCACGCGAAGGCGAAGCGAGGCAGATCTCGCCGTGACTCAGCTCAACCGTGGCACCACACATGGGCGCCGAGCTCGCGGTAGCCGTAAAGATCGTGGTTACACCGCCTTCGATCGTGGCAGTGACACTCTGTTGTCCCGGTATCGGACCCAGCGTCCAGACCGTCGTCGCAGTGCCTTCGGCGTCCGTTATTGAGGTGGCGGGCGTGACCGACCCGTTGCCGGATGTGACAGTCCACGTGACGGTGACACCTGTGATCGGCGATCCATCAGTACCTCTGGCCCGGACCGCGAGCGGGAGGCTGAGGGCAGTGTTGATCGTGCCCTCCTGCTGATCACCCGCCGTACGCGACAGGCTCGCCGCTGGAGGTACTTCCGTACCGCTCCCGCACCCGGCCAGGGCCGCGACTAGGGTCGCAGAAATGCACGCCAGCCGCAGTGGCCGGCTCAAAGGGGTGTATCTCAAGGTGTCGAACCGGTTGCGGTGAAGGTGGCCGAGGGTCCAAAGCCAGGCACGCCCCATTTCCTACACGCAGTCGTCAGGTCGGTGCCCTCAATAAGTATGCAATCCGGGCGCTCCAGTGCTACAGTTCCGCGAAACCGGGAACGGCCCTCACTTTACCTGCCAGCCACTACCTGCCGGCCACTCTGGTCCTCGTCAGACGACCCAGCAACAAAGGGAGAAACGCAGACTGCCGCCACCCTACCTTCGTCGTCGACCACGCGGGCTGCTTTGGTTCTGGATGATAGGCCTCACAGCGGCGGCACTTCTCTTCTGGATCACATACAAGCTGCCCGCGCTGGACGATCTCCTGCGCCCTGTCTACTGGATCATCGGCATCCTGCTGGCCGCATTCACGATTCGCTGGTTCCGACCGCGCGTCGGCAGGCGACGGCGGGGAGAGCGCAGGAAGGCCGATCGAAGGGGCAGTAACGCACCCGAAAGCTGATCAGCCGCTCGCCTGGTCGTTCACCCTCCGCGGCCGCCACGCTGCAGCGCCTCCAGGCGATCCACGCCGAGCTCGGGATCGACCAGCACCTGGGTCAGCTCATCCACGCGGTCCTGCAACAGCTTGTCACCCGAGCGGGACGCGACCGCAGCGTTGTGCGTGACCACGTCCACTACACGACGGACCGATGCTGCGCTCCCTGTCATATGCAGCAGCTGGGCGAGTGCGGCCGCGGGCGCCACGTCTCCGGAGAGGCAGCGAACGAGCACCGCGCGCGCTTCGGTCGGCCGCACTGAATCGACGAGCCGGGCCACGGCCCGCGCCTCATCCCCTGACCGTGGCACAGTGGGATACGCCAGGCTGATCGAATGCATCTACCGCCACTTCGCTACGGAGCTGGGTCACGGTGTCCCTCCCGCCAGTACCCTGCCAGTGGGCTCGCTCGCGCCGGGTGCCACCTCTTCGGTGATGAAAACAGTTCTCAGCATTTCCGGGTCGAGCTCGAGCGCCGCTTCGGTCTCACCGGTGCCGTCGGCACGCGTCTGGAACGTTCCCACCGACCGGCGGACGTGCGGCGTCGTGACCCAGAGCTGATACGTGTGACCCGGTCGCGCGGGGCGGAGCTCGTATGCGAACAGCGAGTAGCGGCGGGTCTCCGGGTTCCAGAACATCCGCGCCACGGGGCGCCCGCGACTCCCCCAGTTCGTAAGATCGATGATCCGAACCTCGGGGGCAGCGAACGCTCCGACTGCGGCTTCCCGTTGCCGGAGGATGAGCTCGAGCGAGTCGGCCCGCGCCTCGGCTTCGGCCTCACGGGCGAGCGCGGCCTCCACTTCACCGCTCTCCTCCGCAGGCAGCAGCAGAAAGGCACCAACAGCAAACAGTAGCGCCAGTGTCGCTATGCTGGCCCACAAGAGCAGACCAAATTGCGCCGGCCGGTAACTACTGTGCCGCGGTCCGCTGACCACCGCTGCCCGCGCGTCCGCTCCCTTCTTTTCGGCCGCTGGCTCTTCGCGGCGCGGGCTCTCCGTCATCGATCGCACCGCCTGCTCGGAGGCCATCGTCGGCATCCGCGAAACCTGCGCGCGCTGCTGTTTCTGCAGCGCGGCCGCCGCAATCTGCCGCTTGCCTGCTGCCTCCATGTCCGCGTCCGCCCTCGCCAGCAGCCGCGACCTTATCCCGGCCGACCTCCCCCTATTCAGCTCCTCCTCCGGGATCAGCGCGCTCAGCGCGGCAAGCAACACGGTGTACTCATCGAGCTCGCGTCGGCAGTCGGAGCACTCAGCGGCATGCGCCAGCATGCCAGCGGTCGCGTCGGGCGGTGCCGCGCCGAGCGATACGATCTCCAGCTCCTCGAGAGCCTTGTCGTGCGGGAGTGCGGCCGTCATTCGGCCAGCGGCGCTGAGGACGCCCCGATCAGCTCCGCGTGCAGCTTCTGCATCGCCAGCCGCAACCGCGTTCTGATGGCGCCGAGGGGTTCGCCAAGTCGGTCCGATATCTCCGCCTGTCCGAGCCCGTGGAACCAGGCCAGCTCGAACGCGGTGCGCTGGTCTTCAGGCAGGTCGAGGATCGTCTTCTCCAGCAGTGGCGCATGCTTGCTTGCCGGAGCCCTCGGGCCCGCATCCGGAATCTCATCCGCTGCGCCGTACTGGCTCTCGAGCGGCATGTCCTTCGGGCGCGGGCGGGCGCGAAGCCGCTCGAGCGAGCGACGGCGTACGATCGTCAGCAGCCACGTCGAGACCGACTTGCGTGCCGGAGTGTAGGCACCGGCACCCCGCCAGACCTGCCAGAATGTCTCCTCGAGTACGTCCTCCGCGCGGTCGGGCTGTTTGACCAGCTGGAGCGCGATCGAGTACAACCGACCCGACCACCTGTCGTACAGCGCAGCGAGCGCCGTCTCGTCGCCCGCTGCCAACCTGCTCACGAGCGCGAGATCCGCCGGGTCGCTTGGATCGGCCAGAGGGGACGCGGTCACGGGCTCGGTGTCGCTCATCGACTTGAAGTATATGGCTCAGGTGAGCGGTGCGCCCACGCTGAGATTCCGTCGTGTAGGGTCGCGTCCCACCGCCGCGTCTTCCCATGCCCACCGGGACGACCCGAAAATCCGGCGACCGCGATCAGCACCAAACCTGCTAATTTTTTCTGTCCGCGCTCGCCACCCCGCACGCCCAAAACTGGCCGCCGTCATGTCCTCCCAGCGCCTCTCCTGCATCCGGGAAATCGCTTCCCGCGACGCGATCACGTCCGATGAACCGCGTCCCGCTCGCACCTCTGAGTACTTCGGAGTCAACACATTCGGCGCGCGGCAGATGCGCGACAAACTGCCCGCCGAGGTTTATGCCAAACTCGCCGACGCGGTGCGTCTCGGACGAAAACTCGATCCCGAAGTAGCGCCCGTAGTCGCGCAGGTCGTGAAGGACTGGGCAATCACGAGCGGCGCCACTCACTTCACGCACTGGTTTCAGCCGCAGACAGGCCTCACCGCCGAGAAGCACGACGCCTTTCTGAACTTCGACGGCGACCATACGGTAGTTGAGACGTTCAGCGCCGACCAGCTGATACAGAGCGAGCCCGACGCATCGAGTTTTCCCTCTGGCGGACTGCGCGCGACGTGGGAAGCGCGCGGGTACACCGCGTGGAACCCGGCGAGTCCTCTGTTCATCGCGGAATGGGCGGGCGTTCGCACGCTGTGCATCCCCTCTGTCTTCATCGGCTACAACGGCGAAGCACTGGACGAGATGACACCGCTGCTCCGCAGTTCGGACGTGCTCTCCGACAAGGCGGTGCGACTGCTGCATCTGCTCGGCGACCAGGGGATTCAGCGCGTGTTCACCACGCTCGGGCCCGAGCAGGAGTACTTCCTCGTCGACCGCACGCTGTGCGCGATGCGTCCCGATCTCATCATGGCCGGCCGCACCGTGATCGGCGCCCCACCCGCGCGCGGGCAGCAGCTGGAGGACCACTACTTCGGCGGAATTCCGGAGCGTGTGCAGGCGTGCATCGCGGAAGTCGAGCACGAGTTGTACAAGCTCGGCGTGCCGATCCGCACGCGGCACAACGAGGTCGCACCCAGCCAGTTCGAGATGGCGCCGGTGTTCGAGGAGACCGACATCGCGGTGGACCACAACCAGCTCGTGATGGCGACGCTCCGCCGCGTCGCGCTTCGCCATGGGCTCCATGCGCTGCTGCACGAGAAGCCGTTCGCCGGCATCAACGGCAGTGGCAAGCACTGCAACTGGTCGCTGCAGGTCCGCTCGGAGGATCCAAATCTCGACGGATCGAATCTGCTTCAGCCGGGTGACACACCGCACCTGAACGTGCGCTTCCTGCTTTTCCTCGCCGCAGTGCTGCAGGGCGTGCACAAGCACGCTGGTGCGCTGCGCGCCGGAATCGCGTCCGCGGGCAACGAGCACCGACTCGGCGCGAACGAAGCACCACCGGCGATCATCTCGGTGTTCATGGGGGACATGCTCACCGACGTCATCGAGGAGATCACCTCCGGCAAGGCACGGGGCAGCGCGGAAGAGCAGATGGTGAAGCTCGGCGTTGCGAAGATCCCGGAGATCAAGCGCGACAACACAGACCGCAACCGCACGTCGCCGTTCGCGTTCACCGGACAGAAGTTCGAGTACCGCGCGGTGGGCTCCAGCGCGTCCATCGCCTTCCCCGTCATGATCGTGAACGCGGCCGTGGCCGAAGCGCTGGGCGAGCTCACCGATCAGCTGGAGAATGAACTCAAGAAGACGAAGAAAGTGGACGACGCCGTGCTCGTCGTGGTGCGCGAGAGCTTCCGGCAGAGCACTCCGGTCAGATTCGAGGGGAACAACTACTCCGAAGAGTGGGTGGAGGAAGCCGAGCGCCGCGGACTCCCCAACTTCCGTCGCGCGCCGGACGCCCTCGGGCAGCTCGTGACCGATTCGTCGCGCAGGCTGTTCAACGGGCTCGGCGTTCTCAATGGCGAGGAGCTCGAGTCGCGGTATCACGTCCGGCTGGAGCGGTACTCGAAGGACGTTCTCATCGAGCTGCACGTGCTTCGTGAGATGGTGGACACGATGGTGCTCCCCGCGGGTTTCGAATACTCCGGCCAGCTCGCGCGCGCGGCAGCGGATGCCAGGCAGGCCGGGATCACACCCACGCCGCAGGTCGAGGCCGCCAATGAGCTGGGCGAGCTGCTGCAGGAGCTCCGCAGCCGACGTACCACGCTGGAAGATGTGATCACCCGCGGAAACGATTTCAGCGACGGCGTTGCGCAGGCCTCTTTCCTGACCCGGGACGGCGCCGACTGCATTGCGTCGGTTCGCGAGTTGTGCGACAGAATCGAGCTGACGGTGCCGGACGAGATGTGGCCGCTCCCGAAATACCGGGAGATCCTTTTCCCGGTGTGACACAGCGACCAGCTCATTCCGGCACAGCCATTGCGCGCCATGTGAAGCTCCCGCCAACGGAGCCGAAAATGAAAGCGAACGAAATCATGACTTCCCCGCCGGTAAGCGTCACACCTGACACCCCCATCCAGGAAGCGGCCCGGCTCATGAAGGATCAGAACGTGGGGATGCTGCCCGTGGTTCAGGCCGAGGGCTCGAAGCATCTCATCGGCGTGATCACGGATCGTGACATCGCCCTGCGGCACGTCGCCGAAGGGCATGTATCGCCCGACTGTCCGGTGAGCGAGGCGATGACGGAGCACGTGACGACCGCAAATCCGGACGCGGACCTCTACGACGTCATGGACATCATGGGGAAGGAGCAGGTGCGCCGCATTCCCATCGTTGACGAGCGTGGCGAGCTGGTCGGAGTCGTCGCCCAGGCCGACCTGGTGCTCCACGCGAAGGACGAAAAGAAGGCGGCGCGCACAATCGAGGAGATCTCGCAGCCGTACGGAACGCACGCAGGGTAGCGTGTGAGCTGGCGACAGCCAGCTAATTTCCCGGCGTGACTTCAACTGCCGACAGCAGAATCATCTGCCCCAGATGCCAGACGCCAGCCCCCGCCGATGCGGAGGGCTGGCGTTTCTGTGCAGCGTGTGGCGCCCCGCTCGCCGGAGCCGCCTGCGCCCGCTGCTCCACCCCTCTCTCACCTGGCTCGCGTTTCTGCCACCGATGCGGCGCTCCAACGAACCCGGCGGCGGCTGCCGCGGGCCGGCGGACCCCTTCCGACCTGCTGCCATGGATGGTAGCGGGCGTTGCTGTCGTCGCCCTCATCGGCTTCCTGCTCGCCCGGGGTCTGGGCGGCGATCGCAGCAGCTCGCCTGCTGCTCTCACGCCGGGGGCAATGGGCTTCGATCCCTCGGCGGCGCCGGCTCGAACCGACCTCTCGCAGCTCACCCCGGAAGAGAGCGCCGACCGCCTGTACAACCGCGTCATGATGCTCGCGTCTGAGGGGAAGCGTGACAGCGTCGCCTTCTTCGCGCCGATGGCGATTCAGGCGTATCAGATGATCGGCCCGCTGAACGACGACCAGCATTACGACGTAGGGCGGATCGCAACAGTC
Organism: uncultured Gemmatimonadaceae bacterium; assembly: GCA_964577965.1. GTDB lineage: Bacteria > Gemmatimonadota > Gemmatimonadetes > Gemmatimonadales > Gemmatimonadaceae > DASUUI01. The sequence continues at coordinate 1,556 of CAZOAT010000063.1, read as the reverse complement.
GCGGGCGACGTGCAGCTGGCGAAGGCCCACGCCGACAGGATCCTCTCCCGCTCGCCTGCACACCTTCTCGGTCTGCTCCTCGCCGCCCATGTTGCCGAGCTCCAGGGTGACGCGGCCGCGGCGGCACGGTACGGACAGCGGCTCCTCGCCGCTGAGCAGACGGAAATGGCCAGAGGGCTCCCGGAGTACGACCGGCATCGGGAAGAGATCGTCGCAGCGCTGGCCGCGGCACGAGGGAGAGCACGATGAGCGCCGAGCCACGGGTGATCCGCGTCGCGCACAGTCCGGACAGCGACGATGCCTTCATGTTCTACGCGCTCGCCGCAGGGAAAGTGGACACGGAAGGGCTGCAGTACGTGCACGAGCTGCAGGACATCGAAACGCTCAATCAGCGGGCGCTGCGAGGTGAGCTCGAGGTGACCGCTGTCTCCATTCATGCCTACGCATACCTGTCCGACCGTTACGCGCTCCTCCCCCATGGCTCCTCGATGGGCGACGGGTACGGGCCGCGCCTCGTGGCGGCAGCGCAACGCTCTCTGACGGATCTGGCAGGCGCGCGGATAGCGGTACCGGGACCGCTCACGACAGCCTACCTGGTGATGCGGCTGTGCCTCCCGGACTTCGAGGCGGTACAGATGTCCTTCGACGCCATCGAGGACGCCGTGCTCGCTGGCGACGTGGAAGCCGGGCTCCTGATCCACGAGGGGCAACTCACCTTCGGCGATCGCGGGCTGCACCTGGTTGTGGATCTGGGCGCATGGTGGGAGCAGGAAACCGGGCTTCCTCTCCCGCTTGGAGGAAATGTTGTCCGAAAGGACCTCGGCCCGGAGCTGGTGGAGAAGGTTTCGAGGCACCTGCGGGAAAGCATCGCGTACGGGCTCGACCACCGCGCGGACGCACTCGCCCATGCGATGAGTTACTCCCGGGGGCTGGACGATGCCCGGGCTGACACCTTCGTCGGGATGTATGTGAACAGCTGGACACTTGATTACGGCGAGACCGGGAGGAGGGCTGTACGGGAGGTCCTTGCGCGGGGTTTTGCCGCGGGCATAATCCCTCATGAGGTGAGGGTGGAGTTCGCCGATTGACGCGCTACATTGCGCGCCCGCGGGTGACGCGTGTCACCGGGGTTGAATCGGGGCATACGTCGTGCAGCGCACGCCCGCACTGACAAGCGTTTGTCGTGTTGAAGCACGCGCACTACACGCCAAAGGGAGGCAGGATGGCGAAGGACGATCTGGACAACGAGTACGACGACGACACGGAGGATCTCGGAGCGTTCGGCGGCAGCAGGCGGCGCTCGTATGTCGATGACGATGACGACGAGAGCGGCGGCTGGGCGCTGAACAAGGATCAGACCGAGAGTCTGTGGGACAGCACGGACGATCTCGACGAAGAGGAAGAGGAAGGTGCGACGGCTTCTCCCGACGAGGCTGAGGAAGAGGAAGAGGACGCTGACGTCTTCACGGCCCCTCGCGGACGCGGACGCCCGAAGGGAAGCGGCCGTGCCGCAGCCGCAGCTGCTGGCCAACGACCCGGCCTCGGCGATCGGCGTG
>CAZOAT010000062.1:0-14696 GCA_964577965.1 uncultured Gemmatimonadaceae bacterium | reverse complement strand
GCAGCAGAACAGCGCGGTGAATCGTGCGAGGCGGGAAACGCGCGATGATCGAGAGGACGGTGGGGAGCATATGTACCTCGAGAGAGAATAGGGACGGACATTCTCCCCGGCGAGCTGATCCGATGCCGTGGCACTTGGTTTCGGGGCTCGTCGAGAGGTACGAGGTGCCTCTCGTCGATCGTAACGTATTGGTGCTCGTAGTGCTCGTCAATGATGGAGCATGTCGCGGCCGTGATCGGCCGTTCCAGGCAACGTGAACAGCGTTACATCCGGGCGCGGAAAGTCCACCGCCCAGCCGTGATGCGCTGCGATCCATTGCATGGTCGCCGCCGAGTAGAAGCAGACGTGCGTCGGGTCGCGCCTGTACCACCACTCGGAGAACGGCGCGTCCATCCCGTAGAAGCGAGTCATCACGCCGAGCACGCCGCTGCCGGGGAGCAGCCGGCCGAACAGCGCGAACATCCCGGCGGGATCGTGCGCGTGCTCCACGACCTCGGAGCAGGCGACGAAATCGTACCGCTTCGAGAGCAGTTCTGCGTCGGGGAAGAAGAACGGATCGTACGCCTCGCAGGGAAAGCCTGCTTCGGTGAGCATTCCAGCGAGCACGGGCGACGGGCCACAGCCGAAATCGAGCCCGTGCGCGCCCGGCTTCAGCCTGCGTACCAGAGGATCGGCGAGTTGGCTGAGAAAATCGACGTATCGCGGATCGTCGGGGTTATTCTCGTGATGTGAGTAGCGTGCGCGCTCGTCTTCGGGCGACAGCCGGAGCGCGGGATCCAGGTGCACGAGCGCGCATATGGGACAGCGGAACCAGCGGCGCGCCCGCTCGGAGTGGTACAACTCGCATGCGTCCGAATGACAGAGGGGGCAGGAGTGCATGACTGATCAGCAACGTAGCGCGCCCGCAGACGACCAGCTTGCCCGAATTCACGCTACTGACTGGTTCCGGCGGTTGTGGCGGAGGTTTCGGACATCTATCCGCCCGCGACGGCGCGCGGACGAGGATCGACCGGCATCCCCTCCCCCATGCGTTCCAGACCGCCGACGACGACCAGCTCGCCGGGATTCACGCCGCTGATCACCTCCACCGTTCCCAGCGAGCGCGCGCCCAGCTCCACGACGCGCCTGCTCGCCTGACCGTTCACGACGGCCCAGACCACGTTCGCCGTGCGGAGCGGTTGCACCGCGTCCTCGGGGATCACGACCGCTGAAGCCCGCGTCGATGTCGCCAGCCGCGCCTCGATGAACATCCCGGCGCTCAGCCTCCGATCGCGATTCGGTGCCCGGGCCTTCACGACGATCGTCCGCGTGGTCGGCTGGACGACAGGATCGACGAACTCCACCTGCGCGTTGAATGTCTGCCCCGGATACGCGGCAACGCTGAACTCGACGGTCTGACCAGGGCGCAGCAGCCCCGCGTGCCGCTCCGGGATCTCCAGCACAGCACGCTGAGGGTCCACTGTCTGCAGGCTCAGGAGGCGACTCGCGCTTGTCACGTAGTCGCCGATGCTGACGAATCTCTGTCCGATGACACCGGCGAACGGCGCGCGCACAGTCGTCCGCCGCAGCTGCAACTCGATGACGTTGACTGCCGCCTCTGCACTCCTTGCAGTGGCTTCGGCCCGCTCGAGGTCAGCAGGCGTGGCTGCGTTCTCCTGACGCAGCAGGCGCACGCGGTCGAGCTGCTGCCGCGCGAGATCACGGTCCGCCAGCGCGCGCTCGCGCTGCGCGCGCAACATCGCGTCGTCGATCTTCACCAGCGGAGCGCCGACCCCGACGAGCTGCCCCTCGCGGAAGTGAATCCGAACCACTCGGCCAGTCTCACCCGGGCGCAGCTCCACACTCTGATTGGCTTCGATGCGTCCGGTCGCGCGCACTGCGTCGGTGACGGCCGACAGCCGGGCGGTATCGACATCAACGGGCATCGGCGGCGTGCTCGCGGCACCCGCGTCCCCGCCAGCAGGCCCTTCTTGCGCACTCTCGCCCCCCGCCGAGCGGGACCGCGTGAACAGTGCCAGCAGCAGAATGCCGAGCAGCAGCACGCCGATCGGCAGTACGATCCGGCGCACAGTGGGTGAGCCGGGAAGCCGCCGCTGAATTGGGCTCGTCATGGTTATCGTCTCATTGACTGACGCTGTGTCACTGAAGTATGCGGCGGCCGAGCAGCGCTTCGAGCTGCGCGAGCGCGAGCTTTGCCGACTGGCGGGACCTGATCAACTCGACTTCCGATTCGCTGAGCGCAACCTGGGCTTCGAGCAGATCGAGGATCGACCCGGAACCCCCGCCGTACCGTGCACGCTGGACGCGGTAGTTCTCAGCGGAGGCCGCGACGCCGTTCTGGGCCAGCTCCACGCCCGCCCGCGCGGTCTCGTATCCGTGGTAGCTCTCAGTCATCACCTGTGCAGTCGCGCGCTCCTGATCGGCGAGTTGCGCCGCGCTGACGTTGTGTACCGCTCGCGCTCGCGCGATGGTGACCTCGCGCTGACCGCCGCTCCAGATGGGGAGCGACACGTTGAGCGCCAGCTGCTGGCGATACAGCGCGGAGGGGAAAAAGCTGGCATCGTACGCGCCCGCCGTACCGATTATGCTGAGCTCCGGCAGATACGCATTCCGTTCCACGCTGAGGACGGCTCGTGTGCGCCGCTCGTCCGCACGCGCCGCCTGCAGCACCGGTCCGCTGACGCGCAGCTCTTCAACAGCTTCTTCCAGCGACATCGGGAGCGGCGGCGGTACACTCGTGTCCGGAGCGGCTGGGTCGACCGGACCGGTCATCCCAATCTCCCGGCCAAGCCGCAGCCGTGACACCGCCAGAGCCGAATCCGCACGCAGCGCGGCAAGACGCGAGCGATTCACCTCGAGCATCAGCTGCAGGGAGTCGGACGCGATTGCTTCGCCCACGGTCACTCGCACCCGTGCGATCGCGAGCTGCTCCTGCGCGCGCGTCAGCCGGTCCGCGGCGACCCGCACCAGTTCCCGGTCGGCAACGGCGGCGTAGAACGCGCGGTCAGTCGCGAGTGCCGTGCCGAACTGCGCCGCGATCTGCTCCGCCTCGGCGCTCGCCACTGCCGCACGGGAGCGGCTCAACTCGGCGAACTTGCGGGCGCCGAACAGCGTGTACGTCGCCTGCAGCGTCGCGTTCGTCGCATTGGGGGTGATAGTTCCAGTCCCGAAATTGAAGAACGGGCTCGAGAAGCGGGTGTAGCCGGTCGAAGCCGTCAGGTTCGGCGCGACGAGCTGAGCGGTCGCCGAGCGCCGCTCCCACAGCGCAGCGTTCAGCTCGGAGCGTGCGGCGATCGTGGCCGGTGCGATCGCGGCCGCACGACTGCGCGCTTCAGCCAGCGTTACCACGGGGATTGCCGACGGCTGCACTTGCGCGTGCGTCGTTAGAGGTGCGGCGGCGAGCAGGGACAGGGCGACCATCAAGGGGTCAGAGTTGTTGAACCGTTTGCGACTACGGGCGTGCCCAGGCGTTTCAACAACTCTGACCCCGGTGGGGAAGGGCGTACTCACAAAACCTCCACGGGCGTTTCTTCCTCCCGGGGCACCGGCCTGGCGGGCCGGTGCTCCGGTGCCGGCTCGACCACGGGGGCAGGCGTCTGCCGCAGTCGCTCGAGGAGGACGAACACCGCCGGCACCAGGAACAGCGTGATCACCGTGGACACCGTCATTCCCCCGATGATCGCGTAGCCCAGCGGTCGTCGGCTGCTCGCTCCGGCGCCGAACCCCAGCGCGATTGGCAGCACGCCGAAGATCGTTGCCACCGAGGTCATGAGAATCGGACGCAGCCGGATGCGTCCGGCCTCGCGCATCGCCGAAACAGCGTCCTTGCCGCGCGCACGCAGATCGTTGGCGTACGTGACAAGGAGGATCGAGTTCTTGGACACGAGTCCTATGAGCAGGATCATTCCCACCTGGCTGTACACGTTCAGCGTGGAGCCGGCGACCCAGAGAGCTGCAAGCGCGCCGGTAACCGCCAGCGGGACCGCCAGCAGCACCGTGAACGGGTGCAGCAGCGACTCGTACTGCGCCGCGAGCACCATGAACACGAAGATCAGCGACAGCGCGAATGCGAAGTACAGAGCGCCGCCGCTGTCGCGGAACTCGCGCGACTCCCCAGCCAGCTCCGTGGTGCTTCCCGGCGGGAGCGTCGCGGCCGCGGCCGCGTTGAGCGAGTCGAGCGCCTGGCCGAGCGTGAAGCCGGGCGCGAGGCTGGCCGACAGCGTGAAGGAACGTACCCGGTCGTAGTGGTTGAGCTGCCGCGGGCCGACGCGCTCCGTCACTGAAGCAACAGCGTCCAGAGGCACCAGCATGCCGTTCCGGCCGCGCACCTGCAGTCCGCTTATGTCCGACGGGGTCGTGCGATCCTGTGCGTCGAGGCGGAGCACGACATCGTACAGCTTGTTTTCTGAGGTAAAGCGCGTCACCTCGCGGCCGCCGAGCAGCGTCTGCAGAGTGACCGCGATGTCGCGCGCCGGAACGCCGAGGTCCTCGGCGCGGTCGCGGTCCATCGAAACGACCAGCTCCGGACGCGTCACGCGCAGGTCCGTATCGACGTTCAGCAGTCCCGGAATGGTGCGGGCGCGGGCGGTCAGCGAGTCCATGCCGTTCACCAGCGCCTCGAAGTCCCGGTTCTGCACCACGAACTGCACGGGGGCGCCGAATCCGCCGAAGGCGGGCGGGTTGGTGGCGAACGCAAAGATGCCGGGCACGCCGAAGAACTGCGGCTGCACCTCTCCGATGATGTCCTGTGCCGAGCGATCGCGCTGGCTCCAGTCGGTGAGCCGCGTGCCGACGACACCTCTGTTGGGCGGGCCGCCGAAACCGACCACGGCGAACGTCGAATGCACATCCTCCGTGCTGTGCACGATCGCCTCGATCTGCTGCATGTAGCCGTCGGTGTACGCGACCGTCGCACCTTCCGGTGCCACGATGAACGTGAAGAAAAAGCCGCGGTCCTCCGGCGGGACGAACTCCCGCTCGAGCACGTTATAGAAGCCGAACGCCGCCAGGCTCAACACGACGCCGCCCGCGATGACTATGCCCGGCCGCTTGAGACCGCGCACCAGCAGTCGCTCGTACGCATTGCTCAGTCTGGTGAGCTGCCTGCCGGTGAACTGATGGAAGCGCGCCTCCCGCGCCTTTACGCGGAGGATCTTGGCTGACAGCACGGGCGTGAGCGTCAGCGCCACGACAGACGACACGATGACCGAACCCGCGATCGTGGCGCCGAATTCGTTGAACAGCCGGCCGATCGTGCCGGTGAGGAAGAGCAGGGGCGAGAAGACCGCCACAAGGGATATCGTCGTGGCGATGACCGCAGTCGTGATCTCGTGCGTGCCGTCCGCCGCCGCTGCGTCCGGGGGTTTGCCCAGCTCCTCCTGATGACGGTACGCGTTCTCCAGTACGATGATGGCGTCGTCCACCACGATGCCTATCGCGAGGATCAGCCCCAGCAGCGTCAGCGTATTGATCGAATAGCCGAAACCGTTCAGGATCGCGAACGTCGCGATGATCGATACCGGGATCGCGATGGCCGGAATGAGCGTCGCGCGAAGGGTTCCGAGAAAGACGAAGATGACGGCGATAACCAGCCCGGCCGTGATGAGCAGCGTGAACTTCGCTTCCCTGATCGAGCGCTGGATGAAGACGGAGCCGTCGAACGCCACGGTGAGATTCACGCCGGGCGGCAGCGCGTCCTGCACTGCGGGAAGCTCCCGGTGTACTCCCTCCGCTACCTCGATCACGTTGGCCGTCGACTGGCGGATGATGCCAAGGAAGACAGAGGGGTGCTGCGAGTAGCGGGTGACGGAGCGGTCGTTCACCGGCCCCGGCTCGACGCGGGCGACGTCGCCGAGCTTGACGAGCGTGCCGCTGCTGGCGGCCACGGTCATGTCGGCGAACTCGCTCGGAGTGCGCAGCTCGCCGAGGTAGCGGACGGAGAACTCGCGGCGGTCGGACTCGATGCGGCCGGCGGGCAACTCGACGCTGCGGGTGCGGATCGCCTCTTCCACGTCCTGGGAGGTGAGGCCCCGCGCGGCCAGCTCTGTGGGCGACAGCCACACGCGCATCGAGAAGCGGCGCTCGCCGAAGATCGGTGCGCCGGACACGCCGGGGATTGTCTGCAGCCGCGGTTTGATCTGCCTGTCGGCGATGTCCGACAGCTCCATGAGCGTGTACGTGTCGGACGTCAGCGCGAGGAACATGATCGGGAACGCGTCCGCCTCCTGCTTGGCGACCACCGGCTCGTCGATGTCCTGCGGCAGGCGCCTGCGGATGCGCGACACCTTGTCGCGCACGTCCTGCGCGGCCGCCTCGATCGGCCTGTCGAGTGTGAACTCGAGGGTGATCGTACTGACCTGCTCCTGGCTGGCGCTGGTCATGGTGCGCAGCCCCTCGAGGCTCGACAGCTCCTCTTCCAGCACGTCGGTGACGGACGACTCCATCACCTGTGGATTGGCGCCCGGGAGGAAGACATTCACCGACACGATCGGTGGATCGGCATCGGGGAACTCGCGCACCTGGAGGCGCGTGTATCCGATGACACCCACGAGCACCATGCCGAGTGACATCATGCTGGCGAGCACCGGCCGGCGGATGAAGACTCTGGCGAACTTCATGAGGCGTCCAACTCCACTGGTGTAGTTCGCGGCAGACCGTTCAGCGCCGCCAGCGCGCGCTCGAGCGATTCGCGGTCTATCGGTGGAAGGGTCGCGGTGATCTCGGCCTGAATGGCCCGGAACACCTCCGCTCCTCTCTCCTGCCGTTCTCTGCCGCGCGCGGTGAGCTGTGCGCGAACGACGCGCCCGTCCACAGGATCATCTACGCGGCGCACCAGCCCCTCGGTTTCAAGCCGGTCAACAATCTGCGTGATGTTGGAGCGCACACAGCGGTGCGACTCGGCAAGCTCGCTGATGGCGAGCGGCTTGTCTGCGAGGGCGAGGTGGGTGAGGACCCGGAGCTTCGCGCCGGAGAGGCCCGCGGCCGCCAGCTCAGCCTCGAGCGTCTCCTCGACGGTGTGAGCGGCCGCGATCAGCGACAGTAGAATGCGGTCGTTGTCAGGGGCGACGGCGGGAGCTGCGGAGGGGGCAGGGCCCACCGCATCCTGAAAATCGTTCATCGGTGAACAATTCTACTTCGGCAACCCGCGGTAGGAAAGGAGCGGGGGAGCTCCGCGCGCCGCTGCCAGGACCTCACGCAACTCTGCAGCGGTCGGTCGGTCCTGCGGATCGACGGAGAGCGCGCGCAGGACAGCATCCGCAAGCGACTCCGGAATACCCGGTACGATCGTGCCGAGTGGAGGGGGCTGGTGGGCGAGCCGCATGAGCGCCGTCCGCCAGTCGCCAGTGCCTGCGGGGAAAGGGAGGTTACCGGTCAGCATCTCGTACAGCATCACGCCGACCGAGTAGACGTCCACCGCGCCACTGTATGCTCCGCTCTCGAACCGTTCTGGAGCGAAGTACGCGGGCGTGCCGAGGAACAGGCCGGTTGCCGTGCGCCTGTCCGAGCCTGGCGTGAGGTCGTCGTCCAGCACCTTCGCAATACCGAGATCGATGATCTTCACCACTTCACCAGACGCGCCCTGGTGCAGAAAGACATTGCTCGGTTTGATGTCTCGATGGATGACGCCGTGCGCGTGCGCCTCGGCCAGCGCACTGCAGACCGGCTCCATCACTTCCGCCGCCCGCGCCAGAGTCATTGGCGTGCTTGCCTGGAGCTCCTCCGCGAGCGATCTGCCGACGAGCAGCTCCATGACGAGATAGGCGACGGCGTCAGAGGCCACGGCGAAGTCGAGGACCGCAACGACGTTCGGGTGTCGCAGCCGCCAGGCGGAGATTCCTTCCTGCCGAAGGCGATCGAGGACGCCGACATCGTCCTGCCCCTGGTACGGTCGAAGCACCTTGATGGCCACGGGCGTGCCGAGCTGCAGGTGTGTTCCGCGATACACAGTGCCGAAGCTGCCCGACCCGATCTTCTCCTCGACGCGGTACTTGTCGTCGAGGACGGTGCCCAGAAGCGCATCGGTGAGTGCGAGGAAGACGAGCTCCGTGCGCCGCGCGGAACGCACCACCTGCTCGCGTGAGCGTGCGAGCTCGGCATTGCGACGCTCGAGCAGGTCGTTCGCCTGCTTCAGGTCGGCGCGCTCGGTCTCGAGGAGACGTGCGCTGAGATAGTCGCTGCGGATGTAGTGCTCCAGGAGATAAGCCGCGGTCACTCCCAGGAGCACTGCCGAGAACATCAGCATGTTGTTTACGAGCAGCGCCGGGAAGGGAACGTTGCCGATCCAGAGCGTGGCGACGTTATAGATCGTGAGCAGCGCGAGGCCGGTGACAGTCGCATACAACAGGCGCAGTCGGCCGACCGTGAAAGTGACCATCAGGTAAAGGAGGAACGCCGGCGCGAGCGAGTACGCGATGTGACTTCCCGGTGGGCTGAAGGCACCCATCAGGGAGACGCTGAGCGCGACCGCGAGCACCGCAACCGCTATAGACATCTGCCACCACCGCTCGAAAGCCGCTGCAAACGTGAACGCGAGAAGGCCGCCAAGCAGGAGCCCGGTGGGGATCCGGATCGCTGTCACCGTTCTGAACGCTTCCGGCGGGAGAAACAGGTAGTCGATCGGAATGAAGATTGCCCCGTAGATGACCGTGCCGATTCCGAGGACGAGCCTGACAGCCCGCAGGCTCTTACGGAAATGCTCCTGCTGAAATTCGCTCTCGAGCTGTGGAGGGAAGCGCAGGGTGAGGCGGTCCATGGAGGCCGGAGGAGCGTCCTTTCGCGCTCTGCTGTCGGGAGCGTCCACGGGAGGTTCGAGCACGGGCCGAATTTACGTCACACTGCTGCGCGCCGCCGGGCCCTTGTGCAGCTAAACCCGCGATGGGATCGGCAACTCTCCCTAAGCCGATATCCAGCGGCATCACTGCAAGAGAATCGACCGCCATCGCGCCCGTGCGGCGGCGGGAACTCCCGGATCGATGGCGATTCGCTGACCTGCTGAGTCCGACACTGTCCTGAGCGCCACGGTCGCGAGCAGCGCGTCCATTTCAAGCGGATCGGCTTGCTCCACCCACCTGCGTATTCGCGGGCTGACATCGGCTCCGGCCACAGCGGATGCGGCGGCGTACAGCTCAGCGAGGGTGTAGGGCCGGTCTGTTCTGCCGTACTCCCGCCACAGTGCGCGCATCAGATCGGGAAGTCCGCGGCGATTGGCTGTCTGCTCGCGGAGCAGCAGGTCGAGCAGGAGTCCGGTGATAGCAGCGCGGCCGTAGAAAGCGGCGTTTTTGCGACCGCCTGACTCCACGAGACTCATCGTCATTCCCTGCGATGCGCGCAGTCGCGAGCTCAGCTGGTCGAGCACCTCTTGATCACTCATCAGACCGTTCTGCGCCATGGACAGGAGCGCGAAGTACTCGGTGATGCCTTCCGCGAACCACTGCGACGCGATGTAGTCCTCGCCGCGCAGCCGCTGGCCGTTCCAGTAGTGGAACAACTCGTGTGCGACGAGCCGGCTCCAGCCGCTCACCGCTGACGTGGGATCGGCCTGCATCGCGTAGCTGTCGAGGTACGCCTCTCCGCCCATCCGTTCGCCTTCGAGAAACGCGGCGAGATAGCGATGGTCCGAATCATCATCGAACAACCGCGCGAACGTCGCGGCGTGGGCACGGAGAACAGCGGCTATCTCGGCAGTGCGGGACTGCCACCTGCCGAACGTCACCGTCTGCAGCGTGACGCCGCCCGCGCGGACGGTTGCGGCGGACCTGCGTGTCACCGCGAAGGCGTTGTTGGCGAGCCGGTCGAAATTCTCGATGCGAAAAGTGTTGGTATCGGCGTTGTCGGGCGGCCACGGCGCGAGCACCCGCCAGCCGGCGGGCACGACGAAACGCAGTCGGATGGAGCCTGGCACGCCGGGGCCGACGAACAGCGAGCGTGCGACAACGAAGAGAGTGGAGTCGTCGGCGTACGCCGACTCCCGCGGCGCAGGCCACCGCCTGTTCACCAGCAGCTGGTAATCGACGTCGTACACCACCGTCACGTTCCGTCCGCCGGTCGGTAGCACCCAGCCGGCTGCTCCGGCGCTGATCGCGGGCAGCTGCGCACCGGACTCGTTGAGGACGCGAAGATTTCGGACGAGGGCCGGCCATCCCTGCTGCATCAGTTCAGGCGCGTCACCAGGGCGGGTCTCCACCATGCGCAGCGTGTCGTCCGTGAGCCGAAGCGCTGCGCGGACTGACAGCCGCGGGGCAGGTGTTACTGACTGAACCGTAACGACGTAGGACGCAGCTGCCGCTGCGCCGGCGGACTCGACCGGCGACGGCTGTGCGACGGGAGCCTGGCGGCCGGTCGCCGCGCAAGCCGCTGCGGCCGGGAGCAAAGCGAACAGAAGTGCGGCGCGTCCAATCATCAGATGGTATCATCTTAGGCGCACCTGCGAGCCCGATGGTTGCTACTCAAGCCGTCTTTTCGAGAGGGTCCTGCTCCGGCGCCGGCAGTACGCTCGTATCGCTCACGATCGTTGGCACCGGAAGTGACAGACGGAATGTGGCCCCGTGGCCGGGAATGCTCTCGACCGTGAGATCCCCGTTCATCGCCCGCGCCAGGTCGCGGCTGATCGCGAGGCCGAGTCCGACTCCGCCTTCCTCTCTTGTGAGCCTCCGGTCTAGCTGTACGAACGGCTCGAAGATTTTCGCCTGATCGGCTTCGTCGATCCCGCGGCCCGTGTCGGCAACCAGAACGTCAACGTGGGTCTCGTGCCGCTCAACCCTTACGGAGACGTGGCCGCCGGACGGGGTGAACTTCACTGCGTTCGATATGAGATTGAGCAGGATCTGCTGGACGCGCTCAATGTCGGCGTGCACGACGGCCGCCGGATCTACCACGACGTGCGTGTAGAGCAACCCCTTCTGGCTGATCAGCGGGTTGATGATCGCGTCGAGCGCGTGGAGCAGCTCGGTGACGGGGAACGCAGTGAGCGTGTACTGCATCTGGGCCGTCTCGAGTCTGGCAAAGTTCAGCACCTCGTTGATGAGCCGGAGGAGATGGCCCTGGCTCTGCTGCACGCGTTCCAGTGCATCTTTCTGACGCGGGGTCACGGGCCCATGCAGCCCCATTTCTATCAACTGGATGTAGCCGGCGATCGCGTTGAGCGGGGTTCTCAGCTCATGCGACATCATCGCGAGGAACTCGGACTTGGCCTTGTTCGCCGACTCCGCCGCCGCGCGTGCTTCGCGTTCCGCCTCGAGCAGCCGCTCCCGCTCGGCTTCGGCGCTCTTCCGCTCACTCACGTCGCGGAGGATCACGGTGAAGATCTTCTGGCCATCGACCTCGACCTGTGAGATTGCCGCCTCGATCGGGAACTCGCTGCCGTCCTTCCGTCGGGCGGCGAGGGGGCGGAGCGCGCCCATGGAGCGGGTCGTCACGCCCGTCTTCGCGAACGACTTGATGTGATGAACGTGCGCGGCGCGAAAGCTTTCGGGCAGCAGATCATGCACCGACATCTGCAGCGCTTCTTCGCGGCTGTAGCCGAAGATCCGCTCGGCCGCCTCGTTGAACACGAGGATCTGATGCTCCGTGTTCACCGATATGATTGCGTCCATCGCCGAGCCGATGATGCTGGCAAGCTTCGCCTCGGCCTGTCGGAGCTGATCTGCGGAGTTTCTGCCGCGACTGTTCACAATCGGTTCGCCCTCTTTCATTGCTGCCTGCGAATCTCTGCGCTTCGTGGAAATGCCGCCAGAAGAATCTGCTGCCACCCCGACTGCATTCGCGGGCGCGGGGCCATGGGATGGACGTTCACGAGCCGCGTCACGTCACGTCCGGAGGATCATCTTCATTGGAGATCGCCCGGTGCGATCAGTCAGGCAGCGCTCAGCGCTCGGCCAGCGCTCCCGCGCAATCGCCACAGGCGACTGCGATGCGATCCATCATGCGTGCCCAGATCGACTCGAGGGTGGCGAGCGTGCCGGCACTGAGGGGCTCGTTCTGCGGCGTGTCGCCGATGAGCGAGAGAACTTCTGCACGTGCGTCGCGAACTATCGGCTGAGCAGCACGAAGCGCGGCGGGTCCGCTCGCAGCGTGCACCAGCTCCGTGAAGTAGCTGTCACCACCCGCCGCGAGAGACAGCGCGCGGACGGCTCCGGGCGGGAGTGGATCGGGCACGGTGAAGCCGAGTCGCGCGAACGGCAGCGCCCAGTTCTCCGTGGCGAACGGACCTGCGGGATTCGGTGCTTCCGTCCACAGGTGGAGCACGGCGAGCCGGCGCCGGTCGTTCCGCGGCGTGCTCACGGCGGGTCGCACCAGACTTTCGTCCGCGATCGATTCGTTGTGCTCGTGCCACGGACGTTCAGCGCCCGCCACCGGCGGCGGCGACTCGCCGGGATCGAGAGCTACAGTGAACACTACGCCTGTGAGCGTCGGTCGATCGTCGATCATCGTGTAGGTGAGGATGGACGGCTTGTCGAAGTCGAGCCCCCGGCGGAGGAGCAACCCGGGGTTCACCCAGTGCTCGCCCATAGCGGGGAAGTCGATCCCGACACGCCGGTATCCAGCGCGCGCGGCCGCTTTGCGGTCACGCAGATGCACGGTCGCCCCGCGTACCCGCTGGATGAGAGCGGCGATGGCGGGATCGGAACTATCGCCCGGGTCGGTGCCGTCGTCGTGCGAGTGCGCCGGCCGCACACCGGTCGCACCCGGTTGTCCGGTCACGTGTCCGGAGTGATCCTGCGCGTGCGCGACTGGCGCGAGCGCAGCAAAGCCTGCAGCAAGGAGCAGCGCCTCCGTCCTCACGGTTCGATCCGCTCGAGATCCGACTGGCCGGTGGCCGCGAGCAGAGCGGTGCGCGCTTCCGCCGGGATTCCGTAGGGATGACGGCTCACCAGGCGGACTTTCTCCAGCGTTCTCCCGTGCAGCGGCATGCGAACCGCTCCGATGGACTCGACGCGGATCTGTCTTACGCCTGTGGCTGGTATGTACACGAGCCGGTTGCTGCCGTCGAGCACGACGAAACCGGTGTCAGCGGCTGTGATCAACTCTCCAGAATACGTGGCCTGACCGGTAGCTACTGCGGCCTGCGCGCCGAGCGGCCGGGTGGGGAAGTTGAGTCGTTCCAGGCGTGGGCCGTGGGTGCACGCGGCTACGGTGAGCGTGGCGATGACTGCGAGTGTCCGGTACATGGTCACCTCACCGGGATTCTGGAGGCGTAGAACTGCTGCTCGAACGCATCGCGTTTCGCGAGCCAGCGCGTGAGCGCGGAGTGGATGCGATCGGCGGTCGGTGTGAACGGTTCTGGCGTTTCATTGCGCAGCCAGTCAGGGCGCATCCATTCGGTGTAGTAACCCTGCGATGCGAGGAAGAAGGTGCGCTTCGTGCCCGCTGCAGACGCTCCGGCGTCGAAGCTGGCTACGAACCGCTGACCGGGCGTGGTGACCAGGTAGTCTTCGTCGGGCTCGGCGAGGCTGCGCAGCGCGGCGTCTTCGCTCGTGCCGTCCATTCCGTGCGCGCCGCTCATCGGCAGCAGGCGCGCACCCGTGCGGCGGAAATCGGGTGACCAGGCGAGTCTGTCGATTCTCCAGTTGTCGGCCACGAACGAGAGGCGCACGCGTGCGGTACCGTCGCTACCGACGGGGACCGGCACTGCGACGTCGTGGAACGCGATCGGCCCGACGTCCCAGAGTCGCGCCACCTGGCGGTACTCTCCATCCTGCAGCACCTCGACGGCCATCCCCATGTGCGCCTTGTACCATTCGGCGAGCTCGAGCGCAGTGGCGATGCGGGTGAGATCCTCGCCGACCCAGTCGAGCGCCTGCGGCCCGGCACTGGCGAGCATCTCGTCGTACAGCAGCACGGTATTCAGCAGGCTGTTGCGGAGCCGGAGCAGGACGGCGACGCTGTCGGTGCCAGCCGGTGGGCGGACAGTGAACTCCAGGTGGTCGTTTAGGTCCCTGGCGGTTCTGGCGGCCGCGAACGAAGGCGGCGTGGCGTAGACGTCGCCGTCTTCATGGAGAAGGGTCGCGGTCACGTCCTCCCCTGCGGCGTTGACGACTGCGGACGGGGTGGTCAGGGTGCGGAGTGCGATGTGCCTGCCGCCCTCGGTCGTGACGACCATTTCGTCAGCGGCGTGCGTGACTTCCAGCAGCTCGAGATGGTTGATGTAGTGCGTCTCCAGTGCCTCATTGCGGACCTCGAGGCGGATGATGCCGTCCGCGCCCGGGCTCAGGCGAAGCCGGTCGATGTCGCGGTGCTCGAACATCGGCGCGATGGCATAGGAGAACGCTTCCGCCTGAAGCACGTCGGTGCCGGCGCTGTCGGAGTAGAAGGTGGGGCAGGAACCGAAGATGGCGACGGCGAGGAGCGGCACTCCCACGAGAAGAGCGGTCGTGGCCCCGATCGTAACGAGCGCAGACTGGCCCCCGGCCACGGGGGTCGCGAACGTCTCAACGCCGATGATGCTGTCAAGCTGTACCGTTCGGACGCCGAAGGTCCCTGCGGTTGGGTGGTGTCTCGCGCCATTCCCGGAAATCGTCCCACCGCTGATGGTTGCGCCGTTGGTGAACGTGACGATTGACCCGTCGTACATATGCGCGCGCACCGGGGTGCGCACGATGCCCGCGTTCGCCTCCACTTCCCTCGGCTCCATCGTCTGGAAGGTGTGAACGCACGCAGCTGCGAGCGGGAGAGTCGCGAGGAGCAGTGCGCGGGTGAGG
>CAZOAT010000061.1:11575-15195 GCA_964577965.1 uncultured Gemmatimonadaceae bacterium | reverse complement strand
ACATCTCCTTCGGACTCGTGTCCGTTCCAGTGAACCTCTACTCGTCGGCTGAATCAAAGGCGAGCATCTCGTTCAACATGCTGCACAAGAAGTGCGGCTCCCGGCTCAAACAGCACTACACGTGTCCGAAGGACAACGAAGTCGTCACCCGGGCCGACACGGTGAAGGGATACGAGTACGCCAAGGACCAGTACGTGATCCTGACCCCCGAGGAGCTCAAGGCGCTGGAGGAGAAATCCACCGGAATGATCGAAGTGATCGAGTTCGTTCCGCTCGCAAAAGTCGATCGCGAGTACGTGGACAAGGTGTATTACCTCGGCCCCGACAAGGGCGGCGATCGTGCGTATCGCCTGCTCGCTGCCGCTCTGGAGGACACCGGACGTGCGGCGCTCGGCCAGTACGCTGCGCGCGGCCGCCAGCACCTCGTGCTGCTGCGCCCCCTCGACGGCGTGCTCGTGATGGAGCAGCTACACTACGCTGACGAGGTCCGGCCGCCCACCGAAGTGCCTGTACCCGAAGGCGAGGTGAAGCAGGCGGAGCTCGCCCTCGCCAAGCAGCTCATCGAGCAGACAGCGAACGATGAGTTCGAGCCAGCCAAGTACAAGGACACCGTGCGCGAGCGCGTTCTGGAAACGATTCAGCAGAAAGTCGAAGGCCAGGACATCACCGCGGCGGAGACGCCGGCCGCCGGCGGCAAGATCATCGACCTGATGGAGGCGCTGAAGGCGAGCCTCGAATCCGCACCGGCTGCGGAGCCTCCGGCAGCGAAGAAGGGCCGCAAAGCGTCGTGAAGCTGCTCGCCGGCACGAGCGGCTACGCGTTCAAGGAATGGAAGGGGGCGTTCTATCCGTCTGACCTGAAGAACGATGCGATGCTCGGCTTCTACGCCGGGAAATTTCCAACCGTAGAGATCAACAACACCTTCTACCGGCTGCCGAAAGAGAACGTACTCCTCGGCTGGGCGTCGCAGGTGCCGGACAGCTTCACCTTCGCCATCAAAGCGAGTCAGCGCATCACCCACTACGCCCGGCTCAAGCCGGACTGCGAGAGCGCTGTGGAGTTTCTGCTGCGGAACACCATTGCGCTCGGTGACCGGATGGGACCCGTGCTGTTTCAGCTGCCGCCCAATCTGAAGAAGGATCTGGACCGGCTCAGGATCTTCCTGGACATGCTGCCGTTCGATCGCCGCTTCACAATCGAGTTCCGGCACGAGAGCTGGTTCGACGACGACGTACTGGATGCGATGCGCGCTCGCGATGTAGCGATGTGCGTGACCGAACAAGCGGAGTTCGCCTCGCCGGTTGTTGCCACGGCTTCGTGGGGCTACATGCGCCTCCACCGGCCCGACTATGACGACGCCGGCCTCGCAGAGTGGGCGAAGCAGCTGGCTGCCCAGCAGTGGAGCGACGCCTACGTCTTCTTCAAGCACGATCACGTCGAAGGCTCAGGCCCGCCCGCCGTGGATTCGTTCACGCGCTCCTTCATGCAATCGTCCACCGATTGAGCTCGCAACGCGGAGAGCAGCTGAACTTCAGGCTCTCCGCACTTTTTCAGGACGCGGCGGGCAAGCGCGCCCGCTCGTCGACGATTCGTGACTCTGCGCCCTCGACGGCACCCATACTGCGCGCGTCGCTCAACAAGCTGGCTTCACCCGAGCGAAAGGAGTACGGCGTATGGCGCGGCGCGAGTGGCAATCCACAGCAGCAGGAGGACATGACGGACCCGTTGTGCACCCGAACAGCGGCGAAGACTCACTCGGCGAGCTGCTCAAGCGGCTGAGCTCCGACACCGGTGACCTGCTGCGCCACGAGCTGACGCTCGCGAAGGCAGAGGCGGGAGAGATAGGTGCGAATATGGGGCGCTCCGCCGGGAGACTCGCAGTCGCAGCAGTGCTCGCACTCACCGGAGCGTTCGCGCTCATGGCGTTCGCGATCCTCGCACTCGGCAACGCGATGGCCGGCGAGCACTGGCTCGCAGCTCTGATTCTCGGTGTCCTCGCGCTCGGCACGGGCGCTTTGCTGGCCAGGCGTACGACCGCGAAGCTGAAGGCAGAGGGGCTCAGGCCGCAGCAGGCGATCGCCTCCGTGAAGGAAGATGCACGCTGGGCGGCACACGAAGCTGCTTCGCTCAAGCGTGACCTGACAACATCGAACACAGCGACCCCCAACCGAGGATGACAGCTATGCCCGACGACAACCCCCGGATAGAGCCGCAAACCGACTACTACCCAACCGCCTCGAACGCCCCTCCGCCCCGGCAGCGCGCACCAGGTGGTACGACAGACGATGCGAAGGAGAAGGTGCAGCAGATGGCAACCGAGACGCGGCACAAGCTGGGAGATCAGCTGCGTTCCGGGTTCACGTCCGCGAAGGATCGGGCTGCCTCCAGTCTCGGGACGGTCGCCAAATCGCTGACGGAAACGAGCCAGCAGGTCCGCCAGCGTGATCCCGAAGCACCCGCCGAATACGTAGAGCGTGCGGGTCAGCAGCTGCAGCGTGCGTCGGAGTATCTGCGCGATACCGACATGGATCAGCTCGTGGATCAGACAGAGGACTTTGCGCGCAGGCAGCCCGCCGTATTTCTCGGCGCGGCGTTCGCCATCGGCGTGCTCGGCGCACGCTTCATCAAGAGCTCCCGGCGCAGCGAACTACAGGAACAGCGGCAGGTGCCAGCCCGGACTGGAATGCAGGGGCACATCGCCGATCGTGAGCGTCCAATGTCCAGTGTTCGCGAGCCGGGGACCGGCTTCTCAGATGTTGCCGAGTCACCGGAGTCGATGCGCGCGAATACCGGTCAGGGGGGATGGCCGGGCGGTCCGGGCGGTTCCACGACCGGCCGGCAGGGGGGCTGATGCGAGACGCGGATCACACCACGCGACTCACCGACAGCGGAGCGCCGAACGCACGAGCTTCAGAACAGCAGCTGGAAACGGCGGCGATTCGCGTTGAGATCGAGGAAACGAGAGCGCGCATCAGCCGCGACCTCGACCAGCTGGGCGCACGACTGAATCCGGAACACGTCAAGGATCAGATCAAGGACAACATCAGAGAAGCGACCATCGGGAGGGTCGAGAACATGGCCAGAGACGCAGCTGACCGGGTGGGAGAGGCCCGGCGCGGAATCATGGACACAGTGCGGGAGAACCCGATTCCAGCTGCGATGGCAGCCATCGGTATCGGGTGGCTGTACATGAACGGAAGGCAGCAGGACGGCCGGCAGACCAGCCGCAGGCACGCGGAGTTCGGCGGGCAATGGGGCCCCGGCTACGCGCCCCCGCACATTGCTGGATACGGCGCGTACGAATCTTCCGGTGCGAGCCGCGATCAGAGTCCGATCGAGCGCGTAAAAGAGGGCGCTGGTGCTGCCGGCGAGAACATTAAGGAAAAGGTCGAGGGAGTCGCGAATAACGCGCAGCATGCTGCCGAGCGGGTGGTAGACATGAAAAAGCAGCAGGTCCGGCGCTTGGAGGACACGTTCCGGGAGAACCCGCTCGTAATCGGCGCGGCAACCGTCGCCCTGGGATTCGCGGCTGGCCTGGCCGCCCCGCGAACTCACGCCGAGGTGGAGGTGCTCGGCGATGTCCGCGACAAGGTCGCGGACCGGGTCGGTGAAGCCGTGAG
>CAZOAT010000061.1:0-11475 GCA_964577965.1 uncultured Gemmatimonadaceae bacterium | reverse complement strand
AGGTGCTCGGCGATGTCCGCGACAAGGTCGCGGACCGGGTCGGTGAAGCCGTGAGCGAAACGACAGACCGCGCGCAGCAGGTCGCGGAGCGCGTAATCGACGAGACATCGCGGAACCAGCCACAGCAGGAGCAGCGGCCCGGTTGAACGCCGGCCACTGATTTCCGGATGAGCCAGGGGTCGGCCTGCCGCTGTTTCGACTGCGGGAGTCGGACCCCTGATTCGTCAGGCGCTGATCTGCGCTATCCACCTCCGGCTGACGTCAGCGATCCCGGAAAGCACCTCCGCGTCGGACCTGCCTGAGGATTTCAGGACGTGGAAGCCGTGGTCGGCGCCCTCCACCCAGTGCATCTCCCACGGTGCATTGACGGTGAGCAGTGCGCGCTCCATCAACTCCCGCGTGCAGAGCGGATCGCGCGTACCGCAGAAGCACAGCACTGGCATCGTGATCTGTGGCAGGTGCTCATCGCGCAGCTTCCCGGGCTTGCCCGCCGGGTGCAGCGGATAGGCGAGAAGCAGCAGTCCGTCGGCATCGAGACCCTCGGCGGCAAGCATCGACGCGGCGCGGCCTCCCATCGAGCGCCCACCGATTATAAGGCGCCCCGGACTCAGCTCTGAGCGCACACGCTCGACAACGGCGGCGAACGTCTCCATGAGCCTCGGCATCGGGTCGGGTCGCCCCGACTTCCTTTCCCTGTACAGAAAATTGAATCGCACGACGCCGATCCCTTCACCTCGCATCGCCGCGGAGGCGGCAAGCATCCCGCGATCGGCGATGTTGCCACCTGCTCCGTGCGCGCAGATGAAAACGGCGCATTCACCCCCGGACTCCGGCGGTTCGTACACAGCGGTCGTCGAGGCCGCACCAATCGCGACCAGCCAGGTGGAGCCTGCCTGGGACATCATCGGCTGTTCTCCGCCGACACCACCGGCACCAACCCCATCTCATCGAGGAACTGGTGCCCACCTGTCGGCTTTCCTCCCCGGTTCGCTGCGCGAGTGAGGACGAGTCGGTCGATCGTGCGCGTCATCCCGACGTAGAGCAACCGGCGACCCTCCTCCACTTCTTCAGGCTTCGGGCCGGAGTTCGGCGGGCTTCCCGGCAGCTGCGAGTCCTCAGCGCCGACGACATACACGCGCGAGAACTCGAGTCCCTTGGTCGAGTGCAGAGTGAGAAGGTTCAACCGCTCCGTCTCCGGCTCCTCGCCGTTCCATTTCGACAGAGCTGCGCGCTCGAGGAACAGCGACAGCTGGTCGATGAGCGGTGCATCGGGGATCTCCGCGATGAGGCGGCGCAGCCGGCTCATCGCCGCCGGATACCGCTGGTCGGCCGTCTTCTCCCGCCTGATCCGCACCATGAGCTGAGCACCGCCGAGCCGTTCGATGACTTCCTCGATGGTGGGCAGCGAGATGTCGTCCCCCTGCTCCCGCTCGTACCAGTCGAGACAGCTGCTGTAGGCGCTGAGTGAGAAGCCACGCGAAGCCTCGCGGAAAAGCCGCGCCTCGTTGCCGAGCGAATCTTCGGGCGCGAGTGCGATCGCGACGCCCAGATGGTCGAGCAGATTGATCAGCGCCGTCTTCCGTGCCCGCTGCAGCTTCAGCTCGTCGAGCGCGAGGAACACCTTCGCGAGCGCCACGGTGTCGGGCAGAGCGCGGTGTGCGTCGCTCAACTCGATTCCGAAATGACGGGCGAGATCGCCGAGCTTGCGGCTCGTGGGGAACAGCTCGCGTGCGATCGGGAGTGAATCGTAGGTTGCCGAGTTGAAGGGCTGGCCGAGCCCTCGCACCAGCCGCCGCAGCACGGGGAAGTCGAAGTCGTAGCCGTTGTGTGCGACGAGCACGTCTTCGCCGCAGAACGCACGGAACTCCGGCCACACCACCTCGAACGGGCGTTCGTTGACGAGGTCGGCATCGCTGAGACCGTGAGCCTTCTGAGTCGCCTCCGGAGAGACCGGGCCGCGCGGCTTCACCAGCGTTCGGAATGTGTCCACGATCTCGCCGTTGCGCACGCGTACCGCCGCGACCTCGACTATCTCCGCCCTCAGGGGATCCTTGTCCGTGGTCTCCAGATCGATCGCAGTGAAGCTGGTGAAGCCGCCCGTCTCATCTCCCATCTCGATGAGCTGCGCCGCCTTGAACACGCCGAGCGCGACACCCAGCGACGGAACGTCGTCTGCGTCGATACGCTCGACGTTCGCCGGCGGCGCAACACGACGCACAGCTGTGATCCCAAGCTCGGCGAGCATTCCCTTCAGCGCCACGTCCGCGCCACCCATCGGAGCGATCCATACTTCCCGGCGTGAGCTGCGTGCATTTCGGAGCCGCGCAGCGAGCTCGACGACTTCGGGGTTCGATGCTGGATCGCTGATCTCCTCCTGCCTGTCTTCGAGCACCGAGGGCGCTCTCCCGACCTTCCGCGACAGAAGGTCCTGCACCAGCGAGGCAATAGTTGCGTGCTGCCTGCCGAGCGCCAGAAGGTTCCGCCAGTTCGCCCGCGCGCGGCGGATCTGCCGGGCGCGATCGTCGGCACGCGGCAAATGTGTGCTCATGTGGATGAGCTGTTCCCATAACGAAGGACGATCCCCGGCCGTTGCGGCCGCCTCGTCGCAGATCGTCTTCGGCAGCACCGCGCGGAAGAACTCATCGCGCACGATGTCATCGCCCGGGCGGGCGATGGCTTTGGCAGCCGCGAGCACGTACGCGACCACGGGGTCGTCGGCCAGCGCACGCCCCTGCGCCAGCCGGCAGGGAATGCCCGCGTTCAGGAACGCCGCCTCCAGCCGCTCGCCGATCTCGTGCTTCCGGTACAGCAGTGCGACGGCGCCCCAGCGGTGGCGGCCCTCCAGGCGGTCGCTCTGGACGTCGCCGATGATCCACTCCGACTCGGCTTCGTCGGTCTCAAATCCCATGGCTCGCACGGGGAACTGGGACACGCGATCGGCTCGGGGCACTTCGCGGCTGGCGAAGAGAGGCGCGTTGATCGAGACGAGCCGCCGTGCCAGCTCGAAGACGTCGCACGGGCAGCGACGATTCTCCTCCAGGTGAATCTGCGCCTGGATCCCGAAGTCCTCCATGAACATGGTAAAGACGCGCGGATCCGCTCCCGCCCATGAGTAGATCGACTGCTCGTCGTCTCCGACGGCGAACACGTGCCGGTGGTCGCGCGCGAGAGCGCGAACTATCCGGTACTGCACCGGATTCAGGTCCTGAAATTCATCCACCAGGATTACGTCCCAGCGCGGCCGTGCCTGAGAGGCTGCCTCCTCGCGCTCCAGCAGCTCGGCGGCGCGTATCACCAGCGTGTCGAAGTCGAGCACGTTCCGCTTCTCGAGGAAGCGCTCATAACCGTCGAGCAGAATCACGTCCTCGTGCCGCAGCGGAGCATTCCGAAACCGGTGGGCAGAGAATCGAGAGAGAGCACCCCTGTGCCAGGCGCGCGGGCGCGGCCCCTCGACGCGCCGCAGCACGTTTATCTGGTAGTCCTCATCGGCGATCCCGAATCCCGGCTCCAGCCCGATATGCGAGCCGAGCTCGCGGAGCTGCTGCGCGCAGAAAGCGTGGATCGTGCCGCGCGTTATCTGGTGCGCCGCCGCGCCGAGGGTCTGCTCGAGCCGGTGCGCGATCTCGCCTGCAGCCTTGTTGGTGAAGGTGAAGGCACAGATCCTGGCCGGATCGTAGCCGTGCCGCTCGATCAGGAAGCGGATGCGCTCCGTGAGGCAGAACGTCTTCCCAGCGCCGGGACCGGCGAGCACGAGCAGCGTACCGGGCTCGGCTTCGATCGCGAGCCGCTGCGACGGCGAGGGTACGGCATCTTCGGCAGGAACGACGGTGGCGACAGTCACTGTGATGCACGAATTCTAACCTGCCCGTCCGACATGCTCCGCGACGCCTTGTGCGTCACCGGAACCGGTGCGCGCCACGATCGGCCAGACATAGTTGCGCTCGAGCATCACACCGGTGACACCGGTTGCCTGGATCTGGAGTTGTCAGTTAGTCACTTCAGGCTCGAAGGCGACCGACGGGATCACCGCAGGCCAGGGTGAACGCCGCGACGATTCCAACCGATCCCAGGTGTTCTGGCTCTGTCCGTAACGATCTCCCTGTGATCTCCCCTCCAGCCTCGGAGGGCCGATTTCCTCTCCTACCCCAGGAGTCCCGGGTTGGCTCGCCAGGTCGCGTACGTCAGCCCGGAGGCGAACCCGACCCAGATCAGATAAGGGAGGAGCAGAAGGCCGGCGACGGGACGTACCCGCCAGAACGCGAACACGGTTGCAACGATAAGGACCAGCAGGACCAGGATCTCGGCAAACGCCCAGGCTCCCTGCCGCCAGGCGAAGAACAGCCAGGTCCAGAGAGTGTTCGCAGCGAGCTGCGCGGCGTACAGGGTGAGTGCTGTCCGGGTTTCGGCGCTGTCGCTCTCCCGCCAGACGAGCCACGCAGCAACTCCCATCATCAGATACAGAACGCTCCAGACGGGCGCGAACAGCCACGCGGGCGGTGCCCAGGTCGGGCGCTGAAGCTGCTGATAAAAGGAGCCTGCGTCCGCCGAGGCGAAGGCACCAACGGCACCTGCCACGACGGAGAGCGCAATCCATCCAGCGAGACCTGCGACCTGTGTGGACGTTTTCATCTGCCTGAAAGTGCGATCGCCAGTAGGGTTAACGACCGTGCGAGACACGCGCACCAGCGTCTCTTTCGTGAGATCCGCCGGAGTTGACACAGACTTGCGAACATTGTCGTAGAGAGACGGGTCACGCTGGTGTCCCTCGAGTTACCCCCAAGCGCCATCTTGTTCAGAGAGGCCGTTCGGTGCAGATCCGACTGTTCGCCGCCCTGCTGTTGCTACCCGCGGGGTTGCACGGGCGGAGCCGTGACAGGCATCGATGCCGGTTCCATGACGTCATAGAACAACACGGAACCGAGCACATTGGCGCTGTAGAACGGCGACCGCCCGCCGGCGATGTTCGCGACCGCGAAGACGGATGCTACAGTCGCAAAGCCAATTACTCCGGCAATGAGGCCCTGGGACAGCGTACGTCGCCAATTCGTTATCATCTCTTCACGACTCCGGTGACCGTTCAGCGGACGAAAAATGGGCCGCCACCTCTCACGACAGCGTCTGAACTATCGCTCCAGCTCAAAGAGAACCCCATGCGATCCTGCGAAAACCGGTTTGAAGTTGGTTTCGAAAAACCCATCGCGCGGCAACTCGACCGGATACCGGCTCGCAACCAGAAAGTGGGTTGCTCCGAGGCGCTTCAGGTGGCTGAACAGCGTTTCCCCACTGGTCATGCTATCCAGGACATCCTGGTAGCGCGCCGGACCGAAATAGTTACCCATGAAGGTACCATCGGCATAATACGCCATCCTTCCGTCGTACAGCGCGTAGAGCGTGTAGTCCTCACCTCGCTCCCTATTCAGATAGCTGTAGATCGGGTACGTCTCCAGACGCTGAGCCAGATATCGGTCCCGCATCGTGTCGTTTGTAGGGAGCGGCCAGCGACGATACACCGACGCGCTGGCGAACAACCATCCGGGCATCAACAGCAGGCCCGCCAGCAGGATCGTGACCGCCGGCCGCCAGAACCGCCGGGATATGAACCTGTGCCCGACAACAGCCCCGAGCGATGCCGCCGCTGCCAGAGCCAGCAACGGCCATACAGGCAGGAGGTAACGGGGAAGCGATGCACCTGAGAGCCAGAAGGCCGTGTACGCAACCACCAGCAGCAGCATCGGCCTCACACCCGGCTGCCGTATCCCCTGATAGAGCGTCACCGGCAGAAGCAGCAGCACAGGAAAAGCCAGCTTCAGCAGTTCACCCAGCTCGAATCCGGGGCCCGTGAGACTCCGACTCCTCCAGTCGGCTACCTGGGCCTGGGCGTCGGCGGGGCTCCACAGCGTGTAGCCGAGAACGGCACCGAACGTGGGAAAAAGCGGATCGCCAGTATAGTAGAAATTCCGCAGGTACCACGGTGCAGCAACGGCCACCGCGATAACGAGGAAAACGAATCCGAGCGATTTTCGCTGATCGCGCCACGCCACATACAACGCCACACTTCCGTAAGCCACTATGAAAAACAGGGCGGGGTACTTAGAACCTGCCGCGAATCCAGTGAATGCTCCGGCAAGCACGAGCCAGGCGGTCGTCCCCGTGGAAACCCATCTGAACAAAGCGTATGCGCCAGCTGTAACGAACAGTGACAGGCCGATATCGATGTAAGCGGACGCTCCGAGCCTTATGACCATCGGCGTTGCCAGCCACAGTGCGGCGGCCCAGAGCGCCACAGAAACAGAAAAGATCCTGACGGCCCATGCGTACAGCAGCAAGGCCGTAAGAATCATCATCAGGAATTGCACGAGTTGCGCGCCTATCTCGCTCGTGAACAGAAGCGCCAGAGTGAACAGCATCTGGTTCGCCTGCGGTGAGGTGGGATACCGCAGGTAAGGAGCGAGCACCACGCGATGAGCTTCGACGTACGTGCTGGCGAGCGGAAGGTGATAGCTGATCGAGTCGTGGACATCACCCGTTGGCGGGAACAAGCTGAGGAGAAAGCCTGGGGCTAACGCGACAATGACGATTGCGGAAACCACAAGAGCGGTAAGCCCAGGCCTCGAAGGCCCCCTCAGTAGAGCGGTCACTCGAGACGCCACAGTGCGCAACACCGGGTAACAGAGGAGCAACAGCAGGATGAGGACAGGCAGAATCACCTGCGGGTAAAGCGCTCCAGCCATCCCCAGCACGAAGGTCCCATAGGCGATGGTTCCCAGCCCCAGGGCGCTCGAGATCCCGATCTCTTCCCACACAGAGTCATACCGCAGCATCCGCGTCACCATCCGCCCGATGACGTAGCTCGTGGCAAAAAGGATCGCGGCGAAGGCAAGCGGTCCGGATGCGAAGCTGATGATCTGCACCCGAAAAAGGTCCGGGCCCGCAGGAAATCGCGCAAGGATCAGCAGGCTGCAACCGTCAGCCGTCAGCGACCTGTGCCTTCGATTGTTGATCCACGGTTACGAGCTCGCCGATGCGGGCGTCGAGGTTGCACAGACGCTTGCACGCCTCGTCGAGTGCCTCGTACGCATCCCGGTGAAGGTCATGGAAGCTTGTCCACGCATTCTCGGATTCCCAGCGGTCGATAGTGACGTACTCACCCGAACCGCTCGCGCCCCGCAACAGCTCCGTTCCCAGATATCCGGCACCGTTCTGGAAGAGCCGTGCCCACGCACCGTCGGGTCCGTAAACGACCTCGAACTCGGCTTCGTGGCCGGGGGCTGCATGAAACTGCCACAGTCGCAGGAACATTTTCCGGGGGGTGCGGAGTACGTTATGTCACCAAGCTAGCAGCAGAGCCACTCCACTCCAGTGAGGGCGTTCCCATGCCCGTCCGGTTGCTCGTCGCCCTGTTTTTCTTCCCGGCCGCGCTGCATGGGCAGCAGCCTCCCCCCCCAGGATGCACCGCTGCCGAGCATCGGCAGTTCGACTTCTGGCTCGGCGAATGGCAGGTGACCGACAGCGCCGGAACGAGGGAGTACGGATCGAACGTCATCACGAGCCAGGAAGCGGGGTGCGTGCTGCGTGAACGATGGACCGGCGCACGCGGCGGCACGGGCCAGAGCATGAACTTTTTCGACCGCCGTACTGGCCAGTGGTATCAGGTGTGGGTTGCGAGCAGTGGTAATGTGCTCCGCCTGAGCGGCGGACTTCAAGGCGGCAGCATGGTGCTCGAAGGAGACGGCTTCTCGGCGGTCGGCGAGCCGGTGCGGAACCGGATCTCCTGGATCCCGCAGCCGGACGGCAGAGTCCGCCAGCTGTGGAGCATCTCCACCGATGGAGGCGCCACATGGCAGCCGGGCTTCGACGGCTGGTACACGCGCCGCGCGCGCTAGCGTGCTACGTGCCTATCTCATTCTGAGAGAAAAGCCACAACTTCCGAGATGAACAGCTCGGGGGACATGTACATCGCGGCGTGCTGCTGGCCCGGCATGACGGCTATCCTGCTGTTCGGCAGTGCGGCTGCCACTCCGCCCGCGTGATCCATCTCGCGACCGGGGCTGTCTCCACCAACCAGAACGAGAGTCGGTACCGCGACTGATGCGAATCGAGCCGGATCGAAGACATACGCCGTCTCCGCCTTGAGCTCCCTGGGAAGCGTGCGCGCGTTGGCGATCCGTCGCTCCCATGCATCCGTCTGGCCACGCATTAGCGCGAGTTCCGCGGCGGGCATGAGCACCAGTTCCTGAAACATCGTGACCAGAACTGCCTCAGGGTCGCCGGCCCGAAGCAGGGCGTCCATACGCTGCAGCACACCGGGCGGGTAGAGGTCGGCGCCCCTCAGCGGCACTCCTTCGTACAGCACAAGCTTTCGTATCCCGGAGGTCAGCAACGCCGCTTCGATCGCGCACAGTGCTCCGTAGGAGTGGCCAAGCACGTTGACAGGTTCGCCGAGCTCGTCAACGACAGCCGCGATGTCCTCCGCTTCACGTGCGAGTGAGTACTCCGGCGAATCACCGCTCCCGCCGCGACCCCTTCGGTCCATCGCGCATACCGTGAACCGGGACTCGAGCCCCGGAAGGACGAACCGCCACGTAGTAGTGTGATCCGCGGTGCCGCCGTGCACGACCAGCAGCGGTGGTCCAGCACCACTCCGCCAGAATGCGATGGGTGTCCCATCTCTGGAAGAAACACTCTCCATGGCTCGCCTTACCTCCGGAGATCAGCCCAGATCCGCGACAGGCGGCTACTACAAACCTACATGTTTTGCTGAGCCGCCCCTGTGGTGACGGCGCTCCTCGCCAGCACGCTCGTGCCGACCACCGGCTCGAAGCGCGCCTGAAAGAACCGCAGATGGTCCGGCTCGTACGTGAAGCGCAGGCCTCTCACGTTCTGCCGCTCCTCGTGGACTGCGGCTACACTTTCCGCGACGACGTCCATGTGAGCCTGCGTGTACACCCGCCGCGGAATGGTAAGCCGCACGAGCTCCAGCGATGGCCGGCGGTTCGCGCCCGTTTTCGCGTCACGCCCGGCGGAGACCGCGCCCCGCTCCATCGTCCGGACCCCCGCATCCAGATACAGAGCGCATGTCAGCGCCTGCGCAGGAAACTCTTCGGCCGGAACGTGCGGCAGGATGGCGGCCGCGTCGAGAAAGACCGCGTGCCCGCCGATGGGCTTCGCGATCGGTACTCCGGCCTCCTCGATCTTTCTGCCGAGGTAGTGAACCTGGCCGATGCGCGAGCGTACGTAGTCCTCCTGCACCGACTCGGTGATGCCGATCGCCATCGCTTCCATGTCGCGTCCGGCGAGCCCGCCGTAGGTGTGCAGTCCCTCGAACAGAACGACGAGGTTCTGTGCGCGCTGTGTGAGCTCCCGGTCGCGCAGTCCCAGCCATCCACCGATGTTAACCAGGCTGTCCTTCTTGCCCGACATCGTGATCGCGTCGGCGCACTTGCACATGGCAAGGAGGATCTCGGCAATCGTGCGATCGCGCTGTCCCGGCTCGCGTTGCTGAATGAACCAGGCATTCTCGACGGCGCGCGTCGCGTCGAGAACCACCTTGAGCCCCCAGTGGCGCGCGCACAGCGCTGTCTCCTCGAGGTTCGCAAGCGAGATCGGTTGACCACCGGCCATGTTCACCGTCGCCGCTACCGAGATGTACGGCACCCGCTCGCCACCGACTTCGCGAAGCAGCCGCTCGAGCTTCACGAGATCGACATTGCCCTTGAACGGGTGCTCCGACGCGGGGTCATGCGCTTCGTCGATGATCACGTCGTGGAACGTTCCACCGGCGAGCTCCTGATGGGCGCGCGTCGTCGTGAAGTACATGTTGCCCGGCACGTGATCGCCCGGCCTTATGAGAAGACGAGAGAGGATGTGCTCCGCACCGCGGCCCTGGTGCGTGGGAATCACGTACGGCACTCCGTAGTGCTCCTGGACGGCGCGCTCCAGCGAGTAGTAGTTGCGCGAGCCGGCGTACGCCTCGTCCCCGGTCATCATCGCCGCCCACTGCCGGTCCGACATCGCGTTCGTACCGGAGTCAGTCAGCAGGTCGATGTACACGTCGTCAGAGCGGAGAAGGAAGGTGTTGTACCCAGCCTCTGCGATGGCACGCTCGCGTTGCGCGCGCGTGGTCATCGTGATCGGCTCTACGACTTTTATCCGCCAGGGTTCGGCCCAGCTGCGTCGCGGCATATTCGGGATGTGGAGAGGAGTGCACAGAACGCGGAGACTGGAAGATCAGATCCGCGGGCTCCTCTGTCAGTCGGGCGACTGCCTGCCGTGTGTCAGGCGATCCCCTGCAATCACGCCCGCTATCGCGCCCGCCTCCCCCGCACGCGCAGGGGTACGGTGGTCTGGCCCTCGGGCATGTTGTAGATCGCGGTGATCAGTCCTGCCAGGCTGTCACCCTGCAGCCGCATGTCGAAGCGTGTGGACACGGTCACCCCATGCTGCAATGCGCTCGCATAGGGGCCGGCGTCGAGTATGACGCTGTCGCCGGCCACCTCCAGCACCCGCACCGGGATAGGGTCACGCCCTGGAAACGTGAGCGTCCAGCCGGATACGTCGTTTGTGGCAAAGATGTCATACGTGACGAGCACGCTGTCGGCCGGCATGTTCAGCGTGCGCATGTTCCAGGTGCCGGCCATGTCGGCAAGCGAGACGCTTGGCGCAACATCCGCCGCGCTCTGAATCCGCGTGGAGGCGCAGGCCGCGACCAATCCCACACCCGCAAGCACTCCACTCCACCGCATCATCTTCCGCATCAAGTCCTCATCGGTCAGAGGGACCCGGCCCGCGAGAGACAGGCCGCCGTTTGCAATGATGCGTTCGGCCGACCTGTTCGGCAATCGCTGGTGCCGTGTGAAGTAACTGCTGCTGGTGAGCGCTCCGGAGGCTAAATTAGCCCCGTGCCAGACGACCTCTCCCGCCTCAGGTCGGCCTTTCAGGGCCGATACGACATCGAGCGTGAACTGGGGTCGGGCGGCATGGCCACCGTTTACCTCGCCAGCGACGTCAAGCACGACCGTAAGGTCGCGGTAAAGGTTCTCAAACCTGAGCTCGCAGCAGCCCTCGGCCCGGATCGCTTCCCGCGCGAGATCCGTATCGTCGCCCAGCTGCAACACCCGCACGTGCTTCCGCTGCACGACTCCGGTGAAGCCGAGGGTTTTCTCTTCTACGTGATGCCGTTCGTGGACGGGGAGTCGCTCAGGTCCCGCCTGCAGCGAGAGGGACCGCTTCCGGTCGGCGATGTGGTACGGATCCTCCGCGAGGTTGTGGACGCACTCGCCTATGCGCACAGCCATGGGATCATGCACCGCGACATGAAGCCGGACAACGTGATGCTCTCCGGCCGCCATGCCATGGTGATGGACTTCGGTGTCGCCAAGGCGGTGCGCGATTCAGGCGGCAAACAGCTCACGACTGTGGGCGTCGCGGTTGGTACGCCCGCTTACATGTCCCCCGAGCAGGCGACGGGCGAGGAGC
>CAZOAT010000060.1:11866-15488 GCA_964577965.1 uncultured Gemmatimonadaceae bacterium | reverse complement strand
AACCGCAGCCACAGCCGCCGCACCCATGAGAGCTTTGCGTAAAGACATATCGTTGCCTCCTGCTAGTGGTGCGGGTAGGGCGAGTCTCTGCAACGCCCATTCCCCGTTGCGGTTCGCTGCAATCAGAGACCGGCCCCGGGATGCGCAGATACCGCGCCAGCAACGTAGGTTTCGACGATTCGTCCGGCCTTTCAGGGATAGCTGTTGGCGCGCTGCTGCGCTGCTCGCGGTGCGCCGCCGGGCCGCGCCGGGCGCTTCAGGAGGGCGTTCACTCAGCTACGTCATGGACAACATCGACAGCGACTACATGCGGGCGGCCCTTGAGCTGGGCAGGGCAGCGGCTACGGCCGGGGACGTACCTGTGGGCGCTGTGATCGTCCGTGAGGGCATGGTGCTGTGCGGAAGCGGTAATCGAACCGTATGCGATCAGGACCCCACTGCGCATGCTGAGCTGCTCGCCATACGCGACGCGGCCCGTCAGCTGGGTCGCTGGCGGCTCGACGACTGCACTCTGTACGTGACACTGGAGCCGTGTGCCATGTGCGCAGGCGCAATCGTGCTGTCCAGGCTTCCCAGGGTCGTGTTCGGGGCATGGGACGAGAAGGCAGGGATGGCTGGGTCCGTGGGCGACATACTACGCCATCCGCGCCTCAACCACCGGCCAGAAGTATCCGGCGGCATACTGGCCACCGAAGCAGGTGACCTGCTCGCCGCGTTCTTCCGGGAGCGGCGCCAGTCGTAGCCCCACGTGGGGGCGTACCATCGGGGCGTTCTCTCGTCTTCAGTAGATTGAATCCAGTACCGAAGCGCCCCTCCCTTGCCGTGAATCGTGCTCGGCGACCCTCGATGCTGCAACGAAGGAAGTCGCCTGGCCTCGCGGCATCATTCCGGGAACGTCACTACGAAGTAGCTGAAACCGGGGCGTTGACCAGTCCCAGCTACGGTGGCGACGTAATCGGTCGCTGGCGCGAACTCGTGATACCACCATGCGCTGTCCGGCGTGATGGTGTCGATGTCCCGGAGCGTGACGCTCAGGCCTGTGCCTGTCGCCTTGAGGTGGCTTTCCTTGCGCGTCCAGAGTCGAAAGAACACGCGCTCCTTCATATCCTCCGGAGAATTATCGAGCACCGCGCGCTCCTGCACGGCGTAGTAACGCGCGGCAAGACGCTCGGCTTTCGGGCGCGATCGGACCCTCTCCAGATCGACGCCAATCTCACTTCCCGCCGTGACCACGGCGATG
Source organism: uncultured Gemmatimonadaceae bacterium (assembly GCA_964577965.1). GTDB lineage: Bacteria > Gemmatimonadota > Gemmatimonadetes > Gemmatimonadales > Gemmatimonadaceae > DASUUI01. The sequence continues at coordinate 14,248 of CAZOAT010000060.1, read as the reverse complement.
GCCATGTCGTGCGAGTGTGTGAGGTTGAACTGAATATCCGACTCGTACCGCGTTTCGAGAAAGGGCTTGCCGTGCTCGCCTCTGCGGAAGGCGATCTCTGCAGGCGGCTCCCCGAGATAGCGGGAGAGCGCGGTGCGGAGCGCGGCCTGTGCGGCCGCGAATTGGCGCATGGAGCTATCGGAGGTCATGCGTTGTGCGTAGCGGAGCTCAGGCGCCGATAGCGTCGCCTCGAGCGCGGGTGTGACCCGCGGCGGCACCGCGGCACGCCACACGTGAACCTCGCCCGGACGCGCTTCAGCGTCCGGTGCGTGGTGCAGATTCCAGGAGGGTTTTTCGGGCTCCGGGAGGAGCGGATGCACGTGCGAAGGTCTTGAGTAAGGTGTCTTAAATGAATAACTTACAAGGTCTTAGGACAGGTGGCCGAGTGGTTGAAGGCACCGGTCTCGAAAACCGGCATACCGGTGACCCCGGTATCGTGAGTTCGAATCTCACCCTGTCCGTTGTAAATGGCGCCGAAGGGCGCCTTTCTTACAGCTGACTGCTGATCGCTCGACTGGATGGGTGGCCGAGTGGCTTAAGGTGCACGCCTGGAAAGCGTGTGTACGGGAAACCGTACCGTGGGTTCGAATCCCACCCCATCCGCTTTTTACGGCGAACACAGACGAGGCGCTCGCATTCCTGAGCGAGCAATCGCTCCAGCCGACGCTGGTGATTCACACGGGCGGCGGGCTGCTGGCGCTGTGGCTGTTCGATGAGCTACAGGTCGTGACCAACGACGCCGCCCGCGCGCAGGCGCAGGAGTTGTCGCGCCGCGTACAGGGTGGGCTAATCACGCGCGGCGGCGCATACAACTGGAAGCTGGACGACACGTCGTCGCTGGCGCAGGGGCTGCGACCACCGGGAAGCCTGAATCACAAAGTGAGCCCGCCGCTCCCGGTCACGCTGCTGCACGGAAACGACGCGCGCTACAGGCCTGCTGATCTGGTGGAACTGTGTGAACGACAGGCACCAGTCATCAATATCGCGCGGAACTTCGATTCGGTTCCGGCGGACAAGCGGGCGCGCGCGTATCTCGCGAAAGTCGGGCATGTCGCAGAGGGCGAGCGGGATCTGACCGCGTTCCGCGTGGCGGCGTTTCTGGTGCGTACGGTCGGACTGACCGCCGGGGAAGCATTGGGTTATCTGCGCGACTGGAATGCGCGCAACAGTCCCCCGCTGCCTGACCGTCAGTTGCAGGACAAGGTCAAGAGTGCCGCGCGCAGGGGGGCGGCATGACGACGACCTACGACGTGCCGCCGAACGAGTTCGATGAGGCGATGGACGCACTGGAGCGGGAAGACAACGCGGCTGAACCGTTCGCGAGCGTGCCGATTCTGGCGGGCGAGCCGAAGCCGCCGCCTGCCGTGCTTGTCGAGAAGGTGATTATCGAACGCGACATTAACGCGATCGTCGCGCACGGCGGGAGTGCCAAGAGCACGATCGCACTTCACATCGCCGTCTGCGTGGCGGTCGGGCGCGACGTGTTCGGGACACGGTCAGTCACGCGGAGCGGCCCGGTGCTGCTGGTCTGCCCCGAAGATGGTGAGGCGAGCGTGCGGATGATTCTCGACGCGACCGTCGAAGCTATGGAACTGAGCGAGCAAGACCGGGAACTGCTGTCCGAGCGGCTGCACATGGTCACAGACGACGAGACGGTGAGCATCACGCAGGACACCTCCCGGCTCGCTGCGACAGTTCGACAGCATGGGGCGATTCTGGTGCTGCTCGACCCGCTTGGCATCCTGCTGGCGGGCGAGCCGGAGAACGACAACGACGTAGCGCAGAGCACGCTCAACGCACTACGGCGGGACGTGTGCCGGGGCGAGAACTGCACGATCCTGCTGACGCATCACAACAGGAAGCCGGGGCGTGGCGACATAGGAGAGGCGACCGTTTACGACACTCGCGGAGCGAGCGGGTGGGTGAATGGGTGCCGCCTGGTCTGGACGGGCGAGAAGCGGGATGAACTCATCACCCTGCGGGGTGGCAAGACGAATCTCCTCAAGCCGGGCGAACGGCACGAACTGCGGCTGGAGATCGAGCCGTACCCGGACAATGACGCCCGCTGGTTCAAGTGCTCAGTCACGGACGCGAACCGGGGCGCTACCTCCACCAGTCTCACCGCCGGGATTGGGCGGGCCATCAACGAGAACGAGAGGCGGGCGCTGGCGGCTCTGGACGATCAGCACGAGCCGGACATGCGGCTCTCTCACAGCCGCTGGAAAGACGACTCCGGCATAACGAGCGGGAACACGTTCAAGGACGTGAAGAAGCGGCTGCTGGATGCCGGGCTTATCGTCGCTGAGACGACGGGGCGCAGGAACCCGAACGGCAGGAACCCGA
>CAZOAT010000060.1:10137-11766 GCA_964577965.1 uncultured Gemmatimonadaceae bacterium | reverse complement strand
GCAGGAACCCGAACGGCAGGAACCCGATCTATCGGTACGGCATCGCCGACCCCGGCAGACAGGCGCTCCGAACCGGGTGGGTGACGAATGGTTAGGTGCGGATTTCAAGGGGTGTCGCCCTCCAGCGGAAACGGCGCATTCACACCCTTCCCCCTTAAGGGGGGGTGGGGTGTGACACCCCTACGACACCCCTCGACACCCCTCGACACCCCTACACCCCTTAACTGTCATATCCCCCGGAGCTGGACGCCCGCCGGCGTCCACTTATTTGCTCCGCTTCCCAGGCTTCTTCGTCGTGATGACGATTACTCCATTGGCGCCCTGCATGCCATAGATCCCTGTGTCCTCGGGATTCTTCAGCACCTTGATCGTTTCGATGTCATACGGGTTGACGCCCCGCAGCGCGCCCCCGGGACCTGCCTGAATCGGCACGTCGTTGATCACGTACAGCGGCTCGTTACTGCCAGAGAACGATGATGTTCCCCGGATCTGAAGGGCGATGCCGCCGTCGGCAGTGCGTGTGACGAGGAGGCCCGGTACCTTGGCCTGAAGCAACTTCTCGATCGGTTCGCTGGGGTTCTGTTCGATGTCTTGCGCCGTCAGTGTCGGCTGGCCGGGCGGGTCACGGAGCGGGTTGCTGGAGGCACAGCCAGCCGCGAGTCCGATGAGCACCAGGCCGTGAACCGCGGCGCGTGGTGGTAAGAAGGAGGTCATGTGAGTTGGCGGTCGAGCCGCCCGCAGGAGAGGGGTCGCCGGGCCGGTTGTCCGGCGCTGGTCCTGGGGAGATTTAGCTCTGCTGGCGCGCACCGCAAGAGTCCCGCTCAGAAGCCAACACTGTGACGTTTTCATCGCTTACGCGAATCGGCAATCCCGTCATGGCTTGATAGAACTGTGTCAGGCGGTCCTTACACTGTCTCTGATCGTACCGTGTACAGTGCCGAACGCCTGTGCGGCAATGACCTGTCGGCCCGCTCCCGTTCACGTCACGTATAAAACCGACGGCCCTAGCGGACACCCCATCCGCTGAGAGTTCAAGGGGATGCACCCTTGAGCTCTGGTTCATTCTGGCTTTCTGCCGGGCTCTGGTGCCCCACGGGTGCCCATTCGAGCCCGCGAGCGAAAGCTGCACCCTGGTTATGGACCGCGCGCTATGGGCAGAAACCCGCTTTCAACCAAGGCCTTTACCAAAAGCCGCCGAGCACCGTCTAGTGGCATCAAGACTCTGGGCTCGATTACGCGGTACAGTCCCGTCGCGCTACTGCCAAAGAATGAACAGCACGACTGACAAATCGCTCGAGGCTTGGATCTGGGATGCCGCATGCAGCATCCGCGGAGCGCAGGAAGCACCCAAGTTCAAGGATTTCATCCTGTGCTGCTGCAAGTTCTCGTGCTCCCGAAGCATGTGGAGTCGGGCGGTCGAAACGACCGGACGCGAACGAGACGGGACCGACATAGCCGATTCCGTCTCGTTTCACGATGGGGGGGCGCGCAATTCGGAATTACGTCCCTGCGCGCCCTCCAGGGTTCGGAATTACGGCGTCATCTCAACTATTCTGGATTTACCAACCATTCTGGGCGCCTTGATCCGAGTTGCAGGGCTGATCGCAACAATTCCGCTGCCGAAGGAGT
>CAZOAT010000060.1:0-10037 GCA_964577965.1 uncultured Gemmatimonadaceae bacterium | reverse complement strand
GCTTCGCACCACGTCGGCGATTCCTCGCCCGACGCGTCTTGATCAATTACGACGAAGTGGGGGCGTCCGTTGTTGTTGCTCTTGGCATCGAGGCCGTCATTGGGTAGGACAGGGGCTACGGGGTCGCTGCACCCCGCCACGAACACAGCGGCCAGCGCAAGTGCAAACAGCTGCCTCATCGGATCTCTTCTCCTGCCCCTCACGGGCATTGTTCCTTCACTGCTGGGACTTATCGCGGCTCCGCTTGGCCTCGCCGGGCGTCGGGGTCGCTTCCCAGGCTCCTTATCAAGCGTCGTCGGGACGCTATGTGGAGACTCTGACACGGGGTTTTCATGCGCGAGCAAAGATGCCGCAGGCCGGGTTGCGGCGCAATCAGAAAAGCGGCCTCGCCGGTCAGGCCATTCTACCGTGTCCACATAGCGTGAGTGGGTTCTAAAGCCTTCCCGTCAGGGCTCAACCACGTCACGGTCGCTGAGCCCTTCTTTCGTGGTCCTCCCCGATTGCAGCGGAAGCGCCGTTCGTGGCGGGGAATCAGGTCGCCCCCGGGCCCGACAATGGTTCGATGGCAACTACCGCGCTTCGGTTCACAAGGATCCGGATGTTATTGCTCGTCGGATCCACCGGAACGATGAAGAAGTACGGACGGCTCGGTGGATAGCTGATCATCATCCCGACCATCACTTCGCAGTCGTTGAATTGCATCGACACGATCGTTGCGCCGGCGCGCGCGCGGGTCGTCAGCGACCGGAGTACGAACCTCGAGGTGATCCCGATCGCCTTCCAGCGAGCGCACGAAGAACAGCGCCTTGATCTCGTCGAGGCGTATGTCGACTGCCCTACGCTCGTCCGATCGGATGTGAAACGTGGCGCGGGCGGGATCCACGTTGAGGCCGACCCCCTTGAGAAGGCGGCCTCCAGACAGCGCGCGATGACGTTGTTGCTCATGAGTGACCTTGCGACTAATTGCGAAGGACGGCACGACTGTCCGGCCGCCGGCCAGACCCCTGCCTGAGGCCATTTGACGCAGCGTAGCGCTGATCTGGGGGCTATCTGACATTCTGAATGACCGTCTAGCGTGGTCATGAGGGAACACGAGTTTCTCCCTGAGTGTGAACCGTCGCATCTGCTGGGGGTATCAGCTGGTGTTCGGCGGCACCGAAATTGACGCACGAATTACCTCACTGTCACGCCCACCGAGCATCGGACGCGCCCGACATCGATCGGACTACGCGCCGGGAGCAGTCGGATAGATGTCCTACAGAACGTTCGTGGACCCCAGCGGAGTCAGCTGGCAGGTGTGGGAGGTTCGCCCCACGACGGTTGAGCGGCGGCTCGAAGATCGCCGGCGCAGCAGTCTTCCTTTCGAAGGCGACGACAGGCGCATCAACGGCGATCGCAGAATTCGCGCAGAGCGGCGCGTCAACCTTGGGCCCGAGCTGGCGAAAGGCTGGCTCGCGTTCCATTCCGCCGAAGAAAAGCGGAGACTTACGCCCGTTCCGGAAGCCTGGACGCGAAAGCCGTCGGCCGCGCTCGCAAAGTTGTGCGAGGCCGCACAGGTGGTAGGCCAACGGCATGAGCAGGCCGCGCCTTCCCGAAACACTGCTGACGCCAGCCTGGTGATTCCTCCACAGCCATTATGACCGCGGCGCCTCCCGTCCCGCGGGGAGGGCGCTGCGGTTTGCCTGCTGTTCAGCAAGCAGCTTCGTCGTGAATCGCTGTCCTTCGGAGATGCGCTCCACCTCGATCGCCATTGCATCAACGGACTGAGCTATCTGGTTGAGCTGGGTCGTGAGATCTGCCGGAATACGCGGTTGGTGTCCACGGCGATCTATCCACCGCCCGATCGCGCGCGCGATGGGAAAGCCGACGATAATTGCGAACACAGTCACGAAGAACATCAGCGAGATATCGACCGCCTGTGGCGGGATCTCGTCGAACCCGCCCGGCCGTACGACCACTGTCGGTGTAAGCGGCCCGGTACCAGCCGGACCGCCATCCTGCCCGGCTACGGCCGCCGCTGCGGCCGCCTCACGGGCGGCCTGAACCTGCTGTTCGACGGTCGTCCGGATCTGGTCCCGTAACGACTGCGGGTCAGGTGGAACGGGCGCCTGGGGCGTCGGAGGCACAGTGATCGGAACGTCCTGCATCGAACCTCGCATATGGCAGGGGGCGTCGTGAAAACTACATCCCACGGCGCCCGGCGCTGGCTGACTGCCACCTCACGGCGGATGCTGATACTACGTATAATGCCCGGCCATGAGTTTCGATCGCTTCGACGACAGAGTGGTGGTGCTGACCGGCGTCGGCCGCGCCGGACAGGTCGGTGAGGTTGTCGCCCGGGCCTTCGCCCAGCGCGGCGCGAAGGTCGCGTTGCTCGATCTCGACGCCGAAGCTGTCCGTTCGCGGGCCGCCGAGCTGGCAGCCGATGGACTGAACGCCAGCGCCTTCCCGTGCGACCTTGCGAGCGCGGACGATGCGCGGCGTGCTGCCGCCGAGGTGGGACGGAGCGTGTCGAAGGACATCGACGCTCTGGTGAACCTGGCGGGCGGGTTCGCGATGAGCGGCCCCATCGACGAAGCGGACCCCGCTGTCCTGCAGAAGATGCTGACGATCAATCTGGTCACGGCATGGAACGCGAGCCGCGCATTTCTGCCCATGCTGCGCGCGCGGAGCGGAGCAGTGGTGTTCTTCGCATCTGCATCGGTTGTTCCCGGCGGAGGGAGTGTCGCGAAGATGAGCGCGTACGGAGCTGCGAAGGCTGGAGTTGTCGCGCTCATGAGATCTGTCGCCGAGGAGGAACGCGCCAGCGGAGTGCGGGTGAACGCAGTCGCTCCAACCGCGATCCGCACGGCAGCCAATCTGCGCGACATGGGAGAGCAGGAGCACTACGTCGAGCGCGATGAGGTCGCGGAAACGGTGATGTTCCTCTGTTCCCACTCCTCACGCTCGATCAGCGGACAAGTGATTCGCCTGGGTTGACCACCATCCGGAAAGCGGGATGATGCCGCGTTCCCCCGCGGTCTGGCTGCTGATCGCTCTGGTGCTGGGGCTCGGTGCCGGAGTAGCCGCCGGCACGGATCCCGTCGTCGCCGAAGTGGTCGTCCGATTTCTCCAGCCGATCGGTACGCTGTGGCTGAACGCCATCCGGATGACGGTCGTGCCACTGGTCGTAGCGACTGTCCTCGCTGCGCTCCTCGGGTCCGGTGCCGAGCACCTCGTGCGCACGATCGGCGGCCGGGCACTTACGCTGCTCCTCGCAATGTTGTTCGCGGCATCGCTCTTCACCGTGGTGGTCGCGCCACCGGTGTTGAGCGCGCTGATGCCCCCCGCCGATGCCGCCGCGATCGCGCTGGGGGCGGATATGCCGGAGACGACTTCGGTCTCGTTTGTCGGCTGGCTGCTCGAGCTGATACCGGTAAATCCCGTGCGAGCCGCCGCCGAGACCGCGATGCTGCCGCTGCTCATCTTCGTGATCCTGTTCGGCCTCGCGGCCGCGCGCCTGCCACTCGAGCAGCGTTCGGTGATACATCGCGGAGCGGCCGCGATCAGCGCAGCCACGCTGGTGCTCGTTCGCTGGATTCTGTGGGTGGCGCCTGTGGGAGTCTTCGCGCTTGCCGCGGTGCTCGGCACGCGGCTCGGCGCGAGCGCCGCTGGCGCGGTGATCGTCTATGTCGTGGTCGTCACCATGCTGTGCATTCTGGTGGCGGCTGGTCTGTACGCTTTTGTCGCGCTCTCCACCCGGTATCCGGTTCGGCATTTCGCCCGTGCCTCCGCTCCCGCGCAGGCCGTCGCGCTCAGTGCACGTTCCTCGCTCGCCTCGCTGCCTGCGATGATCGAGGGAGCGACACGCATGGGCATGAGACCCGGTGTGGGGAGCTTCTTTCTGCCGCTTGCGGCTTCCGTTTTCAGGCTTGGCGGGGTTGTCGGGATCACGACCGGCATTCTGTTCCTGGCGCATTTGTATGGAGTGCGCATAGGAGTTGCCGAGCTCGCAACGATCTTCCTTGCCGTGCCGCTGCTCACGTTCAGTGTGCCGGGGATCCCCGGCGGATCCATCCTGATAATGTCACCAGTGCTGATCTCCGTCGGTGTGCCGCTGGAAGGGATCGGCATCCTGCTGGCGACGGACACGATCCCGGACATGGTGCGCACCGCCGTGAACGTGACCGCTGACATGGCCGCTGCCACCGCCCTCGATGCGCACCTCCCGTCCACGATCGAGGCCGCTGCGTGAGCACCACACCCATTGAGTCCGGAGCGTCATCCGACCGCGTAAGCAAGCCCGAGCTGCGGCGCATTATCGTCGCTTCGTCTGCGGGAACGATGATCGAGTGGTACGACTTCTACATCTTCGGCAGTCTCGCCGCGGTGATCTCCACGCACTTCTATCCGGAAGGGAGCGCTACGGTGAACTTCCTCCGGACGCTCGCCACGTTCGCGGTGGGCTTCGCAGTGCGGCCGTTCGGAGCGCTCGTTTTCGGGCGTATCGGCGACATCGTGGGTCGGAAGATTGCGTTCCTCATCACGCTGCTGATCATGGGTGGTTCGACGGCAGCAATCGGCTTCCTCCCCACCTACGAGAGTATCGGCATGGCCGCGCCGATCATCCTCGTGATCCTGCGGCTGCTGCAGGGGCTCGCACTCGGCGGCGAGTACGGAGGAGCCGCGATTTACGTTGCCGAGCATGCCCCCGACGGGAAGCGCGGATTCTACACGAGCTTCATACAGACCACGGCCACGCTCGGTCTGTTCCTCTCGCTGGCGGTTATCCTCCTGGTCCGTGCCTCGATGTCGCCGGAAAGCTTCGTCGAATGGGGATGGCGGCTCCCCTTCGTGCTGTCGCTCGCACTCGTTGTGATGTCGTACTACATCCGCGTGCGACTCCAGGAGTCTCCACTGTTCACGCGGCTGAAGGCAGCGGGCCGCACGTCCAAGGCCCCGATCCAGGAGAGCTTCGGCACGCGCGAACGGTGGAAGGTGTTCTTCGTCGTTCTGCTCGGCGCTACGGCAGGGCAGGCGGTCGTGTGGTACACAGGGCAGTTCTACGCGTTGTTCTTTCTGCAGACCAACCTGCAAATATCGCTGACCACGTCATACATCATCGTGGCGGTCGCACTCGCCCTGGCGACTCCGCTGTTCATCTTCTTCGGTGCGCTGTCCGACAGGATCGGTCGCAAAAAGGTGATGCTTGCCGGTAACCTGATCGCGGCCGTTTCGTATTATCCGATCTACAAGGCGATGGCTGCGGCCGCCGATCCGCTGAACATTCCCGTGATGGTCTTCCTGATTTTTCTTCAGGTGGTGTTCGTGACGATGGTGTACGGCCCGATCGCCGCCTTTCTCGTGGAAGCATTTCCTGCCCGTATCCGCTACACGTCGCTATCGCTGCCGTATCACTTCGGCAACGGCTGGTTCGGCGGGTTCCTTCCGCTGATCGCTACCGCGCTGGTAGCGTGGACAGGCAATATGTTCGCCGGCCTGGTGTTCCCGATCACCGTATCCCTTATGACGGTAGTGGTCGGTGCGCTGTTTCTGGAGGAGCGGCATGAGCACCGCATCTGGGACGAGGTGGATGCGCTTCCGACGGAGCAGTCCGCGTGATCGGCGCGCTCGCAGCCGCGCTTCTCGCAGCCGCATCTGCCGGGCCGGGAGACTCACCGGTCAGCCGGATAGACTCGCTGGTCAGTCGGATCGACTCGCTGGTCGTCTCAGTGCCTGGCGCCGAGGTGGCGGTGGCGTTCATCGATCTGGGCTCGGGCGACACGCTCTTCCGCAACGCGGACGTCGTGTACCACGCCGCAAGCACAATGAAGATCCCGGTTATGATGGAGATCCTGCGAAGCTCGGAGGCCGGACGGCTGGGGCTCGATCAGGAGATCCTCCTCGTCAACGAATTCGCCTCGATCCTCGACGGGTCGGCGTACGCGATCGACGAGGATAGTGACACGGCGATCTACTTCCATATTGGCGAGCGGTTCACTGTGCGGGAGCTGATGCGCCGGATGATCGTGTACTCCAGCAATCTCGCAACCAACGCACTGATCGCGCTGGTCGGGGCGGAGCAGGTGAACGCGATGGCAGCGAGCCTCGGCGCACAGAATACGCGGGTGCTGCGCGGCGTACAGGACCTGAAGGCGTACGAGGCAGGGATGAACAACACCCTGACCGCCCGCGACCTCGCCATCCTGCTACGGTCAGTGGAGCAGCGTATCGCCGTGTCGCCGTCCGCCGCGGTGATCATGCGCGACCTGCTCCTGGCGGAGGAAGGCAACCGCCGGATCCGGGGCGGGGTTCCTGTCGGCGTTCCTGTGGCCAGCAAGACCGGGGACATAACTGGTCACTGGCACGATTCCGCGGTCATCTACCCACCAGGGCGGCAACCGTATGTGCTCGTGGTCCTCACCCGGGGAGTACCGGCCACTGCAGACGGAGAGGGACTGTTAGCCGGGGTATCGCGTGCGGTCTGGCAGCATGTGATGGGCAGCGGATAGCGAATCGCTAACCGCGGATCGCCAACCGCTTACCTTTAGTCCCGATGCCCCCCAGAACCTCGACCGTGCTCGACGCGCGCGCCATGGATCGAACGATCAGGCGCATGGCCGACGAGATCGTGGAGCTCATGGGCACGGACGACGTCGTCCTTGTCGGCATCCAGCGTCGCGGTGTGCAGATCGCTGAGCGACTGGGCAGGGCTGTAGCGGACGCCGAAGGCGTCGAGCTGCCACGGGGTGCGCTCGACATCACCCTCTATCGCGACGACCTGCAGACGATAGGCCCCGTTCCGGTCGTCGGACGTACGGAACTCCCATGGAATCTCGAGGGACGGCAGGTGGTCGTCGTTGACGACGTTCTCTACACCGGTCGCACCGTCCGGGCCGCGCTCGATGAGCTCGCCGACTTCGGTCGGCCGTCCCGGATCGCGCTCGCCGTCCTCATAGATCGCGGCGGCCGTGAACTTCCGATTCACGCCGATGTCGTCGGCAAGGAGATCGAGGCCGGCGCCGATGAGCGCGTTGACGTGATGCTGGAGGAGGTGGACGGCCGCAACGCAGTGGTCATCGCGCCGCGGGCGGAAGCGTGAGCGGCTCGCTGGGAAAGGATTTGCTTGGCCTCGAATCGCTCTCGCCCGACCAGATCCGCCTGGTCCTCGATACCGCGGAGCCGTTCAAGGAAATCAGCGAGCGGGCGATCAAGAAGGTGCCAACGCTCCGTGGGCAGACCATCGTGAACCTTTTCTTCGAGAGCTCGACGCGAACGCGGATCTCCTTCGAGTTCGCCGAGAAGCGTCTCTCGGCGGATACAGTCAACGTGGCGGCCGCAGTCTCCAGTGTCGTGAAGGGCGAGACACTGGTGGACACGGCGCGGAACCTGGAGGCGATGCGCATCGACATGGTCGTGATCCGCCACTCTGCGTCGGGAGCAGCGCAGTTCCTGGCGGAACGGATTCAGTCGAACGTCATCAACGCCGGGGATGGAACGCACGAGCATCCGACGCAGGCGCTGCTCGATCTGCTCACACTGCGCGATCATTTCGGCCGGCTGGAAGGGCTCAAGGTGTGTATCTGCGGCGACGTCCTTCACTCCCGCGTCGCCAGATCGAACATCTGGGGACTCACCAAGGTGGGAGCCGAAGTCGCGGTGTGCGGTCCCCGCTCGCTGCTGCCGAACGCGGTCGAGGAGCTGGGGATCACAGTCTTCGACCGCATTGCCGATGCGATCGAGTGGGCTGACGCGCTCAACATCCTCAGGCTGCAGACCGAGCGGATGACGGCCGGCTACATACCGTCTCTCCGTGAATACAACCGCGTGTTCGGCGTGAGTCGGGAGCGGCTGGAGAAGGCACCGCGCGACATACTCATCCTCCATCCCGGACCAATGAATCGCGGCGTCGAGATTGACTCGGATGTCGCGGACGGGCCGCACAGCGTGATTCTCAACCAGGTCACCAATGGCGTGGCCGTGAGAATGGCGGTGCTGTACCTGCTTGCCGGCGGGCGCCCGGAGCTTGCGGAGGCCGCCAAGACCGGAGGCGAGCCCCGGACGGAAGCGAGGCGCCTGTCGTGAGCCCCCCGGTACTGCTCCAGCGTGGGCGCGTCCTTGACCCGTCGCAGGGGCTGGACGAGATATCCGACGTGCTGCTGGTTGATGGTGCAATCGAAGCGATCGGGCGCGACATCGGGGAGCCCGACGGAGCGGAGATCGTGGACTGCGCCGGGGCGGTTGTATCTCCGGGGTTGATCGACGTTCACTGCCATCTGCGGGAACCCGGCCGTGAGGACGTCGAGACGGTTGCCACGGGGGCAAGGGCAGCTGCCGCTGGTGGGTTCACCGCCGTGTGCGCGATGCCCAACACCGATCCTGTCACCGACAACCAGGCAGCTGTCGGTTTCATCGTGCGGCAGGCGCAGCGTGCGCGAGCGGCGCGAGTGTATCCGATCGGAGCGATCTCCGTCGGGCAGAAGGGTGAGGCGCTCGCCGAGTTCGGAGAGATGATCGGTGCGGGCGCGGTGGCGATCAGTGATGACGGGCGCCCGGTCGTGAGCGCTCAGCTCATGCGAACCGCGCTGGAGTACGCGCGAACGTTCGGCGTGCCTGTCATCGACCACTGCGAGGAGCCAACGCTGGCCCACGCCGGCGCGATGAACGAAGGAGTAGTGAGCGCGCGACTCGGCCTCAAGGGAATTCCGACAGAGGCTGAGGAGATCATGGTGATCCGGGACATCCTCCTTGCACGGCGCACGCGCGGACACGTGCACCTGGCCCACATGAGCACGCTCGGCTCGGTGGAGCTCATCCGCTGGGGCAAGGAGCGGGGGATTCGCGTCACGGCTGAGGTGTGCCCACACCATCTCACGCTCACGGAAGAGGCCGTGGTGAGTTACGACACCAACGCCAAGATGAACCCGCCGCTGCGTACTGCTGCGGACGTGGAAACGCTGTGCGCGGCCGTCGCGGATGGGACTATCGACGTGATAGCCACCGATCACGCGCCGCACCATTACGATGAAAAGGAGCGCGAGTTCGCCAACGCCCCGAACGGGATCGTTGGACTGGAGACGGCGCTTGGGGTGCTGCTCACCTCACTGGTGCACTCCGGAATCGTAAGCCTGCCGCTGCTCGTCGAGCGGATGTCGTGTGCACCGGCGCGGATCTTCGGGCTTGCAGGCGGCACGCTTCGGCGCGGAACCGCCGCGGACGTGACGGTCTTCGACCCGGAGATCGAGTGGACGGTTGATCCGACCCGCTTCCGGAGCAAGGGCCGCAACACTCCCTGGGTGGGAAGAACGTTGCGCGGCAGGGCTTTGTGTACGATAGTCGGCGGCGAGGTCGTGCATCGGGTGCAGGAAGATCCCGCCCAAACAGCAGGCTCACCCTCGCGATAATGGCAAAGCAAAAGGAAGCATCGGCGTCCGAGCGGCTCCAGGAGCTGATCGCCGAGCGACAGCGGTACGAAGAGTGGCTTGCGGCTCTTGCGTCACGCCGCGACGCGGCGCCGGCGCACGTGCTGGCCCGTGTCGAGGAGGACTATCGGGGCCGCATCGCCCGGCTCGGTGAGGAGCTCGGCGCGCGGGCCGGCGAACTGAAGGAGCGGATCCGATCGCTTTCTGAGCGCGTGTCAGTGCTCAGGAAGGAGGAGTCCCGACGCCGGGACGAGAGAGCCGAGGCGGAGCTGCGCACAGCCGTCGGCGAGTACTCCCCTGGGCAGTGGGCTGAAATAGCCGCGAACGCCGACCGCGACATCTCGGCGCTCGACGGCGACAGAAAGGTGATTGAACGCGAGCTTGGCGACCTCCAGCGCGTGCTCGCCATCACGACCGGTTCGCCGCCACCCTCCTCGGCGGCAGTGGCACCGACCGACGCGACCCGCACCGCCCCGCCCCACGCGCCTCGAACAGCACCACCGCGGCAGGAGACCGTCCCCGCTCCTGTATCCTCCTCGACGGCAACAGCCGTCGCTCCCCCCGCACCGCCGCCAGCTGCCGTTCAGCGGGCGCAGCAGGAACCAGCGCCAGCCGCGGCGCCAGCGGCTCCGGCGC
>CAZOAT010000059.1:0-15652 GCA_964577965.1 uncultured Gemmatimonadaceae bacterium | reverse complement strand
GCCCGCTCGGGAACGCCGAACCCCGCGAGTTGCGCATTGGCGTGCGCCACTCCGCGCTCGACCTGACCCGCGAGCCTGTCCGGATGTCTCAGGTCCGCCACCCGGATGCCACGCCTCCCGGCTTTGTCCTCATAGGCTGGCCCGATGCCACGGCCCGTGGTGCCGATCTCGCGGCTGGCGGTGCTGCTCTCGCCATCGAGCAGCTTGTGGTAAGGCAGAACCAGGTGAGCGCGGTCGCTCACCTGCAACCGCCCCTCCACGTCCACTCCGTCACTGATCAGCTGATCGATCTCGGTGAAGAGGGTCTCCGGATCCAGCACCACTCCATTGCCGATGGCGCAGCTCACATTGGGGTGCAGAATGCCGCTCGGTATCTGGTGCAGGACGAACGTGTCGTCGCCGATGTGCACGGTATGTCCCGCATTCGCGCCACCCTGATACCGCACCACCCAGTCGGCGCGCTCAGCGAGCACGTCGACGAGCTTCCCCTTGCCCTCGTCGCCCCACTGGGCACCCACGACAACGATTGTTCTGCGGGAGGAATCGAACATATGAGCAATTAGCTGTTTGGCGCTGGCGACGGGCGACTGGCGGAAAGGTACTGCGGAACCGGTAGTCGGCCGCTGCTGGTGTGATGGCGAGCCGCTAGTCGCCACTCGCTGCAGTCATCAACCCGGCGAGGGCGGCGCAAAGCCGCTCCCGCTGTCCGGCAGCCCTGTACGGCCGTGCGCCGAGGATCTGCTCATCCCCGGTGGCAGTGTGGGGTCGGCCTCCTGAATCGGACTGCGGACCGGAAGGGCAATGGTAAACGTCGAGCCCTCACGGAACTCGCTGCTCAGCCGGATCTCGCCGCCCAGTGCTTCCACGAGTTTCCGGGTGATGCTGAGGCCCAGGCCGGTACCGCCGAACTCACGCGTGATCGACTGGTCCACCTGTCTGAAATCCTCCCAGATCGCCTCGCGATGCTCCTCCTTGATGCCTATACCCGAATCGCTCACTGAGACCTCAACGGTGTCCTTCAGCGGTCGCGCCCGGACAGTGATGCCGCCGGAGTGCGTGAACTTGATGGAGTTGGACAGCAGGTTGAGCAGGATCTGCTTCACCTTCACCCGATCGGTGAACATCACGGGCGTG
This sequence comes from uncultured Gemmatimonadaceae bacterium, assembly GCA_964577965.1. Taxonomy (GTDB): domain Bacteria; phylum Gemmatimonadota; class Gemmatimonadetes; order Gemmatimonadales; family Gemmatimonadaceae; genus DASUUI01. Next base: position 14,518 of record CAZOAT010000059.1, on the reverse strand, counting down.
TCCGCGGAGACGTCGGAGGTGAAGGTCAGACCCTTCTTCTTCACCAGCGGCTCCACCTGGGCGGTGATCTCGTCCACGAGCTCGTCGAGGTTCACGTCCTCGAGATGCAGCGGCATGCGTCCGGCCTCGATCTTCGCAAGGTCGAGTATATCGTTGATGAGCGCCAGGAGGTGCTGGGCGGCAATCTGAACCCGTGTGAGCGCGTCATACTGCTGGTCGTTGACGTCGCCATATATCCGGTCCAGCAGCAGAGCCGTGTACCCGATCAGTGCATTGATCGGCGTGCGCAGCTCGTGCGACATGCTCGCGAGGAACTCCGATTTCAGACGGTTCGCCTTCTCCAGCTCCTGCGATTGCCATTGAAGGCGCGCGTTCTGCTCCTCGAGATCCGCCGTGGCCTCGCGGATGCGCTCCTCGAGCTGACTACTGAACGTCTTGAGCTCCTTGTACAGCCGCTCGTTCTCGGTCTGCTCGGTGAGATCGTGCAGCACGGACACGATCGCGAGCGGCTCGCCGCGCTCGTTGGTGATCTTGCCCGATACGACCTCGACCGGCAGTACTGTCCCAGTCCGCGGGATGATCAGGCTCATCTGCTGCCGGCGGTATGCGTCCGGGCTCAGCGTGAAGTCCGAGATGAAAGTCGTGAAGCGCGTGTCGTTTGCGCGCACCGCAGTGGTCCTCGCAACCAGCGTGCGGCGGTCCTCGTCGTCCGGGCTCTCCAGCGAAAAGAGCTGCTCCGCCTGTCCGTTCATCAGGATGATGTCGGAGCGGTCGTCGGTCACGAGGATCGGATCGGCAACGTTCTCCAGTATCAGGTCGAGGCGGTCGCGCTCGCGTGTCACATCGCTCTCGGCCAGTCGTGCCCGCTGAACCTGCCGCTCGAGCTCCCCTGCGGCACGGCGCAGATCGGTCACATCGCGGAGCACTGACACCATGGATCCGGGGCCGCCGTCTTCCTCGGGCGGAAGCTCGTGCGTCAGCACCTCGAAGAGCAGGTCCGTACCTTCGTCCGGATCCACCATGTTCAGCTCGCGGCCGCCACCCGTCGGTGCGGCGCCCATGGCTGCCTTGGCGAGGTGCGAGGTGAACAAAAGATTGTTGATCTCCACGGCACGGCGGCGGCCCTCGGAGTCGGCTTCCCCGATCGATAGCAGATGCTCCGCCCGCCTGTTCTGCACAACCATGTTCGCGGCGGAATCGGTGATGATGATCGGATCGGGAAGCGAGTTGATGATCGCGCTCAGCAGGTCGCGCTGCTGGTCGAGCCGTTCCGCCGAGCGCCGGAACTCCTCAACCGCGAACATCCGTGACAGCACCGGCCCGGCGAGCGCCGCCGCATAACTGAGCTCCACGAGAACGGCGTCGGAGAGGGCCGTGTCCAGAACCACGATGCCACACGGAGCGTGTCCCAGCCGGCGGCGGCGCTCCCGGGGGGTTCCCATGCGCACCCGGCAGCCCTGCAGCGGGCGCTCAGAGAGCGCCCGGTCTGACAGAAGTACCGGAGCACCGCGAAACTGCGGCTGGGGAAACGGGATCGCTACCCACTCGTCGAAGGGCAGCGAACGTGGCGCGGGACCGCCATCGCATTCGATAGGGTGCAGCGACAGCGCCGCCGCTGCAAACGGGTGCATGTGGTCGTCTATCCGAACGGTGATCGCCGGACTCTCGCCATGCGGGAAGCCGACCGCCGCAACGACCTCCAGTTTCTCGTTGTGCGGATCGAGCGTGAGCACCAGCCCATGGCGGGCGGCAGCGACGTCCACGAACTGCGCGACGAGGAAGGTCGCCGCGGTGCTGAAGTCCGGAGCCTCCGCAATGACGGAGACCAGCTCGGCGAGCCGGTCCCCGCTCAGCGCCGGGCGTTCTTCGTCGTGTACTACGTCAGGTATTGAACTGCTCAAGCCGCCGCCGCAACTCGACATTCTCCTGCTGCACCCGCTCGAGTTCCGACTCGGCGCCGACGCCAAGTTCCCGCGGGCGCGAAGCAGGGGAAGTGATGCCCACCGCTTCAGAATACTTCAGGTATGTGTCGATCGAAGCAACCACGATCCGTGCCTCCACGGTGACCAGATCGATTCCAACCAGTGATACGCGCACCCATGCGTCGATAACGATTCCCTTGTCGAGTACCCGATCAAGGACGTCGATGAGTGAACTGCCGCTCGGTGCTCGTTCTACAGCCATGCTATGAACTCCTCTCCGGCCACCCAGGGCTGGCTGGTGAATTAGGCCGCGGTGGCACCCGCGGACCTTGTTGACCTACTGCCGCGAACCTTGCTTCGAGCCCTCCGCGAGGGCAGACAGCTGCTGCTCAATCCGTTCCAGCCGCGCATCCACCTCCGGTGGCAACGCGCGCACCTCCCGCGCCTGCGTCGCCAGACGCGGATCGTGCCGCCACCAGTTGATCCCTATCTGCTCAGCTTTGTCTATGGAGCATATGAGGAGGCGCACCTGAATCGTGAGCAGCTCGACATTCGCGAGGTTGATCTTGATGTCGCCTGCGACAACGAGACCTTTGTCGAGGACACGGTCGAGAATGTCAACCAGTCCATGGCTGCGGGATGGTGCTACGAGATCGGCCACGCGTTGCTCCGGCTTAGCGTACGCGGCCCAGCGGGCCGAGGTCTATCTGCAGATCGTCATCCGTCAGGCCGAAGACGTTCTTCAGTTCCTGCATCCGGTCATGGAGTCGCAGCAGCCCCAGCCCCAGGCTCTCGATCTCCTCTTCATTCAGCGACCCGCCCTCCATCCGACGGATCGCCTGATGCTCCAAGACCTTACGCAACACCTCTATCAGCGTCAAGACGAGGCGGGCCAGCCCGTTCTCTGTCCCCTCGGGATCGACGTTGACTTTGTCCGGCAGTCCGGGCGCCACCTGCTGCAGCGACACTTCGCGTGCCCCGGAGCGCGGCCCACCGATCGCAATCGTTCCTGAACGCAGGTCCTGCGCCGCTCCCGGTGGGCGCTCCAAACCGCGCGTAGCGTCCGCTGACTCCGGCTCGGCGGCGCTGCTTTCCCGCTCACGGCTCAGCTCTGGCGCCCCCAGCGCCGATGCAAGCAGCGGCTTCTGGCCACTGCGCCGGAGCGCCGTCTCCATCGCCACCAGCATCACACCGAGGTCAACGTGTATGAGATCGATGTCGGCAACCGAGAGCCCCACTTCACCCCTCAGTACCACACCCTTGTCCAGAAGGGACCCCACGAGATCCGCGAGATCGAGGCGTTCCGGCTCGAATATGGACCCCCGGCTCAAGCGGCACTTCCCGCAAAGTGGTACGGCGGCCACGGTCCCGTGAACGCGAAGCGGAAGCCCTCGCCTTCCGTCTCGCGCACGAGCGCCGTCAGCGCCGCACGAAACGCGTCCAGGGCATCACGCCTCACCAGGAATGCCGCACTCAACACGGCGCTGCCGTCCGATGCCGCCGTCGGAATGGCGTCGCGCGCCGCTGCGACCGACTGGGCCGCAAGCGTCGCATGAATCGCATCTGCGCGAGCGGCTGCAAGCCCACGTGCAGCATCCCGCCGCGCGCGCTCCAGCTTCCGCTCGATGAGATAGCGCTGTCCCGGACCTGCCGTCGATGCGCTCCGCTCCAGTTCGGCGACTGCGCCATCACTCGCCGCCGCAACGCTCTCGAGCCTGCCGGGATCCGCGTACACGCGCAGGCCGTACTCGTCCGAGCCACGCAGGCGCTCCAGCACAGGGACGAGCTCGACCGCTCGGTTCTCCAGCATCTCGACGACCGCATCGCGGCTGCTGAACAAAGCCCACATGTGCAGCGGGACGACCGGGCCGGGATTCCCTGCCCAGCTCACCACTGCATCGTGCGCCTCTGCGCGCGGAGCGAGCCACTCCACGTCTCCAACGCGCTCTTCGATGAGGTCAGGCGAGTACGCCTCTGCATCCAGCCGGGACACAAGGGCTGTGAGCGCCGGCGCAGCCACGGTGCTCACACTGGCCCCCTCAATCCCTGCTGGAGCATCAGTTGCCTCCACGCCGTGAGGGACGACTCCATAGACGTAGAAGAGTTGGCCGCTCTCTGCCCGGCCCGCCTGCCCCCGGATTTCGCTGTGCTTCAATCGTCGCCGCCTTCGCGGGCCACACGCACAGGTCCGCCGCTGACCGACTTGCCGAGGGCTTCACGCCACTCCCGCACCTCACGGAGCCGCTGCATCAGCTCCGCTTCCCGCCGGACATACTCGTCGTCATCTATGTCGCCGAGGTCGAGCGCCATCTGCAGGTTCATGAGCTCCTCCTTCACCGGGGTGTCATCCGTGAGCTCCTGCTCGACCAGCTCCTGCACTTTGCCGAGCGTCCACATGGTGCCCTTCCACGGTCCGACCCAGGGGAGACCGACGGTCCAGCCAAGAAGGTTGAGTAGGCCCATAGCTGCAGCGATTAGCGATTAGCGGTCAGCTAATCTCTCACGTCGCCTTCTCCAGCTTGAGCTTGATATTGACGAAGTTGTACGGCGGCCACGGGCCCGTGTACTTGAAGTTCAACATGTTCTCGTAACGCCTGCTGACCTCCTTTACTTTTTCGTCGAACTCCTTTTCCCTGCTCCGCTCGACGAGAAAGGCGGCGTTCAGAATCATTCGGTCGCCGATGACCTTATTGCTGCGGCTGGCGACAGCGACTGGACGAAGTGCTTCGTGCACGTCGGTCACGAACCGGTTGCTCGCCTCTTCCATCGCGCTCTCCACGAGGCGCCCGAGCTGCATGCGCGCGAAATATGTCGACGACGCCGCGTTGCGCGTGATCTCGTCCTTCAGGCGGCGGATCTCGTCGTTCTCCTGCTCGATCTCCGCCATCACCTTGTCGCGGTCCCACAGAACCTTGAGACCGAACTCGATCTTGTCCTGCATCTTCTCGAGCACGTCGGTGAACGCGCCGTGCGTCGAGCGCAGCAGCTCGGATACGTCGTCCTCAGAGCGGAAGACCGTACCGAACGACATGGGAATCACGGTGTACTCGCGCATCACCGTCTCGTTCACGAACTCGTGCGCCAGAACGTTCTCGCGCGTCGGATCGTAGATGACGATCGGGGTGTCGCTCACCACCGCCGCGAGATTCTCGTGGTGAACCGTATAAACGCGCTGCCCGCCGCCTATCCCTATCCCGCCGAACTCCCGTGCCCTGTCGAGGCGGATAATGCAGTAGACGTACTTGCCGCCCTGCTGTCCATCCAGCGTGGAATCGATGGGTTGACTCTGCTGCTCAGTCATTTCGTTCGCCTCTGGTTACAGCCACGCCGCGGCCAGCAGTATGACTGCGATCGCGACACCGATTCCCACCTTGAGACCCGCTGCGACGACCCGGCCGAGGAGCGCGCCGGTTGCCGCACGTCCGGCCTGTCCGTGGCTCGAACCCACGCGGAGCTCCCCGAACAGAGCCCCGGCGAACGAGCCAACAAACGCGCCGATCACGGAACCTACGAACGGAACCGGAAACGGGAAACCGAGAATCGCCCCGATAACGCCTCCGACTATCGCCCAGCGGGCGCCAGTCCGACTTCCGCCGAAACGCCTGGTGTACCGGCCAGCCAGCGTGAACTCCAGGACCTCCGCCACCGTGGCCATGACCATCACCACGACAAGCGCCGCCACTCCTATGGGGAAACCGCTCGACAGCGCGTTGTAGATGACTGCCGCCCCGATCATCACCCAGAGGCCCGGCAAGCCGAGAGGTATCAGCAGGAGCGAGAGCAGCAGCGCAAGCGCGAACAGGAAGAGTCCCATCAGGCGTGCTCCCGCACGAAGCTGGTCATCACGGCGGCCGCCTGCTCAATACCGCTGCCGCTAAGCCGGTCTGCTGTGTCACGCGATGTGTGAATCCGCTGAAGCGTTCCCAGAGTCACCCGGCTGAGCGTCACTGCGGGGATTCCGTGCGCGGCGAGCGCGGCCGAGTCCACCATGATCCCGGGCGTGTGCCGCGTGACGGTGATCGGAACCTTCACAGTTGATCCGGTCGCGACAAGCTCCGCAGCGGCTGCGCGGTCCCTCCCTTTGTGTACAACGCAGCGCATGACACCGGCGTCGTCGAGTGTATCGCAGTTGATCACCAGGCGGAGGCGGCCGCCCGCGGCTTCCATCTCTCCCGTGGCCCATGTTTTCGCGCCGGCGAGTCCAAGTTCCTCGGCACTGGTAAGGACGACGCCGAGCGGCTTCTCGTCCGTCCCGGCTGCCGCCGAGAGAACCGCCATGACACCGGACGCGTTGTCCGCAGCTCCGGGAGATGCATTACCCGCAACGCAGGCCATCATCACAGCTGCTGCTGCTGCGAGCACCGTGCCTGCGACGAGCCAGGCCAGTCCCGGCTCTCCACCACCGATGGCGCCAGTCACGTAAACGAGCGCGAGCGCAGCCGCCGATGCGCCGGCTGCCATGAGCGTTCCCGTTCGCACCAGGGTCGGTACACCCTGCGACTTCGTGTCCAGATGCGCACACAGCCAGATCACGGGATCCCCCCGAACGGCAACGAGATTGGTGCTTGTCCGCCTGCCGAGCGGCCCCGAACTCACCGTCAGGCTCAGCCCGAGAGACGTCACCCAGCCGGTTATCACCGCGGCGAAGGCAACAATCGCCGCGTGCTCCCGCTGGGGATGAGCGCCGGCGTAGACCGCTGCCAGGCCGCCGATGAACCAAATGGCGCCGACTATCGGCACTCCCCATCGGCCGGGTATGGAGGAGTACGTGAACTGTACATCGCGCGTTTCGAAGCCGTGCGCCGCGAGAAAATCCGCGCATGCGCTCCGCGCCTCGCTCTCCGCCGCCGATCCCGCCGCCCGCGGCGTGGCAGCCAGCCGCTCAAAAAGCGCCAGCGCCGCCGCGTCAACCCTCACGCGCTGAGCGCAGCGCTCTGAACGGCGAGCCCCATCTGCTCCTTCACCTCGCGCATAGTTCCCCCTGCCACCTGCGCCGCCCGTTGATGTCCGGCTTCGAGCACGTCACTCACCAGCGAGGGAGTCTCACGGAGCTCAGCCGCCCGCCGGCGGATCGGCGTCAGCTCCGCGTTCATTCCGTCGAGCAGCACGCGCTTGCAATCGATGCACCCCCACCCAGCAGTACTGCACTGCAGCGCGACATGCTCCACCGTGGAGGGTGGATTGAACGCCTTGTGCAGATGGAAGATGTTGCACACCTCCGGCGTGCCCGGATCGGTGCGGCGCACCCGCTTGGGATCGGTGACCGCCGGTCGCAGCTTCTCCCAGATCGCGTCGGGTTCCTCCAGCAGGCCGACCGTGTTTCCCAGCGACTTGGACATCTTCGCCTTCCCATCGAGCCCCATTATGCGTCGCGCAGGAGTCACGAGTCCGCGCGGCTCCGGGAAGAAGCCCGCTGCTTCCTCGCCGGACGCATTCTCCCGGGAAAAGCGCGTGTTCCACTTCCGCGCGATCTCGCGCGACAGCTCCAGATGCTGGAGCTGGTCCTCCCCCACCGGAACGAAGTCGGCCCGGTACAGCAGGATGTCGGCCGCCTGCAGCACCGGATAGTTGAGCAGCCCGGCCATGATGCTCTCCTGCCGTGCGGACTTCTCCTTGAACTGCGTCTGACGCTCCAGCTCGCCCAGTGGCGTGAGTGTGTTGAAGATCCACGCCAGCTCGGTATGTTCGGGTACTGTGGACTGGACGAACAGCGTCGCGGCGGCAGGGTCCACACCGGACGCGAGCACCGACAGGGCCATGTCGTAGGTTCTGGTGCGGAGGTCAGCCGGCTCGTACGGCACCGTGATCGCGTGGTAGTCCACGATGCAGTAGAACGCCTCGTGCTCGTGCTGCAGCTCGACCCAGTTCTTCACGGCGCCCAGGTAATTGCCGATATGCAGTTCGCCGGACGGCTGGATGCCGCTGAAGATGCGCGTCATGCGCGCAAATCTAGACCCGCGTGTCCGGGGCGCCAATGAACCATTCTGACAACGGCTCTCTCCTCGAAGCCATGGTCGCAGCGGCGCGCGCTGCCGGCGGCATCATTCGCGCGGCCGCACCCACCGCCTCCGACCTCACCTGGGAGGAGAAGAGCGCGTTCGATTTCGTCAGCCGAGTCGATCGCGCAGCGGAAGAGGAAATCGTCCGCATCCTCACCGCAGCGCACCCCGGCTCGCTGGTGCTCGGCGAGGAGCTGTCGCCAGGACAGCAGACTACGGCCGGACTCGCGTTCATCGTCGATCCGCTCGACGGCACAACCAACTTCCTCCACGGCTATCCTGAGTATGCCGTATCCATAGCCGCTTCCGTCGAAGGTGAGCTGATGGCGTCGGCCGTCCTGAACGCAACCACTGGGGAGCTGTTCACGGCTGTCGCCGACGGCGGAGCGTACCTCGACGGGGCACCGATCGCCGTTTCCGCGACAGCCGACCACAGCCGCGCGCTGATCGGGACAGGTTTTCCCTTCCGCCGGCTGGAGGAGCTTGCGCGGTACGTCCGTCAGTTCGATCTAGTAGCAAGACGCACCTCAGGCATCCGTCGTGCAGGCTCCGCTGCACTCGACCTGTCGGACGTCGCATGCGGCCGGTTCGACGCATTCTGGGAGCTCTCGCTTTCGCCCTGGGACGTAGCCGCCGGGCTGCTGCTGGTGCGGGAAGCGGGAGGCGTCGTCACGGATCTCGAAGGATCGCCTGCTCGCCCCGTGTTTGGTGGCTATGTCGCGGGCAATCCGACGATGCACGCATGGCTCATGCAGACACTGTTAGAGGCCGAAGGAGATTAGCGCGTTCACCCTTCCAAATTCACGAAATGAAAATCGTCGAGTGTGTACCGAACTTCTCCGAGGGACGGCGGGAGGAAGTGATCGCCGCCATCCGCGACGCCATCGCTGCAGTGGAGGGTGTCACGATCCTCGACGTCTCCTCCGACCCGTCGCACAATCGGTCCGTCGTCACGTTCGTTGCGCCCGTCGAGCGTGCGGTTGATGCTGCGTTCGCAGGCATGAGCGAGGCTCGCGACCTGATAGACCTGCGGCAACACACCGGCGAGCACCCGCGTATGGGTGCCACCGACGTCGTACCATTCGTGCCGCTCGAAGGCACCACGATGGAGGACTGCATAGCACTCGCCCGCGAACTTGGGGACCGTGTCGGCCGCGAGCTGGAAATCCCCGTGTTTCTTTATGAGCGCGCCGCCACGCAGCCTGCCCGGGAGAATCTCGCCGACGTACGCCGCGGAGAGTTCGAGGCGCTCGTCACAGAGATCGGCACCAATCCGGCACGCGAGCCGGATTTCGGGCCGAACCGGGTGCACCCGTCCGCCGGTGCAACCGCTATTGGCGCGCGACCGTTCCTCGTCGCGTACAACATCTACCTCGGCCAGGCCTCGAACCTTCCAGTCGCGAAGAAGATCGCGAAATCGGTTCGCGGGTCCTCCGGCGGCTTCCGTTATGTGAAGGGACTCGGGTTGGAAGTCGAGGGACAGGCGCAGGTGTCGATGAACCTCGTGGACACCACGCAGACGCCGATGCACCGTGTTTTCGACTTCGTGAAAATGGAAGCGGCCGCCAGCGGCGTGCCCGTCACCTGGAGCGAGATCGTTGGCCTCGTTCCGGAGCGGGCACTGTTCGAGGCGGCTGTGCAGCACATGCAACTCACGCAGTTCACCCGGGAGCAGGTGCTGGAGGGGCGCGTGCGCGAGGCGATGAGCGGCGGTCAGTCGCTCAGCACGTTCGTGTCGTCCATCGCCTCATCCTCGCCCACGCCGGGCGGCGGCAGCGTCGCGGCACATGCCGGCGCACTGGGAGCCGCACTGGTGCAGATGGTCGCAGGCCTTACCGCCGGGAAGAAGAAGTACGCTTCAGTCGACGCGGAGATGAAGGAGACTGCGTTGCAGGCCGCGGCGCTGTCCAATCGCCTCGCCACGCTCGTCGCGCGTGACGCCGATGCGTTCAACGCCGTGTCGGCGGCTCATCAGCTCCCGCAGGGCACCGAGGAGGAGAAGGGAGCGCGGACGGCAGCGATCCAGCAGGCGCTGATCGGGGCCGCCGAGGTACCGCTGGAGACGGCGCGCGCCTGCGCCGTCGTAGCCGAACTGGCGCTGGCTGTAGCAGAGCGGGGGAACCAGAACGCAGTGACCGACGCCGGCGTCGCCGCGCTGCTGGCCGAAACCGGGTGCCGCGGCGCCTCCTACAACGTGCGGGTGAACGTCACGTCACTGGAAAACAAGTCTGCGGGTGACCCGCTGGCCAGGGAAGCAGAGGAGCTCGTGGTGCGCACGACAGAGCTGGCAGCGAAGACCCGCGCTGCCGTGGACGCGGCACTGACCTGAGAGCACCGGGGAGCCTCTATGCGCCCGCGGTCGCGGGCGCAGCGGCTCTGGTGAGGACGAGCGGACCATCGGCGGTCACGGCCACTGTGTGCTCGAAATGCGCCGAGCGGCTTCCATCCCTCGATACGATCGTCCAGCGGTCATCCAGGGTCCTGATTTCCGGACCGCCGGCATTGACCATCGGCTCTATGGCGAATGTCATTCCCGCCTGGAGGCGTACGCCACGCTTCGGCTTCCCGTAGTTCGGCACCTGTGGCTCCTCGTGGAAGCTCTCACCAATCCCGTGGCCGACCAGGTCGCGCACGACACTGAATCCTGCGGCTGCCACGACCCGCTCCACTGCAGCGCCGACGTCGCCTATGTGGTTCCCAAGGCGCACTTCGGCGATCCCGGCTTCGAGCGCCGCCTTAGTTGCCTCGAGGAGCCGGGCGGACTCCTCCGGGATCTCTCCCACGGGGACCGTCGTCGCAGAATCTGTATGAAAGCCATCGTACAGTACGCCGATGTCCAGCGACGCTATGTCTCCCTCGCGCAGTACCCTCTTCTTCGAGGGGATGCCGTGCACGATCTCCTCGTTGATCGACGCGCAGATGCTCCCGGGGAACCCGTACAGACCCTTGAACGACGGCCGTGCCCCATCGTGAGAGCGGATGAACTCCTCGGCTACACGGTCGAGCTCCGCCGTCGTAATCCCCGGACGCACCGAGCGCTCGAGCAGATCCCTTGCAGCCGCGAGTATTACGCCGCCCTGGGCCATGCGCTCGATGTCGCGCGCCGATTTGAGCTGGATCACTGCCGTACGGGCTACTGCTCCAGCGCCTTCATCGCGCGCTCGGTCACTTCGTTCAGCGTGCCGTCCGCATCGATGCGCAGGAGTTTCGCTCCGGTGTCCTCCCGCTCGGCGTACCACTCGATGACCGGGGCCGTCTGCGCCTTGTACACGCGGAGCCGGTTCCGCACCGCCTCAGGCTCGTCGTCTTTCCGCCTGATCAGCCTGCCACCACACTTGTCGCACGGCTCACCCGCCGCACGCCCTGTATACGGCGTCTGGCACCGGTCACACACCGTGCGTGCGCTCAGCCTCTCGACCAGCCGCTCGTCGTCGATCTCGAATACGAGCACGGCATCCACTCTACGGCCGAGCTCGACAAGCATTCCGGCAAGTCCCTCCGCCTGAGCGACGGTACGGACTACGCCATCGAGTATGGCTCCCTTTCGTGCCCCCTCGGAGGCGAACACCTCGCGCACTATCCCGAGAATTACGTCGTCGGGAACGAGATCGCCGCGATCCATGTACTTCTTCGCTTCGAGCCCCTGCCGGGTGCCGTGTCGCACGGCGTCGCGCAGGACATCGCCCGTGGAGATCCTCGGCACGCCCAGCCGCTCGCTGAGGCGGTCGCCCTGCGTTCCTTTTCCCGCTCCCGGCGGGCCCAGCAGTACGATGATCACGGTTCAGTTCGTGATGTCATGAGTGGCCACGGGCCGGGACGGTGCGAGACTGGCGCGGCACGACGAGCCGTCCCGCACCAGTCAGGAGCCTCAGATCCCGCCGGCTGCGCGCCCGCGGAACCGCACCCGGCCTTTCTTCATGAATCCGTCGTATTTCCGCAGCAGCAGATGTTGCTGGATCTGGGCCAGGGTATCGAGCGCGACACCGACCACGATCAGGAGTGAAGTGCCGCCGAACTGGAACGGCACGTTGATCGCATCGGCTACGAACACGGGGAACAGCGCAATGAACGTGAGGAAGATCGATCCCGGCAGTGTGATCCGTTCGACCACGCGGCCGATGTATGTGGCGGTGGCCGAACCGGGCTTCACGCCGGGAATGAACGCGCCCTGCTTCTTCAGGTTCTCCGAGATGTCGGCCGGGTTGAAGATGATGGCCGTATAGAAGTACGTGAAGAAGATGATGAGGATCGCTGAAAGCACGTAGTACGGGAGCGTGCCCGGAGCCAGGCGCTCGGACAGGTCACGCAGCCCCTGACTCGCGCTGAACTGCGCGATCGCACCGGGTACGACGATCACCGACTGCGCGAAGATGATCGGCATCACGCCGGCCGCATTGATGCGCAGCGGAATGAAGTTCTTCGCCGCCTCGCGCATCCGGCCACGGGCCATCGTGCGCTGCGGGATCTGGATCATTATCCGCCGCGCCGCCATCGTGATCGCCACCGTGCCGGCAACAACGGCCAGCATGATAATGATGAAGACGATGAGCGAGAACGGACCTATCGCGCCCGTCGCCACGAAGCGCATGCTGGAGAAGATCCCCGGCCAGAACCGTTCGATGATCGAAAAGAAGATCAGGAGGCTGGCGCCGTTGCCGAGGCCGCGCTCAGTGATCTGCTCACCGAGCCACATCACGAACACAGCACCGGTAGTGAGGAACAGCACCATCTGCATGGTGAAGCCGAACCCCGCACCGGGAACCGCGCCTTCGAGCGACTGTGTGAACAGCGCGAACCCGTACGCCTGGACGGCTGCCAGCAGAACGGTGAGATACCTCGTCCACTGATTGACCTTCTTTCTGCCTTCCTCGTCCTTGTTCATCTTCTCGATCGTCGGCACGACTGCGCCGGCGATCTGCATGAAGATGCTGGCCGATATGTACGGCATGATGCCGAGCGCGAAAACCGTCGCCCGGGAGAGACCGCCTCCGACGAACAGGTCGTACAGGCCGAGAAGGCCGCCGCCCTGCGTCGCGAAGAAATCCGTCAGCGCGACCACGTCCACACCAGGCGCAGTGATGTGCGCGCCCACCCGGTAAATCACCAGGCAGATGAACGTGAAGATGATCTTGTCCCGCAGCTCCGTCGTGCGGGCTATGTTCGCGATCGTTTCCGTCGGGTTCGCTCGTGCCACCCCTACTCCTCGACCGTTCCACCGGCCGCGACGATCTTTTCCCGCGCCCCGGCGCTCGCCTTGACGCCGCGCACGGTCACCGCCTGTGACAGCTCTCCGTTACCCAGGATCTTGGCGGGGCCCTTGCCGGCACGGATCAATCCGGCTGCGGCGAGCGACTCGTCGGTGACGTCGCCCTCAACTCTCGCGAGGTCGCTCAGTCGGACCACCTGATTCTCCTCACGAAAGATGTTGGTGAATCCGCGCTTCGGCAGGCGCCGCGACAGCGGCATCTGCCCACCCTCGAAGCCCGGCTTCCCGCCGCCCGGTCCGTGATGCCCCGCGCGTGCCTTGCTCCCCTTGTGACCGCGGCCTGACGTCTTCCCGGTGCCTGAGCCAGGACCACGCCCGACGCGCTTGCGGGGACGGTGGGAGCCCGGGGCCGGAACCAGGTTGTGCAGCCCGATCTTGTCGCGTTGTTCACTTGCCATCGCTCTTCTCCGTTCCCGCTCTGCGGCTGCGTGCCCGCGGCTTCGCCGCCGGCTTCTCGCCTGCCTGCGCGGTTGAGTCCTGCTCGTCCTGTACGGGCGTGACCTTGACCAGATGCCGCACGTGCTTGAGCTGCCCACGCAGCGACGGCGAATCCTGATGGGTGACCACGTCCTGATGATGTCTGAGTCCCAGCGCCTCGAGCGTGCGCCGCATCCGCCACGAATGACCGATGCCGCTCCTCACCTGCTCGATGCGCACCCTGCCGGTCGTAAGCTCGGCCCTGGGCGTGTGCTTCGGGCCGCGCGTCGGGTGCCATACGAAAGTGCGTGCCATGCTACACCGCCTCCTTTACGCGAGCTCGCGACCTGTAGCCGAGCGAGGAGATCTCCACGCCACGCTCCCGCGCGATCTGCTCGACGGTCGTAAGCTGCGACAGCCCGTCGATGGTAGCCCGGACCATGTTGTGCGGGTTTGTCGAGCCAAGGCTCTTGGTGAGGATGTCGGTGATACCGACGCACTCCATGACCGCGCGCACAGCTCCACCGGCGATCACGCCGGCTCCCGGAGCCGCCGGCTTCATGAGCACCCGGCCGGCTCCGTGCTCGCCGACGATCTCGTGCGGGATGGTGCCGCCGGTCATCGGGATCGGCTGCATCTGCTTCCGCGCGCCGTCCACGGCCTTGCGGACCGCTTCCGACACTTCGTTGGCCTTGCCCGTCGCCACACCAACGCGGCCCTGGCCGTCACCGACGGCCACGAGCGCGTTGAACGAGAAGCGGCGGCCGCCCTTCACGACTTTGGCCACGCGGTTGATGGCGATGACGTTCTCGATGAACTCGCTGCCGCCCTCACCGCGCTGGTCTTTCTGACCACCGCGCCCGCCACGGTCGCCGCCGGAGCGTCTCCCTACGCCGTGGCCGTCAACCCGGTGA
>CAZOAT010000058.1:13509-15844 GCA_964577965.1 uncultured Gemmatimonadaceae bacterium | reverse complement strand
GATGTCGAAAGCCCCTCGCGGGGCTTTTTTCATGCGTTCCGCTGCTCCTCGGCTCATCGGCGGCCTTCAGGGATCAGAACGGACGTTTCCGGTGACCGCCTCCCGGAGCCGAGCGTCCTTACGGTATGCTGGAAAATCGCCGGACCGTAGTCCGTCAGCGGCAGGGGTTCAACATCATCGAGCTTCTGGCTGCGCTCGCGTTCATGAGCCTCCTGCTTGCTATCGGAAGCCCCAAGCTCCTCACACTGAGGGACCGCGGGGCTGTTCGTTCTGCGAAGCAGCAGGTCGCCGGCTACCTCGCTGCTGCCCGTGCGGCGGCCATGCGAGAGGGGAGGGCAGCAAGCTTTCATGCCAGTGGCGACACGGTATGGGTGAGCGTCGAAAGCGCTGGGGGGCCACTGGTGGTCGGCAGCCCGATCCCGCTGAGCTCAGAGCATTCGGTTTCGCTTGCCGCTGGGTCGAACACAGTCCGCTTCAACTCGCGTGGCTTTGCGACGAACCTCGTCTCCAACCAGGTCTACCGGATCACGCGTTCGGGGTTCAGCGACTCGGTTTGCGTTTCGCGCCTTGGAACGATCACCTCACAGTGCGGATTCTGATGCCTGCGATCACTTCAATAGTCGGGTCAGGACGCTGCGTCGTGTCGCGGCGCCTCGCCAGTCGATTGCGCCGTGGCATGAGCCTGGTCGAGCTGCTCGTGGGGATCATCGTCCTCACGATCGGCATGCTTGGCCTGGCCGGTGTGTCCACGGTGGTTCTGCGCCAGATGAACGGCTCAGCGAATCAGACTCTGGCCACGACCCTCGCCCAGTCCCGATTCGAGCAGTTCGAGGGACGTCCATGTGTCTCGATCATCGGCGGAACGGCTACCACGCGGGGTGTGACCGAGACGTGGACAGCCAGCGCCGTGGGTATCCGCGGCAGGCGCGTCACCGACACCGTGCGCTTCGCGGGCGTGCGCGGGTCAGTCTCGACAGTGGGGCTCGAAACGGTCGTGTCATGTACTCCGTGACGCGTTTGCCCGTGAGGCCTGGCTCGCGTCGGCGCAGCGGCTTCACGCTCATTGAGCTTGTGATGGTCTCGGTTCTCGCCGTCCTGGTCCTTGGCGGCATGATGAGCGTGTTGGTCCGCCAGCAGCGGTTCTACCGCGGGACTGCGGACCTCCTCGAGGCGCGCAGTCAGACCCGCCAGGCTGCGGGAATCCTGCCGGCCGAGCTTCGTTCCATCTCGCCCGTAGGCGGGGACATAATACAGATGGGCGAAACGGACCTGAGATTTCGCGCAACGGTGGGCTCGTCGGTTCTGTGCGCGATCAGCGGTGGTGAGGTTGTGCTTCCCCCGACCAACCCCGATCGCGGGAATATCGCTACGACCTGGGGCGCCGCCCCCACAGCAGGCGACTCCGTTTTCATCTTCAATGAGGGGCCATCCACCAGCGCTTCGGACGATTCGTGGACCGCGTACGAGATCGGTTCCTCCGTCTCGACAGTGACGGGCGCGTGTCCGACTTCCACCGGGCTCACTACGGCCGCCGATGCGAGCAAGGGCAGCCTCAAGTTCGCCGTGGTTGGTGGACTCGATGCCAATATCACTGTCGGCTCACCGATGCGGTTCGTTCGATGGGTTCGCTACAGTCTCTACGCCGCGCCCAGCGGTCAGTGGTACCTGGGATACTGCTCGCCCACATGCGCCATATCAGGCCGGGAGCCGATCGCGGGCCCGTTCGTTCCAGCGTCCGGTGCGAGCTCCGGTATCCACTTCACCTACGTCGATGTCAACGGCGCGGTCACCGCGACGCCAGCCGCGGTGGCGCAGGTGAGCGTGCTGGTTCGGGCCAACTCCAGGAGCCGGATGAGCACGGCGGGGTTCGACAGCAGGCTCGCCGGTGACTCTCTGCGCTTTACGGTCGGCTTTCGCAACAGGCAGTAACGATGATCTTCAGTTTCTTCCGGCGACAGCCGGGTGTCACGGATGTCCGCTCGCACGCGGACCGCACGGAGGTTGAGATGCGCGCACGTCGCAGTTCGTCACGGAAGCGGGCCGGTATCGCTCTGGCCACGGCACTCGGCGGCATCATAGTCATCGGCGTGATGATCGGCGGTGTGTTCTTCATGTCCGCGCAGGAGGTCCGTGCCTCGGGCGGGTCGGTCGGGCAGGAGCGCGCGTTCCGCGCGGCTGAGATGGGTTTGAACCAGGCGATGGCGGGCTGGAACAACATGGCTATGGGATTGCTGCCGGTCGGCTCGGTGACCACGAACGCTATTTCGGGCCCCGGCTGGGTGGACACGGTACACGTGACCAAGCTCGGGCCGAACATGTACTCGCTCGTTTCCAC
>CAZOAT010000058.1:2606-13409 GCA_964577965.1 uncultured Gemmatimonadaceae bacterium | reverse complement strand
GGCCAGGGGATCCTGCTTGTGGATGGCGACCTGTCCGTGTCCGGTGGGTTCGAATTCTACGGTCCTGTGATCGTGCGCGGTACGCTGAAGACGCTTGGTCAGTCAGGCTCGAAGCTCAACGGAGCCGTCATGGCGGCAAACGTGGACATTGACGAGACCACGGTTCTCGGCGATGCCACCGTGCGCTACTCCCAGTGCACGATCATGAAGGCGAAGCAGGCGGCTGCCTCGCCGCGCCGGATAACCGAGAGGGCGTGGGTCGAAGCATTCTGACCGCCATGCCACTGATGTGAAAAGCCGCGGCCAGAGCTGATCCCTGTCCGCGGCTTTTCCGTTCGGCAGCCAGCTCGTTCTCAGCCGACCGCGGCCCGTCGAATGCTACTTCGCGGCGTTCTCGCCAGAGCGACCAGTTTCGATCCTGCGATCGCCTGACTCTCCGCCGTGGATGGCGATGCGCTTAGGCTGCGGCAGCGCTGCCTTCGGGATGCGAACGGTGAGCAGGCCATTATCGAAGCCGGCTTCGATCTTCGACTCGTCCACACCCTGCGGCAGCTGGAAGGAGCGGGTGAAGGTTCCGTAGTTGCGCTCCACCAGGTGGTAACGACGCTCCTCGCCTTCCCGGCGGATCTCCGACTTTTCACCGCGAATTGTGAGGATACCGTTGTCGCTGGTGATTTCCACCTCCTCCGGGTTCATTCCGGGGAGCTCTGCCAGGATCGAGAGCTCCTTGTCGTCCTCACGTATGTCCACGGCCGGGCTCCAGCCGCTCTGAGACTGCAGCGCCGTGTGGCCGAACATGTCGTCAAAGAGCCGGTCGATCTCCCTCCGCAGCCCGAAAGCGGGGGTCAGTGAGCTTCGGTATACCATCTGTTGACTCCTCCGAGTTTGGGTTGATTGAGCGCTCTCGGCCGCTATGTGCGGCCCGTCGAACAGTGCGCTCGCGCACGCCTGATGCAGCAAGCGGCAGACCTCAAAAAGTTGCCAGCTCGGCATGTTCGTGCTGCCATGGCGACCACCCGCACTGTCCAGGCGGCAGGGTGCGGACAGCGTTCACCAAGCGTTATTCTCAGGCAGCCAGCCCTCTCCAGCTGGCTCGCTGAAGTGGTGTGGGGATGTGGCAGCTTCAGCGGGGCTGACAGTCTTCCCAACGAACGGGCGAGCTAATGCAGATCCTCGTGATCGAGGACGATCCGACCGTAGGCAGTTTTGTGGCGCGCGGGCTCCGGGAGCAGGGATGGGTCGTTGACCTCGCAGACACCGGCGACGGAGGCGAGCAGCTCGCGCGGGAGAAAGCCTACGACCTGGTGATTCTCGACATGCGCCTTCCTGGCAAGTCCGGGCTCGAGGTGCTGGACGATCTGCGCGGCCGTGGCTTTCAGAAGCCTGTGCTGGTGCTTACCGCCCAGGATGCCGTGGATGCCAAGGTGCAGACGCTGCGTGCCGGTGCGGATGACTACGTGACCAAGCCGTTCGCGCTGGAGGAGTTGCTTGCCCGCGTTGAGGCGCTCGCCCGGCGGAGCGGGGAGCTGACGATGCCCGTACTGGAAGTGGCCGATCTCGTGCTCGACCGATCCACGCGCGAGGTGCGGCGTGCCGGCAAGCCGATAGAGGTCACGCCCAAGGAGTACACGGTCCTCGAGTACCTGATGCGGCACGAGGGGAGGGTGATGAGCCGGACGCTCATAACGGAGTACGCCTGGGGCTATCACTTCGATCCCGGAACGAACATCGTCGATGTCGTGATCAACCACCTGAGAAAAAAGGTGGACGCTGGCCACAGGAAAAAGCTGATCAATACGGTGCGTGGGGTGGGCTACGCGATCCGTGATGACACGGGCGAGCGGCGGGATCAGTGACAGCCCGCGCCCGGCTCACGCTTCTCTTTGCCGCGATGGCTGTCGCGGTCGCAGTCGCGCTCTCGGCTGCCCTGCTCTTCGCCCGGAGCACTTACCTGTACCGTGACGCTGGGCAGCACGCATCGTTGCGGGCCGAGATCGCGCAGAGGCTGATCGAGCACGAGGCGACTTCCGGGGGAACTCTCAAGGTCGTGACTGAAGGCGGAGCTACGGCGCTCGTAGGGTCGCTGCGGGCGACTCTCGAGGCTGGTTCCGAGTTGCTTCTGGTGCTGGATACCGCCGGGACGCCGGTGTTCACGTCGAGGGCCGTGAACGCGCTCTCAGAGCAGGACTGGAACACCCTCCAGAATGGTCTCGTCGTGCTGCCGGATGGAGGACCGGCGGGGCTGCTTCCGATCGACGGAGGCACCCTGCTCGTAGCGCGTGCCATCGCCGACCAGCCGGAGGGCATAGCACGGGTGGTCGCCGGCGTCGGAACGGGAGACCTGCTCGCCGTACCTCGCGAATTCGCGCTCACGCTCGCTTTCGTACTCCCGCTCATAGTCCTCACCTCCGTCTGGGTCGCGTGGCTGTTTCTCGCCCGCCCGTTCGAGGAGCTCGATAACATCGCTGCCGAGGTGGCGGCGATCACAGACGGAAAGAGCCTGCACCGTCGGCTGGGGATGCGTGAGCAGCGCGGTGAGTTGAGCCGGCTGGTTGACACGCTCAATGCGATGATCGCCCGGCTGGAGACCTCCTTCATGGCGTTGCGCCGTTTCACGGCCGACGCGAGTCACGAGCTCAAGACTCCGCTCGCCGTGCTGCGCGCCGACGTCGAACGGGCCATGAGCGACCGGGCGACGCCGCACGAGAAAGCGCTGGCGCTCGAGGAGGCGCTGCAGGAGACGGCCCGCATGACGGACCTGGTGGAAAGCCTCCTTACCCTCGCCCGCGCCGACGAAGGCCGCTTCGAGGTGGTGAAAGAGCCGGTGGAACTCAAGCCACTCGTGCAGGAGGTGTACGAGACGGGGGTGATCCTCGGCGAAGAGGCGGGCGTGAAAGTGACACTTCCCTTCCTGGCCGACGCGACCGTACTTGGGGATCGAAGCCGCCTGCGACAGCTGTTCCTCAATCTTGTCACCAACGCCATCAAGTACACACACCCGGGCGGTCGTGTAGACATCGGGCTCGGCCGGCATGCCGAGCACGCAGCCTTCGCGGTCCGTGACACGGGAATTGGTATCGCGGCGGCGGACCTTCCACACGTTTTCGACAGGTTCTGGCGCGTCGATCGCGTTCGTTCACGCGTGGCCGGCAGAACGCCAGCCGAGCGCGGCGGGTTTGGTCTCGGCCTGGCAATAAGCCACTGGATCGCGCAGGCTCACGGCGGGAACCTCACAGTTTCCTCCCGCCTGGGTAAGGGAAGCCTCTTCACTGTCACGCTGCCACTTGCGCATCCCCACTCCGGTGAGTCCGCCGCCCCCGTCTTCGATGAAGAGGTCGCGGCAGGCTGAGCCGTGGTCGCGGGCCGATCCGCCCAATTTTCATTGAACCTTAATCTTTGGCCCGTTCCATGCCCGGCTGGATGGGGTAACCTTCATCTGCAGATCGAGTCACTGCCGCGCGTGTACCGATCACGCGGGCGCGAACGCGGACGGAGAGGAAATGTTCGATAACCTGATCGAGTCGAAGCCGCGCAAGGAGAAGAAGGCCGGCACCACGATGACGAGCCTTATCATCCATGCCGGACTGATCACGCTGATGGTCTACGCCACTGCTCAGGCCGGAATGGAGAAGGAGAAGCAGCGTCAGGAGAACATCAAGTTCGTCGAGGTGAAGAAGGCGCCGGAGCCGAAGGTGGAAGAGGTGAAGCCCGAACCGCCCAAGGTTGAGAAGATCGCGGTCGTTCCGCCGCCCAAGGGGTTCCAGGTTCTGCGCGCGCCGGTGGACATCCCGATCAAGATTCCTGAGATCGATCTGAGCAAGCGCGTCACGAACGAGGAGGATTTCACCGGCAAGGGCGTCGCCGGTGGTATCGCCAAGGGTGTGGCCGGCGGCACGCCGATCGACCTGTCCAACACCAACCAGACGTACTTCGAGTTCCAGGTGGAGAAGCCGGCAGCGGCCGTTCCTGGAACCGTCAACCCGAGCTATCCCGAGGCGCTGCGCTCAGCCGGCGTCGAGGGTGAGGTCAGGCTGCAGTTCGTCGTGGACACGACCGGCCGGGTGGAGAGCGGCAGCGTGAAGGTTTCCCGCGCCACCAACGATCTGTTCGCAAGCGCAGCGCGCGCCTCGGTGCCACGCATGCGGTTCTATCCAGCCGAGATTGGCAGTCGCAAGGTTCGGCAGCTCGTCGAGCTTCCGATAACGTTCCAGATAACCCGCTGACGTTCACTCCCGGAAAACTCAACTCGGTACGGAGATACCAGGCATATGCAAATCTCGATGATGGAACTTTGGGGCCAGATGATGTGGTTCGTCCGTGGCATCGTGATCGTCATGGCGATCATGTCCATCTGGTCGCTCTCCATCTTCTTCAAGAAGTGGTGGGACCTTCGCCGCGCTGCGGTCGAGACCCGCAAGTTCGCTCCTGAGTTCTCCCAGTTCCTGGAAGAGGACAACATCGGTGAGGCGATCGCCCTCTCCGAGCGCTACAAGAAGTCGCATGTCGCCCGTGTGCTCGGCGGCGCGCTGACGGAGGTCCGGCCACTCATCCAGGACGGTACCGTCACGGTTGGTGACATCAACTCCGTGGAGCGGGCGGTCGAGCGCGAGATGCTCATGACGCTCACCGAGCTGCGCCGCGGTCTGGGTGTGCTCGCTACCATCGCGTCCACCGCGCCTTTCGTCGGACTGCTCGGAACGGTTATCGGAATCGTGAACGCATTCGTCGGTATCGCCTCCACCGGCTCCGGCGGTATCGCGGCAATCTCGGCTGGTATCGCCGAGGCGCTCATCGCGACCGCGTTCGGCCTGCTCGTGGCCATCCCGGCAGTGTGGGCGTTCAACTACTTCCAGGTGAAGATGGAGAACATCGCTGCGGAGATGACGTACACCTCCAAGGAATTCATCGATTACCTGATCAAGGGTGTCTCCGGCGAGTTCGGCCGCTCGCGCTTCACCCGCGAGTTCAACACGACGGCGAGCTCGGGTTCAGGCCCGATCGCGCAGTAACGGCTTGAGCCATGGCCCTCAAGGCGCAGGACACATCAGCCAGCGTCAACTCGACACCGAACGTGGTGCCGATGATCGACGTCATGCTCGTGCTCCTCATCATCTTCATGCTGGTGGTTCCGGCGATCAGCGCCGGCTTCACCGCGATCCCGCCGCAGGGTGTGAATCTGAAGCCGCACCCCGAAGGGGATACAGACCAGGTGCTCGGGATCGATGAGACCGGGCAGTACTACCTGAACCGCATGCCGATCCCCAATGAGGAACTGCCCCAGCGGCTTCGGGAGATTTTCGAGAACAGAACCACCGATCGCCTGCTGTACTTCAAGGCTCACAAGGACATCGAGTACTCCAAGGTGCTCGACGCTCTGGACATCGCCGCCCAGAACGAGGTTCGTGTGGCCGGCATGATCACTGAGCAGCGGCCGGGAACGGTCTCCGCCGTAGCCAGTGACCGGTTGATGGGTGCACCGGCTGACGGAGGGCAGGACTGATGGCATTCACCGTTGGCAAGCCCGACGCGCTCAACAACGAGCCGAATGTGGTTCCGATGATCGACGTGCTGCTGGTGCTGCTGATCATCTTCATGCTGGTGGTGCCGATGTCCCGCAAGGCGCTCGATCTGCAGTTGCCGGATCCATCGCCGAGCGACGCATCCGGTCCGCCGCCGTCGCAGATAGTGCTGGAGGTTATGCCCGGCAACCGGTATGCGATCAACAAGGAGCCGGTCTCCCGTGACGCGCTCGCAGGGCGGCTCAAGGAGATATATGATCCACGCCCCGAGAAGATCATCTTCGTCAAGGGCGATCCGAAGCTGAAGTACGAGGACGTCATCTGGGCTATGGACGTTGCGCGTGGGTCCGGTGTCCGCGTTATTGGCGTGCCTCCGAAGGAGAACGAGTAGAACCAGGGCGCGCGACACCATTGAAGGCCGGCGGGCGAACCCTTCGGGTTCGCCCGCCGTATTATTTCGAGTGAGCCCGAAGCGAAGATCTCTCCGCCCACCACTGGGTTTCCCCCCCAGCGAACGCAAGCCCCGCGGCTGGCAGGGGACGCTCGTGTCTGTGCTGCTGCATGCACTGGTGCTCACGCTCATCATGTCACCGACCGTCCACACGGGGTTTACCGGCAGACCCGCTGTCGGCGGAGGCGGTCCGGGCCCGGCGGGCGGTGGTGGCGGTGGGGGCGGGGCACCGCGCAGCCCAGGCGACCGCATTCAGTTTGTTACCGTGCGCCCCAGCCCGCCGCCCGCGCCAGCGGTCGTGGTTGCTGACGCATCGCAGGTGACGCCTCCGGTGCCGACTCCGCCCGTCGTCTCCGCTGCACCTACGGTAACCGTTCCGTCGAGTGGAGACGCTGGTACATCCAGCACAGGTCAGGGAGCCGGCGGGGAAGGGCCCGGCGCCGGGCCGGGTACCGGCGGCGGCACCGGCAGCGGTATCGGAACGGGGACCGGTTCAGGGGTGGGTCCGGGAACCGGAGGCGGCCCGGGCGCACACTACCCTCCGACCCCGACGCAGTTCTTCCTGCCACCGCTTCCGGCGCCTGATCGGATCAAGCCGTACCACCTGATCGCGTGGTTCGACGTTGACGAGCGGGGTAACGCCACGCTCCTCGGTTTCAACCCCTCGCGGGACGCGGGCTACAACCGGCGGCTTCGCGAGGTACTGCTCACGCTCCGCTTCCGTCCTGGGGTGAGGCCCGATGGGACAACCATCCGGGACACCGTGGACGTGCATTACATATTCTGACCACCAGGGTACGGAGAAGCGCGCCACGCTGTCAGCAGTAGTCAGTGAGTGTGTCAGTGGTCAGCAGGGAGTGACTGCGGGTCTTTCGCCAGCGACCGCGAACTGACCTTGGCTAACTGACAGCCTGGCGCTGTCTTCACTGCGTCAGGAGCTTCTTCTATTCTGCTGCTGGCGGGGCCTGCGTGGCCTCCTTACATTGCCCGCCCCACCCACCAGGTCCCCTGCTTGCGCACCCAATCCCTTTTGCTGTGGATCGTCATAGGGATCAGCGTTCTTGCCCTGCTGTTCGCCGTCTGGCTCGCCCGCTGGGTCCTCCGCCACGACCGCGGAACCCCCGAGATGCAAAAGATCTCGAACGCGATTCAGGAGGGGGCGGAGGCGTTCCTTGCCCGGCAGTACCGGACGATCACCGCGATAGGCCTGATCGTGGCCGCGCTTCTTTTCCTTGGCTACGCCTTCCTGAGAACGCCGAACGAGCACGATCCGGTGCGTCAACCGCTGGTGCTCGCGCTGTACGTCACCGTGTCCTTCGTACTCGGAGCACTCAGCTCGGGTGTCGCCGGCTACGTCGGAATGTGGGTCTCCATCCGCTCGAACATTCGCAGCGCCGCGGCGGCGCGATCGTCGATGAACGACGCGCTCCGGATTGCGCTGAGAGGCGGTGCCGTGTCGGGGCTGTTTGTCGTCGCCATGTCACTGCTGGGTGTAGCCGGGCTGTATGGCGCCGTGTATCTCTTCGCGCCTGCCGACGTCACCCCTGACGCGTGGGCGCAGCGCATCCCATTTCTCATAGTCGGTTACGGGTTCGGCGCCTCGCTCGTTGCGCTCTTCGCCCAGCTCGGGGGCGGCATCTATACCAAGGCTGCGGACGTTGGGGCAGATCTGGTCGGTAAGATCGAGGCGGGGATTCCGGAGGACGATCCGCGCAATCCCGCGGTGATCGCCGACCTGGTTGGCGACAATGTCGGCGACTGCGCCGGCCGTGGCGCAGACCTGTTCGAGTCGACCGCCGCGGAGAACATCGGGGCCATGATCCTCGGCGTGCTGCTGTACCCGTACTTCGGCGTGGCCGGGATCCTGTTCCCGCTCGTGGTGCGTGCGTTCGGGCTCGTCGCCTCCATGGTTGGGATCTACATCGTTCGTACGACCGAGGAACGCGATCCGATGTCTGCCCTCAACCGCGGCTACTACGTCGCGGCCGGCCTTGCCGCGGTCGGATTCTTCATCGGCACCCGCTGGTTGCTGTACACACCGGAGGCGCCCGAAGCATGGTGGAATTTCTTCTGGTGCGGGATAATCGGCATACTCACTGCCATCGCTTTCGTGTACATCACCCAGTACTACACTGAGTACGCTTACCGGCCGGTGAAGCAGATCGCCGAGGCGAGCCAGACCGGCGCGGCGACGAATATCATCACCGGCGTAGCAGTTGGTCTTGAGTCCACCGCCCTGCCGGTGATCACCATCTCGATCGCGATCATCGCCAGCTACATGCTGGGGCAGGGGAGCGGCCTGCTCACGCCTGAAGGCGAGCCGATGGGCGGCCTCTTTGGAACGGCTGTGGCGACGATGGGCATGCTTGGCACGGCGGCGTACATCCTGGCGATGGACACCTTCGGGCCGATCACCGACAACGCCGGCGGCATCATCGAGATGTCGAAGCAGCCGGAAGAGATCAGGATCAAGACCGACCGGCTCGACGCGGTGGGCAACACAACCAAGGCGCTCACCAAGGGGTACGCGATCGGTTCCGCGGCGCTTGCGGCCTTCCTGCTGTTCTCTGCGTACCTCGACGAGGTGTTCAACTACACGGGCAGGAGGATTGCCGTCGATCTTGCGAACCCGGGCGTGTTCGTCGCGGGGCTGCTGGGGGCGATGCTCATTTTCTGGTTCTCGGCGCTGGCGATCAAAGCGGTGGGGAAGGCGGCGCATTCGGTGATCAGGGAAGTGCGCCGCCAGTTCAAGGACCATCCTGGAATCATGGAGGGGACCGAAGATCCGGATTACGCGCAGTGCGTGGACATCGTAACGCGTGGTGCGCTGCGGGCGATGGTTGCTCCAGGATTGCTCGCCGTCGCATTCCCGGTCGCGGTCGGACTGATCTTCAAGGCGTATGGGATCGGTGCGGAAGCGGTCGCTGCCCTGCTGATGGTCGGAACGATCACAGGTATTCTCATGGCCAACTTCCTGAACAACGGCGGCGGTGCGTGGGACAACGCCAAGAAGTACATCGAGACCGGGATGTACGGCGGTAAGCGTTCCGACGCGCACAAGGCTGCTGTAGTCGGTGACACGGTCGGAGACCCGTTCAAGGATACGGCGGGCCCCTCGCTCCATGTGCTGGTCAAGCTGCTCAGCACAATCACTCTGGTGCTGGCTCCGCTGTTCATCTGAGAGGCCGTCACTCGGATTCGTCCGACGCAGCCCGCGGGACAGCACGCGCCGTGACATCCGCGGCGCGCTGACCGGTCGCGCTCGCCGCTCACTCGAAGGACGATTTCGAACCCGTGGTTGGTTATTGCGTGCACGGTAAGCATCTTGGCAGCTGCCCGATGGCATGCGATGCTGCACTTTTCAGAAACGGGTCGCACGTCCGACGTCCCTTTGACTAACCGCCAACCCGGAAGTCCCTGAGCCATGGTCTTACCTGAGCCTGGTACGGACACGAGCGCAGAACCCGCGCGCCTGGGAGGCCGAGGGCTCCCGCTGCACACCAAGATCCTGATCGGTCTGTTCGTTGGCGCGGTGGCGGGCATAGCGGCGAACCTGACGCTCGGACCAACCCATTCCACCGTCACCTGGACGAACACGTATCTCGCCGGGCCGATAGGTCAGATTTTCCTGCGAATGCTGTTCATGATCGTGATGCCGCTCGTCTTCGCATCGATCTCGCTGGGAGTGGCCGGGCTCGGCGATCTGCGGCACGTGGGACGGGTCGGCGGGAAGACGATGGCGTACTTCTTCATCACGACCGCGCTGGCCGCGATGCTCGGGCTCATGCTGGTGACTGCGATCCGTCCCGGCTCACGGGTGGACCCCCAGGTGCGCGCGGAACTGATCGAGACGTTTGCCGGCGACGCTTCGAGCCGCATTGAGGCGGCGCGAACCTCGACGTTCGGGATCGAGACGGTAGTGAACATCGTCACCCGCAATCCGATCAAGTCGGCCGTGGACATGGACATGCTGGGCGTGATCTTCTTCGGGCTCGTCTTCGGAGCTGCGCTGACGATGCTGCAGCCGGATCGCGCGCGTCCGATGCTGAATTTTCTGCAGGCGCTCCAGGACATAGTGATCAAGATCGTGGAGATGGCGATGCGGCTCGCACCATATGGAGTTGCCGGGCTCATCTTCGGGGTTACGTCGCGCTTCGGCTTCGCGCTGCTGGTTCCGCTGGGTGCCTACGTAGGGGTGGTGATCGGCGCGTTGTTCCTGCACGTAGCAATCACGCTGTCGCTGATCATCCGATTTGCCGCAGGGGTGCCGCCCGGCCTCTTCTACTCGCGCATCAAATCATCGATTGTCACCGCGTTCTCCACGAGCTCCAGCGCGGCGACGCTGCCGACGAATCTCGCGGTCGCCGAGCAGAACCTTGGCATTCCGCGGCATATCGCGGGCTTTGTTCTTCCGCTCGGAAACACGATGTGCATGAACGGGACGTCGCTGTTCGAGGGCGTGACGATCATTTTCCTCGCGGAAGTGTTCGGCGTGAGCTTCACGCTCCCGCAGATGATCATCGTCATGATGATGGCCGTGATCACGGCCATTGGTGCGGCCGGGGTGCCAGGCGGCTCGATCCCGCTGCTGGTCGGTATTCTCGCCATGTTCGGTATCCCGGCCGAGGGGATCGCGATCGTGCTTGGGATTGACCGCATACTCGACATGTCGCGCACGGTCGTGAATATCATCGGCGACCTGAGCGCTACGGCGGTCATTGCGCGCTCGGAGGGCGTGTGGTCCGCGGCGGACATTCCGACGGGCGTGGGTCCGATGGAAGCGAAGGCGAAGCTGGACGAGAGCCCGGGGTGGCCACCGCCGCACGGCTGACC
>CAZOAT010000058.1:0-2506 GCA_964577965.1 uncultured Gemmatimonadaceae bacterium | reverse complement strand
GGGACGACCGGCTCGGCGCGGATCGTCGCACCTGGCGTAGCTGTCTTGAGGCGATGCTCGACTTTCTTGCGCAGGAGCGAGCCGCGCTTGAGCAGACCGCCGGCAAGCGCCACCGGCACTGACGCGCGCTCATCGCCGAACAACCGGTGTGCCAGTGAGCGGACGTGGAGAACGAGCTCTTCCGCGGCGAAGTCCACGATCGCATTGGCTCGCGGGTCCGAGTGTGCCACGGTGAATACGACCGGCGCCAGCGCGGCGATGATTCTGTTGTCGGCTGCGGCGACCCATGGGATCAGCTCGTCCGCTTCGTTCACCTGCGCCGCCGTGAGGATCGCGCCGGTGAGCGCCGTGGGTGGCTCGCGACCGTCCGCAGCGGCGGCTACCACCCCGAGCGCGCGCTGACCTATCCAGGCACCGCTGCCCTCGTCGCCGATGTGCGATCCCCAGCCGCCGCAACGGGCGGTCTCCCCGGTGGGTCCGCGCCCGTACGCAATCGAACCCGTGCCTGAGATGAGCAGGACTCCCGGTCCGTCGCCGAATGCGTCAGCCAGAGCTATCGAGGCGTCCGGCTCGACGAACACTTCTTCCGCGATCGACCGGCGCGACAGCTCCAGCTCCAGTGCGCGCCGTTCCACCGGACGTCCCACACCTGCGAGTCCGACAACGAGTACAGCTACCGTGGCCTGCTCCATGTCTTCGCCCGCGAGGGCGGTGGCCACGGCGGCTGCGATCGCGTCAGCGCTCCGCTCCGCACGACCGGGAACGACTGCCGAGGGGCCGCCCTCCGCCGACACGCGCTCGCGACCCTCAGCATCGGCAACGATCACGTGGGTCTTCGAGCCGCCGCCGTCCACACCGATCACGAGACCCGTCACTGTTGGATATCCTCGCGCGCCATTTCCGGAGCTCTGTGTGTCAGTGAGGAGAGCACTCCGACCACGATGGTGACGGTAGTGCCGATGAGAACGTACCAGGGCCATGCGATCGTACCAAGTATCCCAAGCTCTGAGTCCAGCACCGGCGCCAGCGGCCGGAGGTTTCGCGCGAACACGACGAGCGACATTACGATCAGCCCCGTCACCATCCCCGCGAGCGCATCGCGCTGTACGGCCCGGCGCCACAGGATGCCGAGGAAGAATGGCCCCAGCATGGCGCCGTAGGTGAACGAGGCGATGGACAGGGCGAGTATGACGACCGGCGTACCCTGCTCCCTGTACAGCAGCGAGGCGGCAAGGAGTACCACGCCCCACGCGAGGCTCAGCAGCCTGCCGACCCTGAACGTCCGGGGCGATGCTGCGTCCCCGCCTGTCAGGGGAAGGTAGATGTCGTGCGTCGCGGCAGCGGCCAGCGAGTTGATGGAGCTGGAGAGGGTGCTCATCGCCGCCGCGACGATGGCCGCCACGATCAATCCCGTCAGCCCCGGTGGCATCACCTCCACCACGAAGGTGGGGAAGATCGTGTCGGGTGCGCCGAAATCGCGCCCGAGGTAGAAGACCCAGAGGCCGATTCCAATGGTGAGAAAAAGGGCAAACTGGGCAATCACGGCGATCCCGCTGCCGATGAGCGCCTTCCGTGCATCGGCGAGACTCGAGGCGGCGAGCAGGCGCTGCACGATCAGCTGATCCGCGCCGTGCGACGCCATCGACAGGAACGCGCCGCCGATGAGCCCGGCGATGAGCGTGTGCGGTCTGTCGAATCCCATATGGAAATCGAAGAGTTGAAGCTTCCCGGCATCACTGGCTCGCGTGAAGATCTCACCCCAGCCGCCCGGAACTCCCTGGCTCAGCAGCATCACCGCTGCCACCCCGCCGCCGACGTATACCACCGTCTGCACCACGTCGGTCCAGATCACGGCCCGCATCCCGCCATACCAGGTGTATACGAGGGTCAGCACACCGAGGAGTAGAATCGAGGTCGGGCGGACGGCCGCGGCCGGCAGTGCCGGTCC
Source organism: uncultured Gemmatimonadaceae bacterium (assembly GCA_964577965.1). Classification (GTDB taxonomy): domain Bacteria; phylum Gemmatimonadota; class Gemmatimonadetes; order Gemmatimonadales; family Gemmatimonadaceae; genus DASUUI01. The sequence goes on along the minus strand of CAZOAT010000058.1, from coordinate 558 downwards.
GATGATGATCGCAATCGGGATTGCGGTCGCGAAGATGCGCACCGAATCGGCAAAAGCCCGGGTGAGCATGAACACGATGGAGGCGAAGCGTCTCGTCGCCACACCGAAACGCCGCTGCAGCAGCGCGTACGCGGTGACGAGCTCTCCCTGGTAGTAGCGCGGGAGCAGCGTGAACGCGACGACTATGCGTCCGAGCAGGTAGCCGGTCGCGACCTGGAGAAACGTGAAGTTCCCGATGTACGCCACGCCCGGGATGCTGATGAACGTGAGCGCGCTGGTTTCGCTGGCGACGACCGAGAAGAGTATCGCCCACCACGGCACCCTCTGGCCGGCCACGAAGTAGTCGCGGGCGCTTCGCTGATTGCGCCCGAGCCACACTCCCAGAGCGGTAGTGCCGGCGAGGTACACAGCCAGCACATATGCATCGAGGGCAGTGAATGACGATCTCAATTCACTGCCCCCGTGACTTACGTATTTCGGTCGCTGACGTCAGGCTGAGAACGAGCTCCCGCACCCGCAGCCGCCGGTCGAGTTCGGATTGTTGAACGTGAAACCGGA
>CAZOAT010000057.1:0-16340 GCA_964577965.1 uncultured Gemmatimonadaceae bacterium | reverse complement strand
GCTGGCGACGAACACGATGAAGAACGCGATGAAGGCGTTCCATGCAGCGGGGACGTGCACGTACATGATCTTCTGCAGGTCGCCCATGTCACGGTCCGGAGGCGAAATGGCGAAGGCGTACGCCTGCGCTGCGATCAGCACGACCGGCCACAGCCATGCCAGCAGGCTGAAAACCGAGCGCCGCTTCACGCCCGGCCCGGCATCGATCACTGCTTCCATTGGTGTCATACCTCGATGACGTGTTCAAAGGCGAAGATGGCCGACGCGAGGAACACCACGTCGAAGGCCAGCAGCAGGCGTATCCATGTCCCGGCATTACCCATCGGGTCTCCCTCAAGCAGCGCAGCCGACGCTTCAGTCGCCGCTATCAGAAGGGGGACGAGCATGGGGAACAGCAGCAGGGGCAGCAGGACCTCGCGCGCTCTGCTGCGGCTCGCCATGGCTGCGTAAAAGGTACCGAGGGTGGCGAACCCCACGGTACCGAGAAAAAGCACAAGCAGCAGCAGCGGCCACTGCTCCGGGATCGAGAGCTGGTACAGGACGACCGCAACCGGCACGATCACCACCTCGACGAGCAGTATGAATGCGAGGTTGGCGATCAGTTTGCCCACGAACAGCGTCCAGCGCTCTCCGGGATACAGGAGCAGCGACTCCAGTGCTCCGCCTTCGAGCTCCAGCTGGTACGACCGGTTGAAGGCGAGCACGCCGCTGAACAGCACGGCCAGCCACAGGATTCCGGGCGCGACTCCGCGCACTGTCGCCGTATCGGGGCCGAGCGCGAACCCGAACAGCAGCAGAACGAGCATTCCGAGAAATGCGACCGCATTGAAGTTCGCTTTCGTGCGCCGTTCAGCGGTGAGGTCCTTCCACGCGACGGCTCGCACCCGCCCCATCTCGGCCCGCCACGTCATGTGAGCTCCAGCGCTTCCTGGCTGCCTGCGACCCGGCGTGTGCTCTGCCGCGTGTCACCCGGTGGTGCGGGCGGGTCCCGAATCGGCAGCTGAGACAGCGGTTCTTCCTCCACCACTCCCGCGCGGAGCGACACGCGCCGGTCGAGAACGGTGGCCACCTGCACCAGCGTGTGTGTGACGACGAGCGCCGCCCCGCCACTCGCTCGCGTTTCCTCGATGAGGCTGTTCACGATCGCGACGCCTTCATCATCGAAGCTGTTGTACGGCTCGTCCAGCAGCAGGAGCTTCGGTGATTGCATCCAGAGCCGGGCCAGCGCCACGCGCCGCTGCCACCCCGACGAGAGCGTCCGGACGCGCTCGCCGCCGTGGGAGGCGAGGCCGCAGCGGTCCAGTGCGCGGGAGATCGCAGAGCCCGGATCGCTGATGGCCAGCATTCGAGCTGCGAACTCGAGGTTCTCGGCAACCGTGAGGTCGTCGTACAGACCAGGTGCGTGGCCGAGGAGGCCAATGAGCGGGCGTACGGAGCCGGGCCTGCGTCGCAGGTCGTGGCCGAATACCGAGCCGTCTCCCGCTGTGAGTGTAACGGCCGTGGCGGCTATCCTGAGCAGGGTGCTCTTGCCGCTGCCGTTGCTGCCGGTGACGGCAACGACTTCGCCGGGCTGCACCTGCAGCGTGACACCGCGCAGCGCCCAGCGGCGGCCAAACCGGCGCGCCGCATGGCGCAGCTCCAGGGGGGGTACGGCGTGCGTGGCGCCGGGGGACGGTGAACTCACGGGGCGGTACCGAGCACCGAGGCGGGGACGGGTGATTCCTCCGAAGCCGGAACTGGCTGCACGTTGAGGCGATAGCCGACAAAGATCAGAAGCAGCCCCACGAACTCGGTGACATACAGCACCTCCACGTGACCGAAACGCGTGAAGGTTCCGCCGATCCCCGGCAGCAGCGCGCCGACCGCGATGAAGATATTCCCGATGTACTTGCCGCGCCTGCCCGGGACAGAGCGGAACTTCAGCGCAGAGTAGACGGCGCCGCCGATGAGAAAAGTCGCGGCGTACAGATTGATGAACGGGCTGAACGCCCGTACCCACTGCCACTCCATGACCCTGCCGGAGAGCCGGAAAGGCTCGACTAGCGAGCGATCGATCGGCGTGAGCAGCACGCACACGCTCGCCACCGTGATCGCCGCCAGCAGCACGACGGTGAGGCGGTGGGCCGTGGCACGCTTCATCAGGAGATACACCGTTCCCTGGGCGAGCGGCGCGCCGCCCAGCAGCGCGCCGGCGATGTACCACGCACGGAACACTGGCTCCTGCCACCCCATAAGGGTCGTGACTGCTTCGGTCAGGGTGCCAATGCCGTAGGTGACCATACCGATCCCCCACCACAGCAGGTGCGTGCCGCCCTTCGAGGCATACCGCCGCAGCACGACCGTCGCGAAGAACGCGGCAACGACCGTGGTTGCAATCGGTATGTAGTGAACGAAGGTCCGCATCAGAACTCGGTCGTCCAGGCGAGATTCACGCTCCGCCGAGGCTCGGGCCGGAAGAAGGCGGCGTTGGAGAACTCGGCGTACAGCTCGTTCGTGAGGTTCTCGACCGCAACCCCGAGCGTGTTTCGCAATCCGGCGCGCTCGAACAGGAGAACGTTCCCGCGAAGCGAGTGAACAGTGAAGGCCGGCAGGGTGTTGCCGATGGGGCTCGTTCCGATCAGGGCGTCCTTCTGTTCCCCGTTGTGTCGGATGCTGTACCCGATCATGAAGCGCGCGCCTGGATGCCGGTAAGCCACATCGCCGGTGATCTTGCTGCCGTAGCTGTCTCCGACGGGACTGTTGGGGTCCGAGATGTTCTCCGTATCCATTCTGGTGTAGCTGGTTGTCAGCTCCACACCATTAAGCAGACGCAGACCGGTGAGCAGCTCCAATCCGCTATGGCGCAACTTGTCCACGTTGACGTTGCGGAACGCAGGCTGGCGGTTGACTGAATCGCCAGTGGCTTCTATTCGGATTCCGTCGCGGATCTGGTTGCGGAAGGCGAACACCTCAGTGTAGAACGGCCCGCGGCGGTACCGCGCTCCGACATCGATGTTGACGCTCGTTTCCGGCTCGAGATCGGCATTCGCCCGCTGATAGCCGCTTCCCTCCGGCGCGGGGCCTTCGAAGAACCGCTCGACGAGGTTCGGGGAGCGGAAGCCGCGCCCGATGGCGGATACCAGGTGCAAGTCACCCGTCACCCGATACAGCAGGTTGGCGGTACCGACTGCGGTGCGATGACTGGACTGCACGAGCGGGCGCGCTATATCGGGCGTCTCGCGTGTCTCAGCTACTATGTCCTGAACCCGGACGCCGAGAATCGTGGACAGGCGATCGAAGGACCGAATGTCCGCCTGTACGAACCCGCCAGCACTCCGGAAGGCAGCGTTGGGAACCAGCGCGGTGCGATTCACACTCGACTGCGGGGGCCCAAAGCCGGTGACTATCGTGAAGCTCGAGTCAGTGTTAGTGGAGCGGTCGCGGAAGTAATCAACACCATAGGTCAGCATATGCCGCCCCGCGAGCAGTCTCGCCGCTTCGGCGCGAAGACCGACCGTGCGCATCTGAGTGACGTTCAGCGAGCGCGACTCCAGCGTGGCACCTGGTGGACCGAGCGGCACCAGTACGTGCATCGTCAAGTCACGATCGTTGCGCTGCACGTAGGTGGCTATCTCAACGCGGTCGGCGAACAGGGTGCCCAGCGACGTGCCTCGATACCCCAGCACATACCGGGAGTATGTCTGATCGGGGTAGCCGATGTCGATGAGCGGCTGACCCGCGCCGAGCAGTTCGGGATCCACGTAACCGAAGCCAGCCTTCTGCGCGGTGTACCGCTTGGCTCGTGCGAAGACGCGCTGGTTCGGGCGCGCGTCCCAGCCAGCGACGAGATCGAGCGAGCGGTCGCGCACACCGGTCTCGTGGACCTCCACAGGCTCGGCAAGCGTGATGTTGCCGAACGTGCCCGAAGGTGCGAGGTACGAAGTGCTTTCGCGATACGCGCCGTTGGCGCGAAAGGCGAACCTTCCGAACCGGCCCTGTGTCCCAAAGCTCGGCTGTCGCTGATCGCTGGCCCCTCCGTGGCGGTATCCGGCGTAGCCGCGGACCTGCCCGTCGGCACTCGCCGGCGGGAGGTCCGCTGAGATCATGTTCACGACGCCCCCGATCGCGTCGGTGCCGTACAGAACCGACGACGGTCCGTGCACGACCTCAACCCGGTCGAACCCGGCGAGTCCGGCAAGAGCGGGAAGCTCACCGAAATCCTGCTGCCGTCGCGAGTTATTCAGCCGAAGCGCATCCTCCAGCAGCAGTATCCGCTGGCCGCGCTGACCGCGGATCTGCGGCCGGGCCTGATTCGTCCCGACGCCAGTGACGTCGAGTCCGGGAAGCTGCCTGAACAGCTCTATGGGTGAGCCGGCGAGTCGCTCCCGGGCGGTCGCGGAGTCGATGACGCTGACCGCTTGTGGAACTGAGAATGTCTCGGTGGAAGTACGCGTTGCGGTGACCGTGACCGCGGCAAGTGGCGTGGGGCTCTTCGGGACCGAATCCTTCGGCGCTGCACCAGTTGCATCGGATTGGGCCAGCGCCGGGAGCGCCGTCGTGCAGAAAGTGAGAGTGGAGAGAAGCACGATGCTGCGTCGTGACCGGGAAGTACTCCAGGTGGTGAGCATGTGGTCTGCCGGCGTGGTGGTGATGGGGACTCTGTGGCTGCGTGCAGCTGGTTTCGGTTGCGAATCCGGGCGCCCCGGATGGTGCTCTGCGCATGGAGAGGTTACGGGCGGGGCGCAACAGGGGAAATTCGGTGTTCTACGGAGGCTTTACTCCGTAGTGCTTCCCCCGCCCAGTCAGGGGAAAACGCCGGGAGTGTAGGGGAAAGGCGGAACGAGCTTACGGCGACCCTGTCGTCAGCCGGGGAGCAGCCCCGAATCCACGGCGAACCGGGTGAGTCCAGCCACAGTCCGGATATCGAGTTTCTTCATCAGGCTTTCGCGATGCGACTCCACGGTGCGCGTGCTGATGCCGAACCGCGCAGCCATGTCCTTGTTCGTGGCGCCGCTTGCGATCCCGGTCAGCACCTCGCGCTCGCGTGCAGTCAGCAGCGCAAGCTTGTTCGCGAGCGTGCTGCTGGTGCCCTCGCCGCGGAGTGCGGCGCCAAGCTGCCTGGCGACAGGCGCGCTGAAGAACGTGCTGCCCTGGTGTACGGCCCTGATCGCTTCCCGCAGCTCGGTCGGCGAAGAGTCCTTCCGCAGGTAGCCGTGAGCTCCCGAGCGTACGCTCTGCAGCACGTACTCCTCGTGATCGTGGATGCTGAGGATGAGCACCCGCACGTCAGGAACGAGTTCCCGCAGCCGTGGCGTGATGTCCAGTCCGGAGCCTCCAGGCATGGAGATGTCGAGAACGATCACGTCGGGAACCAGCTCCTGGGCCAGCGCCAGCGCGTCTGCGCCGCGCGCAGCTTCCCCCACGACCTCGAAGCCCGGCGCGTCCGCCAGCACATGCCGGATCCCCTCGCGCACGAGAGCGTGGTCGTCAGCCAGAAGCACTCTGATCGGCCTGGTCTCAGACGGTTCAGATGCGGATGTCACTGACCGGCGGTTTGGGAGTGGTCGTTGTCGTGCACGGCATGAATGGTATCTGTGCGGATGGTGATCGGCAGCGTCACCGTCACAACCGCTCCGCCGTCAGCTGCATTCCGCAGTTCCACGCCGCCGCCCAGGCCAGTGACGCGTTCCCGCATTCCCGCGATCCCCATGTGGCCTTCTTCGCTGAGATGCTCCACGTCCAGCGACGGGAAACCGCGGCCGTCATCGCCGACTTCGAGAACGATATCCCGTCCGGCCTCCTCCCGCAGCGTCACGCGAGCCTCGGCTCCCTCCGAGTGGCGTGCAACGTTGGAGAGCGCTTCCTGGAGCGCACGGAAGAGTGCGAGCTCGGCATCGGTAGAGAGCGGCGTGATCGCACCGGGCGCGTCGAACGACGTGCGCAGCCCGGTCTGCTCTCCGAACGCGGTGACGAGCGCCCGAAGCGCTGGGATGAGGCCAAGGTCGTCCAGCAACGGAGGCCTCAGGTCAGATGTGACGTTCCGGATGCTCCCAATACCCTCGTCCACCAGCGACAGGACGCGATCTATTCGGCTGGAGAGGTCTGGCGCGACGGACTCACGCAGCAGCCCGAGCTGCATCTTCACCACCGAGAAGACCTGGGCAGTTTCGTCGTGCAGCGCCAGAGAAATCCGCCGGCGTTCCTCCTCGTGCTGGTGGACGGCTCCGCTCGAGAGCCGTGCAAGCTCCCGGCTCCGCGCCTCGAGCCGTCTCCAGAGATCGGCGTTTTCCAGCGCGGCACCGACCTGCCGTCCGAGTCCCAGCAGGAACTCGTCTCCCAGGGCCGTGAAGGGATCGCGCTCCGTGCCTACGATGACGAGTGCGCCCACCGGGTCCTCGCCACGGAAGATCGGAAGGTTTGCCGTGTACGGATGGGCACCGTCGGAGGCAGCATTTTCTCCAGCATCGGTTGCGCCGCGGTTCAGCACCTCGGGTTTTCCTTCCCGCAGCGCTTTCGCAAGGCTGTCGCGCATCCATCCGACCGGGCGCGTGGAGGTCCACCCTGCGCAGACGCCGAGCCCGCTTACGAACCGTCCGCCTTCCGGCGAGCTGACGAACAGCGCGCTGCCGTGTACCCCCGGGAGTGAGAGCGGGCGGGTGAGCAGGGCGTCGATGACGTCCCCCCCGAGCCTGCGCGGCTGGAGGTCTCCACTGAGGACGAGCAGCGTGCTCAGCCCCCGGTGAACGTCTTCCAGCACGAGAAGCAGGATCCCGGCACCCGTTGCCAGCACGAGCAGTATGTCGAGGTAGTAGCCCCACGGATTCCACAGCCCACGCTCGCGCAGCAGCGGATAGTCGAGGTGGTGGAGCCCCCATACGAACAGCACGACGGCCAGGAATGCTGCGCCGCGTGAGGCGGTGCGACGCCAGTGCACGAAGAAGACCCTGGCCGTCCAGAGCGTCGCGAAGCTGAGAAAAACCACTGCGAAGCCGGCCGCCAGCAGGAAGTTCTGCAGCATGTAGATGGCGACGTAGGACCAGACCAGCGGGAGCGCGGCGATGAACGCATACCACCAGCGCCATCGTGCCTGCTGAGAAAAGATGATCGCAGCCCAGAGCAGTGCGAGCGCCGTCCAGCCGGTGAGGACCTGGTGCAGGTACAGCCAGTCAGGTGTACGGGTAGTGAGAAAAGTCCCGATCGCGCCAATCCGCAACACGAACAGGAGCCAGGCGACCGCCCACCAGAAGAAGTAGCGTTTGCGGTATCGGTAGTAGAGCGCGGCACACAGAACGCAGACCCCGAGAGTGATCACGGCCTGGAGGAGGCCGATGTGAAGCTCGGCGAGAGTGGAGGGAAGCACGGCAGTGAATATCACGCCGGGGTCGCGCCCGGGCTAACCTCGCCGGCAGGCCGTCAGTGGAGCACCTCTTGCTGCTTGCCTCAGTCTCACACCACCGGAGCGCAGAATGGAAACGGGCAGAACCACAGAATCGCAACGCGGCGGAACGCACGCGCACATTCGGCAGATGCTGAAGACCCACCCGAAGCCGGCTGAAAATTTCGACGAACAGGAACTCATCGACTGCATAGAGGCGTGCTTCGACTGCGCCCAGACGTGCTTTTCCTGCGCCGATGCATGTCTCGGTGAGGACATGGTCAAGGAACTCACCAGGTGTATCCGCTTGAACCTCGATTGCGCCGACGTCTGTGATACGACCGGCAGGATCGTCGCGCGGCAGACGGAGCCGAACGAAGAGTTAATTCGGGCTCAGCTCGACGCCTGCATGGTCGCGTGTCGTACATGCGCCGCCGAGTGCGAGCGCCACGCGGATATGCACGAGCACTGTGCCGTTTGCGCCGAAGCCTGCCGCACCTGCGAGCGCGCCTGCGAGCGACTGCTCAGCAAGGCAGCGTGACCTTTCCGTGGCCCGGCCGGGCTGTCCGGCCCGGCGGGCGCCAATGGTCTCCGGTCTTAGCGAGTTCGCGATCTTCCGAAGTCAGCCTCTCCTGAGCAGCTCGGCATCCTTCGTGAGTTCTGCCCGGAAGTCGGGGTGCGCGACGGAGACCAGAGCCTGAGCACGCTCGCGGAGCGACAGCCCGTGGAGATTCACGGCACCGTACTCAGTGACGACCCAGTGGACGTGGCCGCGAGTGGTGACGACTCCAGCGCCGGGCGAGAGCTCGTAGACTATCCGCGATATCGCCCCGTGCTTCGCGGTCGCGGGCAGGGCGATGACCGGCTTCCCGCCGCGCGAGCGCGCTGCCCCACGGATGAAGTCCATCTGTCCGCCGATGCCCGAGTAAATGCGATGACCCATTGAGTCCGCGCACACCTGCCCGGTCAGGTCGATCTGAATTGCGGAGTTGATGGCGGTGACCCGCGGATTGGCCGCGATGATCGCCGTATCGTTGGTGCGGTCGCAGCCGTGAAACTCCACCTGTGGATTGTCGTCCACGAAGTCGAAGAGCCTGCGTGTTCCCATTACGAAGCTGGTGACCGTGCGGCCGCGGTGCACCTGCTTGAAGCGGTTGGTGATCACGCCGCCCTCGACCAGATCGACCAATCGGTCGCTGAACATCTCGGTGTGTACGCCCAGGTCGTGCCGGCCGCCAAGCCGGGCGAGCACAGCGTCGGGGATCGCGCCGATCCCCATCTGGAGGGTCGCGCGATCCTCGATCAGTTCCGCGACGAGCTCGCCGATCCGCCCGGCGTCGGGGGTCTCCGCTTCCGAACGATGTTCGTGAAGCGGCCTGTCCGTCGCGATCTGGGCATCGACCCTGTCGAGCGGGACCGCAGTGTTGCCGTGCGTGCGGGGCATCTGCTCGTTTATCTCGGCGATGACGAAACGCGCGCTGTCGATGGCCGCGCGGGCAGCGTCAGCCGAGGTGCCCAGGGAGCAGTAGCCGTGGCGATCGGGGGGCGACAGCTGCACGATCGCAACGTCGAGCGGCAGGCGACCGCTGGAGAACAGCCCCGGAATATCCGAGAGGAAGATCGGGACGAAATCCGCCCGCCCGTCGTCCACGGGCGCCCGCATTCCGGGGCCATTGAAGAACGAGACGGAGCGGAAGCAACCGGCGCATTCGGGAGCGGTCCACGGCGCGGGGCCGTCCACGTGCAGATGGTACAGGCGCACGTCCTCCACGTCCCGGCGCGCGGCGAGTGCCTCGAGCAGAGGCGTGGGTGTGGCGGCTGCGCCGTGCACGAAGACGCGCATGCCGCTGGTGACCAGCGACACCGCGTCCGCCGCGGACACGGCGCGTGAGGAGTGCGGTGAGCTCAGGATCGGGGCAGGATCGTCGGTTGGAGCATTTCCCGCCGTATCGGGAGATCCGCTACTGAACGGTGATGGTCGTCTGCATCCCCATCTGGCGGTGGTTGCCCTGGCTGTCCGCCACCGGGCAGTACAGCGTGTACGTGCCCGGCGTGAGGTTGACCGTAACCGTCCCGGTGCCGCCCGCGGGGATGTTGCCTGTCTGCCATTCATCCGACCCACGCTGAACCTCGAGGGCGTGCTGGTGCTGGCCCTCGTTCATCACGTGGAACATCACGGGCCCCGCTGACAGTGTCGTCTCGCTGGGCGATACCCGCCATTCGTTCAGGACCACGTGAACCGTTCTCGCTGCCTGCCCGGTGTCTGTTGGAATGGTAGCTGTGGCCGGCGGTGCTGCGAGAGCGCCCGTGTCCGCCATATCGGCCGGCTCTTCGGCTGGAGTGCAGGCCGTCAGCATGACGGCCGGCAGAGCCAGGGCCAGCAATCCTGAGATCCGCATATTACTGCCTCCGTTTGTGCGGGACGCGCGAGATCGCGGCAAGTGCTGCGCCGCTACCGATGGACGGCCCCGGGGAGTTCCGGCACCCAGTCCACCTGGGCGGCTTCCCGCGTGTCCTCCCCCCGGCTCGCCCAGCGGAAGAACACGACGGTCATGATCCCATAGAAGAACAGCCCTCCGGGGACCCACATGATCAACCCGCCGATGTGCTGGTCGGTCATTGGCGTGAGATCCCAGATACGCGGTGCCGAAGCGTACGCCGGGTACAGCACCGTGTCAGCCATTGCGATGTAGATCGCGACCACCGACATGGGGATGACCATCAGAAAGCAGTACAGCATCTGCCCCGGGTAGGAAAGCCGCGGTAGCTCCGGAAGCGGGCTCATCAGCGGCCACCACATCAGCACTGAGGCGGCGAGCAAAGTGAGGTGCTGCAGGATGTGGATGCCGTGGTTCGCCATCGCGGCATTGTAGGCGAACGGCAGGTGCCAGAAGATGATGACAACATTGAAGATCGCGTAACAGATAGCCGGCCGCGTCACCCCCCGTGCCACTGCGGCTACTGCGCGGCTTCGCAGCAGCGGCCGCAGCATCTCTCCAGTGAGGCCGAACACCATGAGCGGTGCTGCAACCAGGGTGAGCAGGAGGTGCTGCACCATGTGGGCGCTGAACAGGTAGTAGTCGCTTAGGTCGTGGATTGGACCGTTGAGGGATGCGAATATGATGAGTAGCGCGGCTCCGAAACTCGCCTGCCTCCCGGGGGATGGAGCGCCGCCCGAGGCCCGGGCGACGGCCTGCGCCCGCCACCAGTAGAGCGCCGCCAGCGACAGCAGCCCTATCACGGTGCTCCAGTGAATGCTTGGCCGCGTGAGGTCCAGCGGTGCGGCAGGGTGCAGAAAAAGGGGTGGGATCATCGCTGTACCCCCGTCAGGGCGAGTACCAGCCGCAGCACCCACTGGGGCCCGCGATATCCGTGCTGGCCGTCCACGTACATCTCATTCGGGGAATGCGACCCGCGACCGGTGCCTCCGCCGTCCATCTCAATCGACGGAATGCCGCGACTCATCGGGTGATTCGCGTCGGTACTGCTCGCGCTCGTCCGCGGTGCGAGTCCGGCGGCGCGCCCGGTCTCCAGCGCCAGACGGACGAGGCGGGCCGTGTCGGGCTGGCTCGCGGCCGGACGGATACCGATGGTGTCGATTCGCACACCGAGGGGAACGTTCGACCGCGGCCATCTGGCGCGCTCGTCCGCGAGAGCCGAGTCGAGTGCGGCACGTGCCGCTGACGCCAGCCTCTGGAGCTCGGCCGGAGACGCCGACCGCATGTCGAGCTCCATCCACGCCTCGGTTGGAATCGAGTTCACCGACGTGCCGCCACCAATGACGCCGACGTTGAAGGTGGTGCGCGGGGAGGCCGGAACCTGCAGGTCGGCCAGCCGCGCGATCGCGCGCCCGAGCGCGTGCGCGGGATTAGCGATGCCGAACGAGCCGTAGCTGTGGCCGCCTGGCCCGAAGAAAGTCACCTTGTACCGGATGCTGCCAACCGCGCGGCTGGTGACGCCCTGGCCAGCACCATCGACCGAGATGAAGTAGTCGATCCTGTCGCGCAGCTCCACGTCAACCAGGTGACGAACGCCGCGCAGATTGCCCGCGCCCTCTTCTCCGACAGTTCCCACGAACACGATGGTCCCCACGGTGCGGATCTCAGTGTCTCGCAACGCCCGCGCGACCGCGAGCACCACGGCGAGCCCCCGGCAATCGTCACTGATGCCAGGACCGCGGAGAGTATCGGCGGTGCGGCGGACCCGGACGTCGGTACCTTCGGGGAATACGGTGTCGAGGTGCGCCGAGAGAACGATCAGGGGGCCGGCAGCGACGCCCGGCCGCTCTCCGAGAACGTTCCCCTCAGCGTCGATCCGAACGTTCTGGAGCCCGAGCCCGCGCAACCGGCGAGCGAACTCCTCGGCCCTCTGCTGCTCCTTGAACGGCGGAGCGGGGATCTCGCAGATCGAGATCTGCTGCGAGAGCGTCCACTCGTTGCCTGATCGGAGTGCGTCCAGGGCTTGCTGTGGAACGGCCGCGGCCTGCTGAGCGGAGAGCGCTGCGGGCGTGCAGAGGAGCAACACCAGGCAGGCCAGGAGCTGCGGAGCGCCGCGAGGGGGGAGCATTGTCTAAAGAAATCGGGCGCGAGGATGGTTCGCCACCTCGGCCGTGTTGGGAATGCTGCCGTCTTGTTGCGCGGGAAGCGCGCCGGTGGTAGCCGTTACCGATGATTAGACCCGTCTGGCTCGCCGTTCTGGTGCTCGTTCTGCCGCTTGCGGTCGGCGCGCAGTCGCCTGGCGTGGCCCCGGAGCTGGAAGGGCCGTCCGCAGGGGTCCGCGCCGATTCCGCAGTGCTCGTAGTCGCTAACCGGGCCGTTGTGACTTTCCGGTCGCCATTGGGGGCGCGCTCCCCGGCCGAGCGAGTGGCGAGCGCGGCGGCCCGCATCGACGTCGTCGTGGACGCCGGCGAGGGGGGCCGCATTACCGCGCGGCGGCTTCCGTACGGTTACGTCATCGCGGTCGGACCACACAGCGTATTCACGATCACGGCCGACGACGGTGACATCGGCCTTGTGCCGCTCGAGAGGCGCGTCGTGCGGGCGCAGGAGAACCTTGCCGCCGCGCTGAAGGAGCACGCCGAGCAGCGGAGCCTGCGGCACCTTCTCCTCGCGTCGGTGCTTGCTATCGGCGCGACGCTACTGTTCCTCGCCGCGATCCGTCTCATCCGCCAGCTGCGCGGCCTGCTGCTGCGGCGCCTGCGCGATCGCGAGAGTGAGCGGATCATTCGCGACATCGCGGCGCACGGATTCACCATACTCAGCGCGGCACATCTGCGGCAGTTCGCCCGGCGGGTCGTAGACCTCGTCGCATGGGGTGCCGGGCTGTTCCTCGCTTATCTGTGGATCGCCTTCGTGCTCACCCGCTTCGCGTACACGCGGCCCTGGGGTGAGGCGCTCGGCAGCTATCTCGGCGACACTCTTCGCGGGCTTGCCGTGGGGGCGATCAGCGGCATCCCCGGCCTGTTCACGGCGGTCGTCATCCTCGTCTTTGCGCGCTGGGTGACGCGGCTCATCGGGACCTTCTTCGACGCGGTCGCTGACGAGCGGGTGCAGATACCATGGGCGCACCCTGATACCGCACAGGCGACGAAGCGGATCGTCAAACTAGGGGTGTGGATTCTCGCGGTCGTGGTCGCATACCCATACATCCCGGGGAGCGGCACGGACGTGTTCAAGGGCGTGTCCGTATTCGTGGGGGTTGTGATTTCTCTGGGGTCCACCGGTATCGTCAATCAGGCGATGAGTGGACTGGTGCTGATGTACTCACGTGCGCTCAAGCCCGGCGATTACGTGCGCGTGGGGGAAACCGAGGGGACGGTTACGAAACTCGCGATGCTGTCCACGAAGATTGCAACCACCAAGCACGAGGAGATGACGATCCCGAACGCGGTGATGGTCGCGAACGGGATCAGGAACTTCACGCGGCTTTCGGAGGGGGAGGGGCTGATCGTGCACACGACCGTCACGATCGGATACGATGTGCCCTGGCGGCAGGTGGAGGCTTTGCTGTTGATGGCTGCCGATCGGACGACGGCGCTGGGGAAGATGCCGCCGCCCTTCGTGCTGAAGCGAGAGCTTGCCGATTTCTACGTTGACTACGAGCTGAATGCGTACCTGAACGCGCCCGAACAGCGGATCCCGGTACTGTCAGAATTGCGCGCGCAGATCCTGGACGCGTTCAACGAGTACGGCGTGCAGATCCTGTCGCCACACTACCGTACGGGCCCTTCGGAGCCCGCTGTTGTGCCGCGGGAGCGCTGGTTCGCAGCGCCAGCGCGGGAGCCGGGAGCCTGAGCTGGCCACGAGCTGGCCGGCGGCTGTCGCCGGCTTCAGCCGCCCTGGATCCTGACCGTGATGTGGCCGAACAGGAAGAGCAGAGCGATCACCGTGATGACCGCCACTATGAGCGGACCGGTGAACAGCGCGCGGAACAGCTTGTGATCGTAGCGGAGGTGCATGTAGAACATGACCACGATCGCGAACTTCGCCGCTGACATGATGAGCAGCGACGGCACGAAAGTCCGCGAAGCGACCCAGGCCGGTATGTAGTAGGCCCAGACCTCGACGATCGTGATGACCGTGAGAATGACGGCCACCTTCCAGTAAGTGCTCCAGGTGGGGTGCGCCTTCTCCGTCGGGTGATGGCCCGGGAGTGAGGCCGACTCCTCCGGTGGTGGCACCGTGTGCGGGTGGTCGGGTCCGTGTCCGTGATCGGCGCTCATGGCTATTGAATGAGGTATACGAGCGTGAAGATCGCAATCCAGACGACGTCTACGAAGTGCCAGTACAAAGCCGCGATATCCACGTTGAGCGCGTCAGCGGGTCCCAGCCCGCGCTTGAAGTCGATCGCGAGCAGCGACAGCAGCCAGATCACGCCTGCAGTGACGTGCGCACCGTGCGTGCCGGTGAGCACGAAGAAGGACGAGCCGAACAGATTCGTGCGGATCGTGAGCCCCTCGTGCACGAATGACGTGAACTCGTAAGCCTGAAAGCCGAGAAATGTGGCTCCGAGGAAGGCCGTCATGAACAGCCACAGCTTCGAGGATCCCAGAATCCGCTCGCCGAGCGTGCGCCTGGGAAGGCGCTTGTTCTGTACTGCCGCGAGCGCCAGCACCATCGCGAGCGACGACATGAGCAGCACGAACGTGGAAGCCGACGTGACTGGAATATCCAGGATCCCGTGGAATTCCCGCCCGCTGATCGGATCTGTCCACGCCTCGTGCGGGAACGGACCCACAACGCTCCGCCCCTTGTAGATGAGGTAGGTGGAGATGAGCGAGACGAACAGCATGCACTCCGAGCCGATGAAGGCCCAGATCGCGATTTTCCGGTTGTCGAGTCCGGTGGTGGTCGCGTGCGACATCAGTGGTGCTCCGGCTCGAGCGGGGCGAGGAGCCAGGAGTACAGGCCCACGACCAGGATGCCAGCGCCGAGATACATCGCAGGCATCCACCACATCAGACCCATGAACATGATCACCATCCCCGCGGCGACGACCAGCGGTTTGATGGTGTTGTACGGCATGATCACATGCACGTCTTCGGGCGACTTGCCCTCGATGAGATTCACCGCGGGATGGTCTTCGTCGCCTGCGCGCCGATCCCACAGCGGGTAACGGGAGTGCACGTTCGGGATCTGCGCGAAGTTGTACTCCGGCGGCGGTGAGGGAATCGACCACTCAAGCGTGGGCGCGTTCCACGGGTTCGGACCGGCGACCGCTCCCCGCTTGCGACTGATCAGGAAGTTCACCACGAAGACCAGCGTGGCAATCGCCAGCATGTACGCGCCGAGCGACGACATCAGGTTGAAGGTGTCCCACCCCTGATTGGCATCGTAGGTGTAGATGCGGCGCGACATGCCCAGCATCCCGGAATAGTGCATCGGGAAGAAGGTCAGGTTCATCGCGATGAAGTTCAGCCAGAAGTGCCACTTGCCGAGCCGCTCGTCCATCATCCGGCCGGTGATCTTCGGGAAATAGTGATAGATCCCGGCGAAGATCCCCATGATCGAGCCGCCGAACAGTACGTAGTGGAAGTGCGCCACTATGAAATACGTGTCTGTCTGCTGCAGGTCCGCGGGCGGAGAGGAGTGCATGATCCCCGAGATTCCGCCGATCGTGAACAGGGAAATGAGCCCGATGCCGAACAGCATCGCGGTTGTGAACCGCACCTGCCCCAGCGCCATCGTCGCGATCCAGTTGAAGATCTTCACGCCCGTGGGAATCGCGATGAGCATCGTCGTCACGCCGAACACGGTGTCGGCGATCGGTCCCATGCCGACGGCGAACATGTGGTGTGCCCAGACGCCGAAACCGAGAAAGCCGATGAGAATGCCCGAGTACACCATCACCGCGTAACCGAACAACGGCTTACGCGAGTGCGTCGGCAGTACCTCGGAGACCAGGCCGAATGCGGGCAGGATCAGTATGTAGACCTCCGGGTGGCCGAAGATCCAGAAGAGATGCTGCCACAACAGCGGGTCTCCGCCGGCCGAGACCGAGTAGAAGTTCGTCCCGAAGAATCGGTCGAACAGCAGGAACACGAGCGCAATCGTCAATACAGGGAAGGCGAGGATGATCAGGAACTGGACGACGAACGACATCCAGGTGAACATCGGCATGCGCATCATCGTCATTCCCGGCGCGCGCATGTTGATGATCGTCGTCGCGAAGTTGAATGCGGCCGCGAGCGAGGAGACGCCCAGGATCTGCAGTCCGATCACCCAGAAGTCGATGTTGACTCCCGGCGAGTACGCCTTCGTCGTGAGCGGCGCATAGCCGAACCAGCCGGCGTCCGGGGCCACCGCGAGGAGGATCGGTACGGTGATGAAGATTCCGCCGAACAGGTACACCCAGTAGCTGAATGCGTTGAGGCGGGGGAATGCAACGTCGCGCGCGCCGATCTGCAGCGGGATCAGATAATTGAAGAACGCGGCGGACAACGGCATGATGGCGAGGAACACCATCGTCGTGCCGTGCATCGTGAAGA
>CAZOAT010000056.1:0-16528 GCA_964577965.1 uncultured Gemmatimonadaceae bacterium | reverse complement strand
GCGATCACCCCCGGGTCGTTGCTGCTCGACGGCTGGTAGTACACGGTTCCTTCCGTACCGCCCTGTGTCTTGGTGCAGTGCGAGTTGGTGATGAACGATCGGCCTTTCGCATGGTCGACGTTGAACCCCATGGTGCACACGTAGTTGCTGAAGTGGATCTGGATTCCGGCCTGCGTCGGACGGAACCGATCCCGGAGCGTGGCAAGCTGGCGAATCGGTTCGGTGATCTGGATCTCATAGTCCGCCGCCGGGATCCCACGGGCGGCCAGGGCGCGCTGCACACCCGGGATAGCATGACCGTTCTCGACGCCGAACACCAGCTTGTTGACGGTTTCGTCATGGTCGGCGAAGACTGTGCCCGGAAGTGCCATCACCTCGGGCGATACCCGCCCGAACGCGGCAGCAAGGGCATCCTGGCTCGTTGCGCGCGAGCCCAGTGGACCAGCCGGCTCCACGGGGTTGGATGAATCCTGGCAGGCGACAAGCGCGAACGTGGCCCCGGTAATTGCGAGCCGTCTGGCAATACTTCTGTACCGCATACCGATACCTCGTGCATCAGCACAACGGAAGGTGGAGTATCCGGACGCGATGAAGCGAGCGGCACCATCGCGTTCTTGCCGTATTCGGCGATGCTAACCGTGCTGCTCTCCGGACACGGTGTCAAGATCAGGTGTTTTTCGACCCGCTTCCGCCCCTCCGGGGTGCCCTATCGTGCGGCGGGCCGGGTCACTCCGCGGAGCGCCGCGGCGGCCCGGGCCCGGGGAGTCGGCGCCATCCGATGGACCGCCAGGCGCCTCATCGCCGCCGATGGAGTGGTCCTATCGGGCGTATCGCACCGTGAAGCCGCTCTCGATGAACGTCAGCTGGTTGCCCGAGACGGTCGCCTGCGCCTGAAAGCCTTCGTCGTCCTCGAGCAGGATTGTTGACCCGGACTGGATCCAGGTCCCGATGTCGGTCTCCTGCGTGGTGATGGCGGTGCCGTTCTCCGTCTCGCGGTAGGTGTAGCTGTTGGCGTACGTGCCGTTGGAATTCATCACGAGCACACCACTCATGACCTCCAGGCGATAGCCATTGAGCTCCAGGAGTGTGACGGGCGGCGAGGTACCGTTGATCGTCTGGAGGTGCCAGGTGCCGACTACTGAGGTGGAAGCTTCGGTCGGGCTGTCGCCGCAGGCGGCAACCGACAGCAGCGTAGCGAATGCAGTGAGAGCGATGAGTCTGCGCATGTACGGATTCTCCGACGACGATGAGGGCGCACAACGGCAATAACGCTGCCGCAGCGCTGGGTATCTTCCGGGCGTGCGAGCCGATACCATTGCCCTGCTGGCTGCCCTCCCCTGGATACTGATTCCGCTGGTGAGCGCGATCCGGCTGCGGGACTCCCGCTCCATAGACGATCTCCCCGCGGATCCGCCAGCTGACCCTCCGCTGGTGTCGGTGATAATCCCCGCGCGGAACGAGGCACGGAACATCGAGAGCTGCCTCCGCTCAGTGCTCGCGGCCGGCTATCCCCGGCTCGAGGTGATCGTCGTGGACGACCAGTCCACCGATGGGACAGGTGAGATCGCGACAGAGATTCAGCGGGGGGATCCGCGCGTGCTTGTGTTCACGACTCCTCCGCTTCCGCGCGACTGGTTCGGCAAGCAGTGGGCATGCTGGACGGGCGCGTCGAAGGCGCGCGGCGACGTCTTCTGCTTCACCGATGCGGACACCACTCACGGTCCTGCGCTGCTCACACGCTCGGTGAACGCGATGCTGGCGCGGGACGCCGATCTGTTCACCGTCATGGGGAAGCAGGAGATGGTGACGTTCTGGGAGAAGCTGATCCAGCCGCAGATCTTCACGATGCTGAACTTCTGGTACGGTGGTACGGAATCGGTTAACCGATCGCAGCGTACGTGGCGAAAAATCGCAAACGGTCAGTTTCTGATGACGCGCCGCGCGGCGTACGACGAGACAGGCGGCCACGAGTCAGTGCGCGCCGGCGTTGCCGAGGACCTGATGCTCGCTCAGCTGTATCACCGGCTCGGCAAGCGGGTCGTGTTCATGGACGGGCGCCGGCACTTCTCGACGCGCATGTACACGTCGCTTCGCGAGCTGATCGCCGGCTGGGGGAAGAACGTCTTTGCGGGGGGCAGACACGCGCTGCCGAAGATCCCGGGGCTGCGCTTCATTTTCCCGCTCGCGCTTGTCACGCCTCCGCTGATTGTTCTCGCGCCGTCTGTTATCCTGATCCTGGCGCTGACGGGGATGCTGTCAGGCGCGGTGCTGCTCTGGGCGATCGTCGCCACCGCAGCGACGCTGCTCGCATGGACAGTGATCTACATGGACGAGGGCGAGTCGCCGTTTCTCGGACTGCTGCACCCCATGGGTGCGATCGTCACGCTCTTCATTCTGCTGCGTGCCATCGTGCGCGGCTCGCGGGTGCAGTGGAAGGACAGGGTTTACCGCTCAACCTGAGAATCGCTCGCTCACGGCGGTAACGATTCGATGGCGGTGGACGGCACTCGGGCGGCTACGCTGCGCCCGTGCTCCCCGCATTCGCCACAGAGCTGCTCACGCGCGCGGAGAACGCCGCGCGAATCGTGCGGCTCGCATCGGAGCTCGGGTTCGCGAGCCGCCCTGAGCGTCTGACAGCAGACCTGCGCGCCGAGCTGCGGCTGCCAGGTGAGGTGGCCACCGCGCGGCTCATCCGCGGCACGGGCGCGCTGCGCGCCCTTGTAGTGGAGCTCACTCCCGGCGCCGCGCCGCGGGAGGCACTCACGAGGATCGCTGCGTCGTTGAGCGCGACCACACCCCACTGCATCTGGCTGGTGCTCGGCTGTTCCGTCGGCCACGCCGCCGTGTTCATGGGAGCCTGGGTCACACGCCACGCACGCACCGCCGTCCGCGCACTGGTTGTCGATCGGCATCACGTGTACGCGAGCGACGCCGAGACACTGTGCGCCATCGCAGCTGCGCGCTCCGGGCCCGACGTTCTGGTACACAGTCGCTGGCTCGAGATCCTCGGACGGGACGCTCTGACGCGACGCTTTCACACATCACTGAGTGGAGTGGTCCGCTCGCTCGCCGACGAGTTGCCGAAGCGGGTGGCTCCGGTTGCACGCGCGGAACTGGCGCTGCTCAACGTGTCGCGACTGGTGTTCCTCGCCTTCCTTCAGGCGAGAGGCTGGCTCGATGGGGACCTGGGTTTCCTGCAGAACATGTATTCCGCTGGGATCACAGCCGGCGGCAGGGTGCACGCGAACGTGCTCGAGCCACTGTTCTTTGGTACGCTCAACACGCGCGTACGACACCGGCAGCCGCGTGCGCGCGCGTTCGGACGCATCCCGTACCTCAACGGCGGCCTGTTCGGACGTACCCATGTGGAACGCCTGCATCGAGGAGCGCGATTTCCAGACGAGGCGCTGGGACGGATCTTCGACGAGCTCCTCTCGCGTTACCGCTTCACCCCTGAGGAAGAGCCGGCGGACTGGTCGGAGTCGGCGATCGATCCGGTAATCCTGGGACGGGCGTTCGAGTCGCTCATGGAGAGCCGCGCACGCAGGGCAACTGGAGTGTTCTACACACCGGCCGCTGTCGTGGAGCGAGCCACGCGCCTTGCACTGGAGCAGGCCCTCTGTGACCAGGGCATCTCACGAAGCGGACTCGGCGATGCGCTCGACGGAGCAGACGTCGATGCCGCCACTGCGGCTCAGCTGATGAATCGGCTTCGCGCCCTGCGCGTGCTCGATCCCGCCTGTGGGTCGGGCGCCTTCCTGGTGCATGCCCTGCGCGTGATCGCCGACCTGCGGGTACAGCTTGGCGGCGAGGACCGCATGAACGCGCGATACGCAGTGCTCACAAGCTCCATCTTCGGAGTGGATGTAAATCCCACCGCCGTCTGGCTGTGCGAGCTCCGCCTGTGGCTGTGCCTCGCCGTAGAGTGCGCGGTGAGCGATCCGCTCGCGGTGCCGCCGCTGCCGAACCTTGACCGCAATATCCGCGTGGGTGATTCACTCTCCGCGTCGTACCCGGGAGGGGAGCGCCTTCGGGTTCCCGCAGGAGTCGCAGTCCTCCGATCACGATACGCGCGGGCCCAGGGACCGAGGAAGCGCACGCTCAGTCGCACGCTTGACGCGATCGAGCGCAAGGCGGCAGTTGCCGCATGCGACTCGCAGCTGCGCATTCTCGCTGCCAGCAGACGCGAGCTGCTCATCGCCGCGCGGTCGCGCGATCTGTTCGGAGCGCGCAGAGCCGGAGCGCGTGAGTCCACCGAGCTGCGGCAGCTTCGGCTCGCAGTGAGGGCTGCGCGTGACGATCGGCAGCGATTACTGGGTGGAGCTGCGCTGGCGTTCTCGTTCCCCGTACACTTCGCAGATGTGGCGGAGGCAGGCGGCTTCGATCTCGTGCTGGGCAATCCTCCATGGGTCCGGCCGCACCGTCTTTCCCCTGCAGCGCGCGCAGGGCTTCGCACTGGGTTCCGGGTCTGCCGGCCGGGAAGTGCGGCTGTAACGTTCACCGACAGGCGACCGTCGTTCGGCGCGCAGGTGGATCTTGCCGCCCCTTTTGTGGAGCGGTCGCTCGAGCTCCTCCGACCTGGCGGTGTGCTGGCACTGCTGCTCCCCATGAAGCTCTGGTCCTCTCTCGCGGGCGCCGCACTGCGGGAGCACGTAGTCAGCAGTGCAACGCTCCATGGCATCGAGGACTTCACATCCGCGCCGCATATGTTCGATGCCGCCACATATCCATCGCTCCTGGTAGCTGGGCGCCCACTCGCAGATGCGGGACCCGCCCGCCTGGCGCAGGCACGGGTCGTGGTGCATCGTCGCGAGACGCGGATAGAGTGGCAGACTCGTCTCGATGAGCTCGCACAGGATGACGCGCCCGGGTCACCGTGGCTGCTCGTGCCTCCACGGGTTCGGCGGGCGTTCGACCTGGTGTCGCGCGCCGGCGTTCCTCTCGCCCGCACCCAGTTCGGAGCACCGCGGCTCGGGGTGAAGACGGGATGCAACCGCGCGTTCGTCGTTTCAATCGCTGGCTGCGGCGCTGCGCTCGCAGAAGTCAAACAGGAAGACAGGCGCGGCTGGGTGGAGCGGTCGTTGCTGCGACCGGCTCTCCGCGGCGAGCTAGTGCGTCCCTGGCGCGTACAGGGCCCGTCGCATGAATACGTGATATGGACGCACGACGCCGGCGGCCGGCCGCTTCCCCGGCTGCCGCGGCACGCGGGAAACTGGTTACGTGGCTGGCAGAGCGTGCTGAGCAGTCGAACCGATGCGCATCGCGGGGGAATGTGGTGGCAGCTGTTCCGCACGCCGGCTGCGGACAGCCGCCGGCATCGAGTGGTGTGGTGCGACATAGGCCGCGCACCCCGTGCCCTCGTGCTCGAGCCTGGAGATCCAACGGTCCCGATCAACACCTGCTATGTCGCGTTCGCCGATGAGGCTGGAGCGTGGGCCCTGGCGGCTCTTCTCAACAGTGCGCTCGCGGGTGCCTGGCTCAACGTGATCGCTGAGCCCGCGCGGGGTGGTTACCGCCGGTACTTCGCGTGGACCATGGCGACACTCCCGATCCCCGCTGATCAGCAGACGTTCCGCGACGCACTGGCTCCCCTCGGACAAGCGGCGGGTGCAGGCGAACAGCTGTCGCAACAGCAGTTGCTCGACGGTGTTCTGGGAGCTTACCGGCTGAGGCACAGGGATATTGCACCACTGCTAGAGTGGCGCGACGTGTAGCGGTCAGCTCCACCGGAGTGGTGCGGCGTATCATCGCGGACGGCGTGCTCGGCAATGAGCAGGCTCCGGTACGCCTCGGTGCCATACGATTGCACGAGCATCAGCAGAGGGCCGTAGCCCGGATAAAACACGCCCTGGACCGCCACGGAGGCGTACTCCTCGCGGACGCTGTCGGCTTGGGGAAGACTTACATAGCGCTCGCTGCGAGCCGCAGCTGTGAAGAGGTCGTAGTAGTAGCACCAGCGGTGCTGCGCGATACATGGATGGAATCGGCTGCGCAGGCGAACGCAACGATTCGCTTTGTCAGTACGGAATCGCTCAGCGGCGCAGGACAGACGCACTTGGAGGCGGGCTTCGTGATAGTTGACGAAGCCCACCACTTCCGAAACCCGCGCACAAGGCGATACATGCGTCTCGCGCAGCTGACTGCGAGCACGCGGGTACTGCTGCTGACAGCTACACCTATCCACAACCGGCAGCAGGATCTGTCCGCATTGCTTGCCCTGTTCCTCGGCGCACGCGCCCGCCCACTGACGTCGGAGACGATCGCATGCTGCGTGATCCGTCGCGAGCACAGCGATGTTCCCCTCGTGTTGCCGCGCCTCGGTCGCATCCGCCGCCTCACGATTGAGGGAGATGAATCCATCGCCCGGGCAATTCTGGCGCTGCCGCCGCCGCTCCCCACGCGGGACGGAGGCGAAGCCGCAAGCCTGGTTCGCCTCGGGCTGCTCCATCTGTGGACCTCGAGTGACGCTGCCGTCATCGGCGGCATCCGTCGGCGGCTTGCGGCGGGGATTGCGATGCGTGAGGCGCTCGCGGTGGGCCGCGTTCCGGCACGACGCGAGCTTCGCTCCTGGCTCGCAGCCGACGACGCCGTGCAGCTTGGGTTCACCGAACTCCTCATTGAGCCGGTGGCGCGGACAGGCGCCGCGGAGCTGGCGGTACTTGACGCTCACGTCAGCGCGCTTCGTCTGCTCCTCTCACAGGTTCGCACCGGCCGCAATCGCGACGCGCACCGGGCGCTTCAGCTCAGACAGCTCCGCTCGCATCATCGGACGGAACGTGTGCTCGCTTTTTCGAGTTATGCTGCGACAGTTCAAGCGCTCCGCAACCAGCTCGTGCCCGATGGCGAGGTTGCGGCGGTGACCGCCCGGGGCGGCTGGATCGCCAGCGGACGGACGAGCCGTGAGGAAGTGCTGGACGTGTTCGCCGAGCCCGCACATCGCCGCGAGCGCGTGGGGTTGCTGCTCGCAACGGACCTCCTCAGCGAAGGACTCAACCTGCAGGAGGCATCAGTCGTCGTGCATCTCGATCTGCCATGGACGGCTGCACGACTCGAGCAGCGCGTCGGCCGAGCGCGACGTCCGGGGAGTGCGAGCAGTGTCGTCCGCTGCTATGCGTTCGTGCAACCAGCGGAAATCGAGCGACTGATCGGCAGAGAGCGGCTGATCAGCAGCAAGGCACGGGCAGCCGGCAGCACTGTGGGCGCGCCGACCTATGGCGAAGGGGTCTCTCCCACGGGTACGAGCCCATCCCGTGCATGGGAGGACGTACGCAGGATTCTCAGTGAATGGAGCGGGGATGCGCCCCGTTCGGTGCCCGACTCACGCATCCGGGTGGCGGGCGTCGCTGGAACCAGCCGGGGGTTTCTTGCACTGCTCCGCATCCGGAACAGCAGTGTGCTCGTCGCCGGTCTTGGATATCGCCCGTGCCGCGACAGTACGGTCTGCCACGCTCGAATGCCGACTTTCGCACAGGTGCTTACGGCGACCACAGACCCAGCGGTGATTTACGAAACGCTTGCGGCCACGACAGAGACCGAATCGTGTGTCGATCCCCAGAGCTATCTCGCCGCCCGTCGCGCAATCGCACGCTGGATCGCCAACGAGAGTGCACAATGCGCAACGGGTGTTGCGTCCTCGCAAACTCGTGAACTGAGAACAATCCTGCACCGCCTGGACTGTGCGTTGGCTAACGCGCCGCTGCACATTCGTGCCGCGATGGCGGCGCAGATCAGTCGCATTCGCAACGCTCTTGGCGGTCGTCTTACGCGTGGGCTGGAGATCGCGATCGCGGAGCGCGCGCGCACGATTGCCGGCGATCGCGAGCTGGTCAAGGCTCTCGATTCCCTGCTGGCGGAGCCTGGCGAATCACTGGCCGCATCCGACTGCGAGCTGATTGCGGTGCTGTTGCTCGAGAAGCGCCGTCAGCGCAACGCCTCGACGAAAGCGATCTCCTCAGGGCGACGCGCATAGCCGGCCGGTAGCGATCGACTGAGCTGCCATCGCCCGCGGTAATCACCGACAAGCCGCGACAGGTACTCATCTGGTGCGGTATAGCTGGCGCCGGCCAACTCCTGAACACTGCGGGCGGCATCGAGCTCTGACATCCACTTCCCGCTGAACGGTGAACAATCCGGGAGCAGTCCGCTATCCTCGAGGTCGGCTCGACGTATCCGCACGATGTTCGCCGGTCGATTCATCAGGGATGCGAGCATCGCAATGAACTGGTCCAGCCGCATCGACTCGCCCCAGGAAAAGTTATACACGCGCCCGATACCACTGTCGGAAATGACGAGCCTGGCAACCAGATCCGCGATGTCACGCACATAGACGTGCCGGAGCGGCAGTCCCGGCTCCTCAGGAATGGGCAGCGGTCCACCGTCGAGCAGTCGCGCGATGTATGCCTGCACCCGCCCGCACCGGTCGCGCTCGGACGCCACCATCGGGAGCCGCAGCGCAGTGACCGGGAAGCGGCGGGCCGTCCATGCCACCGCGAACACATCCTCGGCTTCACGTTTCTCGACACCGTACAGCCAGCTCTCATAGTCAGGCGAATCATGCGGAGGGGCTGCGATCACCGGCCCGGAATAATCCTCTTCGCGGTACGGTCGTGTTGCGCCCTCGCGCACCAGGTAAACCTGCCCACTGCTGATGAACACGTACCTGCCCGTCCGTCCGACGAACAGCTCGACGGCCTGCCGTGCATCGTCGCCGTTGTATGTCGTGGTGTCGAGTACGAGATCGAAGTCACGCCCTGCGAGTGCAGCCTGCAGCGAAGTGGCCTCGGAGCGATCGGCTCTCAGCCGCTCCACATCCGGCGGCAGCTCATCGGGCGTGATGCCACGATTGAGAACTGTCACGCGGTGCCCGGCCTCCACCAGCGCGAGCGCGGAGAAGTGCCCGATGTCTCCGGTGCCGCCAAGTACCAGCACGCTCGCAGTCATCGGCGCGCGGCGTTGATTGTCAGCCACCCTGCCCGGACGCCGCCGTGCTCCGAAAGCGGTCCAGGCGGAACAGCGAGATGTCCACTGGCGGCGGCTCGTCCATAACGAGCGCAGCGACCGCTTCGCCTACGGCGCTCGCGAACTTGAAGCCGTGCCCGGAGCATGGACTCGCCAGCACAACGCGTCGCGACTCGCCCAGATGGTCGATGATGAAATGCTGGTCGGGGGTATTGGTGTACAGGCACACCGCGGCCTCCCGCAGTGTGCCGTTCGCAGCCGGAAGGAACCGTGCGAGCAGTTTGCGCGTCGCCGCTTCGTCCGCAGGACGAGGGGTCCGATCCACGTCGCGAGGGTTCGTGGTCTCCCCTGCATGGTGGATCGCGATCTTGACACCGTCGCCGAGGTCCGGGAAGGTGGCGAAGGCGCACCCGTCCGGATCGTCCCACACCGCTATCGGGCACTGCTGTGGGCCAAACCCTTCGCCCTCCATCGGATCGAACCAGGCCATCAGCTGTCGCTCGACCTCGAGCGGCACGTCGTGTTCCTGCAACAGCTCGCTCGCCCACGGGCCTGCGGCAATCACCAGCCGGTCAGCGTGGTGCGTTCCTCCGCTCGCGGTGCGGACCTCGACCCTCGAGCTGTCCGCGCTCCAGCTTTCGATGCGCTCGTTGAGGCGAAGCCCTGCACCCGCGTCCATCGCCAGCCTGAGGTGCGACTGGATGCACTGCTCCGGGTACAGCACACCCGCTCTCTTCTCGAGCACACCGACCATGTCGCGCGCAGGAACGAGAACCGGGTATCGCCGCCGCAGCTCATCGGCGGAGATGAGCTCGTGCTCGATGTCATGCTCGCGCGCGCTCGCCAGCGCCCCGGAGACGATCTCGCCATCGGGGCGCCCGATCATCAGCCCACCGGTCCGCAGCAACAGCTGCTGGCCGGCATCGACCTCCGTTTCCTCCCACAGCTCGTATGCCCGCCGGACGAACGGCACGTACGATGGATGCTCGAAGTACGCCTCACGGATTATCCGCGACCTGCCGTGAGTGGAGCCGAGCGTGTGCGGCGGTGTGTAGCTGTCGAACGCGAGCACGCGGAGGCCGCGGCGCGCAAGCCGCCACGCGGCGGCGCTCCCCATGGCTCCGAGCCCGACCACGATCACGTCGTAACGGTCCGCAGCACCGGTAGGCGTCACTGTGGCAACACTCCCGGTGCAGCGTGCAGTACAGGCAGTCTGTCGAGCATGGTGTCCACAAGCGCACGGATGAGGTGAGTGTCGGTCGGGAGCAGATGCCCTGTCTCCAGCCAGATCAGCGTCTTCGGCTCGCGCGCCGCGTTGTACAGCGCCTGCACGGCTTCACGCGGCATCTGCGGGTCGTCCCGGCCGTTTACCATCACCACCGGCCGCGGCGCGATGCGCGCCACGAATTGTGTGGGCTCGAACTCGCCGTACACCTGCATCACGAGCCACCCCATGAGCGGGCGGAGGAAGCGCGGGCGCAGCTCCAGGTTCGCCTCAAAGACCCGCGCCAGGTCCCCCGCGCCGTAGATCAGTCCGACGTTCTGAAACCGCTCGTCCTCTGCGGCAGCGATCACACCGAAGGGAACTGCGAACGAAGTCATCACCATCCCGACGCGGGAGCTGTCCACGTCGGTGCGCTGCGCCAGGTACGCACCACCGATGGAAAAGAATCGCGGAATGCGACGCAGCTCGTCGCGGATCTGCGTTGAGCGGAGCAGGAAACTCCGCATGCTCAGCTCGTAGGGAATCGCTTCGGGGAAATCGAGCGACAGCACTACCACGTCGCCGAACTCCGCCGGCAGGTATCTCACCGCGTCGCTGTTCAACTCCCGGCCGTTGTTGAGCAGGACGGCCGGCATCGCGCCCGTACCGTCGCGCGGCCTGAGCAGCCGACCCGTCACGATGTCTCCGGCGGCGTTCAGGCGAACGCGGTACAGATCGTACCGCCCGCGCGACGCCTCGAGCGTGAGGCTGGCCGCAATCGGCCCGGTGATCCTGGTTTCCGCCGGGGTGTAGCACGCAGCGAGCAGCGTGGCTGAAGCAATCGCGAGCGGGCAGCGCATCCTGCGGGGAAGTTAGCCCGGGATCGCTGTCCCGCCGCCGGTTCAGCCGCCGTCGCGACTCAGCTTCCGGGCGCCGGCAGATCCGAGTTGAACGCGTCCTCCAGGACCTTCCAGCTGCCGTCGGCATGTTTCCGCCAGACAGTGACGAACTTGCCGCGATCGGAGACGGGGTTCCCCTCCGCATCGTTGAACGTCATCTCGTACGTTCCGGCTGTGTAGCCGAGATCCCCGGACTCCGCAACCGCGACCCTGGTCGCATCCCAGGAGAACGACAGCCCGGGCATCGCGAACATCTCGCTGATCATTGCGCGCGTGCCTTCCTCGCCCGTCACGATCGGCGCGTTCGGAGGCAGTATGTATCCGGACGGATCAACCGCCGTCACCACCCCCTCGAGGTCCCTGTCCGTGAACGCCTTCAGCCAGGCGCTGTCCGCTGCGCGCACCGCCTCTGCTGCGTCGGCGTTCTGGGTGGCGCGTGGGGGCTGGCAGCCGGCGAGCATAACCGCAACGCCAACGGCCCAGGCACCTGCTCGGATCCGCTGCATACAACCTCCTCATTTGTGGGATTGCCGCTCGGGCTAGCTGCCTTCCTTGATAGCTGCCACGAGCGCCTGCACTGCCGCCTTGCCGTCGCCAAAGTACATCAGCGTGTTGTCGGCCGCGAACAGCGGGTTGGGGATCCCGGCAAACCCCGGACTGAGGCTGCGCTTCATCACGATCACGGTGCGTGCCTTGTCCACGTCCAGAATCGGCATCCCTGCGATCGGACTCGTCGGGTCGGTGCGGGCCAGCGGGTTCACGACGTCGTTGGCGCCGATCACCAGCACGGCGTCCGTCTGGTCGAACTGCGAGTTGATCTCCGACTGCTCCTTGAGCCGGTCATACGGGACATCGGCTTCTGCGAGCAGCACGTTCATGTGCCCCGGCATTCTGCCTGCCACCGGGTGAATGCCGAACTCGACCGTCGCGCCGCGCGACTCGAGCAGGTTCGCCAGCTCACGCACCGCGTGCTGCGCCTGCGACACGGCCATGCCGTATCCCGGCACAATGATCACGCTTCGGGCAGACTCCAGCACCATCGCGACTTCCTCGGCGGACGCCGACTTCACCTTGCCGGCGTACACTTCGTCGGCTGTCGCGCCACCGATGACTTCGCCGCCAACCTTGCCGAGCAGAACGTTCATCAGCGAACGGTTCATCGCCCGGCACATGATGCGCGTGAGGATGATTCCCGACGCACCGACCAGCGAGCCGGTGATGATCAGAGCGTTGTTGCTCAGCACGAAGCCGGTCGCTGCGGCCGCGATTCCCGAATAGGAGTTGAGCAGTGCGATGGCGACAGGCATGTCGGCGCCGCCGATCGGCAGGGTGAGCGTCACGCCGAGCACCGAGGCGACTGCAACCAGCCCCCAGTATGCCCACTCGCTCGACGGGTCGAGCACGATCATCGCGCCGAAGCCGAGCGCCGCGAGCAGCAGCAGGACGTTGAACGCCTGCTGCAGCGGATAGTGGACGGGCTTGCCGGGAAGGAACAGCTCCTGAAGCTTGTCGAACGCCACGAGGCTGCCCCAGAACGTCACAGCTCCGATGAGCCCCGACGCTGCGGTGGCTATCGTCAGCTGCATCGGCGGGTTGGTCGCATCGAGGAACGCGCCCCCCGCCACCAGCACGGACGCCGCACCGCCGAATCCGTTCAGAAGCGCGACCATTTGGGGCATCGCGGTCATCCGGATGCGCAGCGCGAACGTGGCACCGATGGCGCCGCCGAGCAGTATCGCGCCGAACACGAACAGCAGTCCCCGCGGGCCCGCTTCGATCACGTGCCTGTCGAACAGCGTCACGACGACGGCGATCAGCATGCCTGTCGCGCCGGTGATGTTGCCCCTGCGCGCGGTGCGCGGATGCGAGAGCCCCATCAGGCCGAGGATGAACAGCACCGCGGCGAGCAGGTAGGCGAGATTGATCAGGGAGAGCATGCTACGCGGTCAGTGATGAGGGGGTTCCGTGCTGCGAAATGGCGGGTGCGGGGTGGTCTGCCATCGGCTACTTCTGTCCGTTGCTGCTGACCGGCACCGTTTCCTTGCGCTTGAACATTCCCAGCATGCGGTTGGTGACCAGGAAACCGCCCACGACGTTGATCGCGGCGAAGACGATCGCGATGAAGCCGAGCACGGTGCTCAGCGGACGCGGCGTGGAGACGGCGAGTATGGCCCCGACTATCGTGATCCCCGAGATGGCGTTGGAGCCCGACATCAACGGCGTGTGCAGCAGCGGAGGCACGCGCCCGATCACGAGAAAGCCGACGAATACGGCGAGCACGAAGATCGTGAGCAGCAGTACGAGCGATTCCATTCTGTTCTCCGGTTCCTGGCTATGACGCGGCTGTGGCGCCGAGCAGCTCCTTCACGCGCTGGTGCGCCACTTCCCCGTCACGGGTCACGAGCGTCTCGCGCGTTATCTCGTCGTCGGTGTCGATGTGCAACTGGCCTTCCTTCACCAGGTGCAGAAGAAAGGTCGTGATGTTCTTGGCGTACATCTGGCTCGCGTGATACGGGACTGTCGCGGGCAGGTTGGTCGGCCCGAGCACCTTCACCCCGTTCAGCTCCACCATCTGATCGGGACGCGTCACCTCGCAGTTCCCGCCACGCTCGGCAGCCAGATCGACAATGACCGAGCCCGGCTCCATCCCCTCGACCATCTCGCGCGTTATGAGCACCGGCGACTTCTTTCCTGGAATCGCGGCCGTCGTGATCACGACGTCGGTGCCCGCCACCACGCGGGTCAGCGTCTCGCGCTGCCTTCTATAGAAAGACTCGTCCTGCGCCACGGCGTAGCCACCCTTGTCCTCGGCGCCTGCGGTCTCCAGCGGCAGCTCGACGAACTTCGCGCCCACGCTCTCGACCTGCTCCTTCACTGCGGGGCGCACGTCGTAAGCCTCCACCAGCGCACCGAGCCTGCGCGCGGTGGCGATCGCCTGCAGGCCAGCGACTCCTGCGCCGAGAACGAAGACGCGCGCCGGGGCGAGAGTCCCCGCCGCGGTCATCATCATGGGGAACATCCGCGGAAGCTCACCGGCCGCCAGCAGCACCGCCTTGTAGCCGGCGATCGTCGCCTGCGACGACAGTGCGTCCATGCTCTGCGCGCGCGTTATCCGTGGCATCAGCTCGATGGAGAAGGCGGAGATCCCTGTGGCAGCGAGCTCACGGGCTGCGTCCGGCGAGCCGAGCGGATCGAGAAACGCGATCAGCGCCTGGCCCCTGCGCATCGCGGCGAGGTCGGCATGTCCCGAATCCCGGTTGGATCCCAGCCCGCGGACCTGGAGCACGACGTCCGACTGCGCGAAGATCTCGGAGCGGGAACCGACGATCTGCGCGCCCTTTTCGCGGAAGGCGTCGTCGGTGAAGCCGGCCCGCTCCCCTGCGCCGGTCTCGATCAGGACTTCCACTCCGGCTTTCGTGAGCGATGCAATCACCCCCGGCACCAGCGCTATGCGGTGCTCGTCAGGGTAGGTCTCGCGGGGAACGCCTGCTTTCATTCGGATCGGGTGTGCGGTGGAAAGTTGCGGGAAGCTAAGAGAGGGGTGCGAGTGACGTCACCCCGGAATTTTGCTGAACAGTTGTCCGGCATAGCCCGACAACCTGGAATTCCTCGACGGCTGCTCACTGTCCGGCTGTCGGGCCGCAGCTCGCGGCAGCTGCTCACCGTCCGGCTGTCGAGCTGCGGCGACGAACCTCCTCCGTCCAGTTCTGCACGAGGACCAGCTCGGACAGTCGTCCCTGATAGACCATGGCAAACTTGCCGTCCGGCCCCACGTCGTAATTGGCGTGCGGCACGGCAGCCTCGAACTCGGAAACGTCGAACAACTCGCGACGGGACAGGACCTGGAACTCGGGTGACGTCTGAACCGTGACCGCAATGAGTGGCGCACCCTGCTGACCGAACCCGCGGTAGTACAGCTCCCGCCCGTCGCGCGACCATACTGGCTCTGAACCCCCGGTCTGCGACACCACCAGTTTCGCCCCCGGGCCGGGGAACGGGCGCACGTAGACCTCCGACTGCCCCGACTCGTCCGACGCATAGGCGAGCCAGCGCCCATCCGGCGACACGGCAGGATAGAACTCGTTGAAAGGGGTGGAGAGAATCGGCTGCGGGCTGCGCTCGCCCGTGAGCGACATCAGCGTCAAATCGAAGCTGCCGCCGGTCCCCACCGAAATGACTACGGCGCTGTTCCCACCAGGAAGGAACGAACCCACCGTCTCTGCCGTCCGGCCCACATACAGCGATTCGGCACTACCGCTCCCGTCGGCATTGCGGGCGAACATCCCGATCACGCCGCCGCGGGCGGTCGCATAGGCAATCTTGCTCCCGTCGCGCGACCACACGGGATCGTGTCCATCGTTGTCGAACGTCAGGCGCGTGAGCGTTCCCTGCCGGAGATCGAGCGACCAGACATCGCGGCCTCCCTGCTGGCTGAAGTCCACCGCAATCCGCCTACCGTCGGGTGAAATGCGAGGGCTGTGGAAGCGACGCGTTAGCTCCGTAGCCGGTGCAGTTGTCCCGTCGCGGTTCACCAGGCGCAGCTCGAACGGCACTTCCGGTACGTATACCAGGTTACCCGCCCGGGAGACGGCAAACTGAGGCGGCCCGCCGACGCTAACGCGCACTCCATGCGCCAGCGTTATAGGGGTTGCGGTTATCTGAACTCGACTGGCGTCGAACGGCGCACCCAGCAGTGTGCCATCGGGGAGCACCCACGCCAGGTATCCGGCGGGGTCGTACTGCAAACCAGCCACGACCTGATCGAGTATGGGGCGGCGGTCCCCGGACTTGATGTCGATTCCATACGCGCGCCCCGAGGCCGCAGCTCCAGGGATCGCGAGGGCGATGATCGTCTTTGCACCAGGCAACACGTCGAATGGCAGCAGCGCGGCCTCGCCCTGTGTCGAATCAGGGCGCGCGACGAGCGTCACGCCGCCGCTGCCTCCCACCGTGTGGATCGATCCATCGAGCCCCGTTATGGCAAGCGTCTGATCGTCCAGCCAGAACGCTGCGGTTGCAATCACGTCCCCGGTCGGAATCGTCGCGGGCGCGCCTCCAGCAAGCGACACCCGTCTTATGGTATTTCCCTGATAGAAGGCAATCGACTGGCCGTTAGGGGAAAAAAACGGTGACACAGCGCCTTCAGTGCCCGGTATCGGAGCCGGTACGAGCTCGTCCAGACGGCGGCGGTAGAGTTGAGTACCGCGAGCATTCTGCCCCAGATACACGAGCGTCATGCCGTCGGGCGAGAGCGCGAGACCCACGAAACCGGCGCCTGTCCAGCGGTGCTCGTCGCCGGTAGTCAGGACGAACCTGCCAACCGGTGTCGCGACCGTTCCCCGATCACCGCCAGTCAGGCGTCCCGCGAAGAATGCAAGCGCGAGAACGGCCACGGCACCCAGTGCACCCGCGCCGAGTACGCGCCGGTCCCGCTTCGCGGCCAGCGGCGCGGCGCGGGCCTGACGCG
>CAZOAT010000055.1:0-16693 GCA_964577965.1 uncultured Gemmatimonadaceae bacterium | reverse complement strand
GCCCGCGCTGCCAGGTGGTCATCAGCAGGAATATGATCGAGCCTGTGAAGATCGGAACCCAGCCACCCTGCACGATCTTCGGCAGGTTCGCAGAAAAAAATCCGACGTCGATGATCAGAAATCCGATCAGCAGAGCGAGCGCTTTCGGCATGCTCCAGCCCCACCAGGAACGCGCCAGGACGAACAGGAGAATCGTCGTGGTTATGAACATCCCCGTCACCGCGACGCCGTATGCGTGCCCCATGCGCGTCGTGGTCTGGAACCCGAATACGATCATCAGGCAGCCGGTCATGAGTGCCCAGTTCACACCGGGGATATAGATCTGCCCGAACTCGCTCGGCGAGGTGTGCACGATACGCACCCGGGGGCAGTAACCGAGTTGTACGCACTGACGGGTGAGCGAGAACGAGCCGGAAATCAGCGCCTGAGACGCGACTATGGTTGCGGCCGTCGCAAGGGCGAGCAGCGGGTACTGAAAGAACGGCGGGGCCAGCAGATAGAACGGATTAACCGCTGTGGCTGGATCACGCAGAATCAGCGCTCCCTGCCCGAAGTAGTTCAGGAGGAGGGCGGGCAGCACGATGGTGAACCATGCTGTGCGGATCGGGCGCTTGCCGAAATGTCCCATGTCCGTGTACAGCGCCTCTGCTCCGGTGACGGCGAGCACGACGGCACCGAGCACGAGGAAGCCAGCCAGCCCGTTGTCGAAAAAAAAGGAAATCGCGAAGTGCGGACTCAGCGCGAGCAGTGTACGCGGTTCGTGAAAGATCTCCACGGCACCCAGAGTGCCGATCGTCACGAACCAGAGCAGGGCCACAGGTCCGAAGATCCGGCCTACGCCCCGCGTGCCGCGACTCTGGAAAACGAAGACCGCGATGAGAATCCCGATGGTGAGCGGGATCACCAGCCGCCGGAAGGCCGGCGCCACGACCTCGATACCCTCCATCGCGCTGAGCACCGAAATAGCCGGCGTGAGCATCCCCTCGCCATAGAGGAGCGACGCACCCACGAGTCCGAGAGTGATGATGATCGCGCGTGTTCCGCGGTCCGCCTGGCGGTGCTTGCGCTGCAGGTTCAGCGCGAGGAGGGAGAGGATTCCGCCTTCGCCGCGATTGTCCGCCCGGAGAACGAAGACGATGTACTTGAGACTGACAACCAGAATCAGCGCCCAGATTATCAGCGAGAGAATCCCATAGACGTTCGCGGGAGTCACCGCGATGCCATAGTCCTCG
Source organism: uncultured Gemmatimonadaceae bacterium (assembly GCA_964577965.1). GTDB lineage: Bacteria > Gemmatimonadota > Gemmatimonadetes > Gemmatimonadales > Gemmatimonadaceae > DASUUI01. The sequence goes on along the minus strand of CAZOAT010000055.1, from coordinate 15,461 downwards.
TTGAATGCCTGACGTACGGCGTACAATGGGCTGGTGCCGATGTCGCCGTACACGACGCCGAGCGCCAGCAGCGTCAGCCCTGCTAGTCGGCGGCCGGTCGGACGTGTCGCGAGATGGGACGGCGGACTTTCCGGCGGCGGCTCTACGGGAGTGCCGTCTCCGGGGACGACAGGTGCGGCCGGATCAGCTGTCATTCAGATGGGCTAGAAGCAAGAGCGGCACCAGCCGGTTGAGCGGCTCCAACATACCTGATTCGGTATGCTGTTTGCACTTATGAAAGGCGTGTCGCCAGTGGAGGCGACGCCTGACCCGGAGGACATATGGCGAAGGATCTGAACCAGCGAGGCATCGAGAACAAGACCGAAGGCAAGGCTGAAGAGCTGAAGGGCAAGGTTCGCGGTGACCTGGGCGATGCCGTTGATGATCGCGACGAGCACATCAAGGGCCGCGCCGAAGAGATGAAGGGCAAGGCCAAGCAGAAGCTCGGCGACGCCCAGCGCAAGATCGACGACGACAGGTAAGCCTGCCAGCAGGATAGATCAGGCCCCGCGGCCATCGGCCGCGGGGCCTTTCTGTTGTCCCGGTCAGTGAGCGTCGGAAGTCTGCGCAGCGGGCGCGGCGGCTTCGTGGCCTGCGTAAGCCGCGTTGGTCATCTTCACTATCGCGAAAACGATCGCGAACAATACCGTCGTGCCGACTACGAGTCCGGTGAGTGCAGCGCCCAGATCCGAGCTTCTGTGCTGATTAGCCACGATGTCCTGGTTGGTTGTAACCGTCGTGTGCAGTGCTGCTCCCCGATGATCGGGAGCCAGCGCCAGGCGTCCTCAAACGCGCGCGGACGGACAGATGTCGTTCAGCACACAATCCCCGCAGCGCGGCAGTCGGGCGACGCAGACCCGCCGGCCGTGGAAGATCAACAGATGCGACAGGATCGTCCAGTCTTGACGTGGTACAAGTGGTATCAGCACCTGCTCCACCTTTTCGGGATCGGTCTCATTGGTGATGCCGAGCCGCACCACCAGCCGCTTCACATGGGTGTCCACCACGATCCCTTCATTCTTTCCGAATGCGTTGCCCAGGACGACGTTGGCAGTCTTGCGCCCGACTCCGGAAAGCGCCGTCAGCTCGTCCATCGAGTCGGGCACGGTGCCGCCGTGGCGCTCCACGATCCCGCGAGCCATCCCCAGCAGCGATCTGGTCTTGGCGCGGAAGAAGCCAGTCGATCGAATCAACGCCTCAACCGATTCGGCGTCGGCCTCAGCCAGTTCCGCAGGATCCGGGTACCGTTTGAACAGAGCCGGGGTCACCATGTTCACCCGCTTGTCAGTGGACTGGGCGCTGAGGATGGTCGCTGCGAGCAGCTCGTAGGGACTCCGGTGGTCGAGCTCGCAATGGGCATCGGGGTACTCGCGCTTGAGGCGGGCGACGATTTCCGCGATGTGCTGCCGGAGCGCGGTTCCACGCCGTGGCCGTGGCATTCTCCGGCCTGGCGCGCGTGCTGCCCCCTTCCGGCCGGCAGCTGCAGTCTTCCGCGCCGGCGTCACGGGCGGGACTCCGCGCCGCGGCGGGCAGTGCGCCAGGTGCGCAGCAGTACCTCGTCGGCGGTCCGGCAGTTGAGCACGTCGCCGGGCTCCAGCCACGCTTTGCGCGCCAGCCCGATTCCGAGCTCGACGTTCCTGAGGGCGAGCGTGGAGTGCGCATCCGGACCAATCGAGATGGTCGTCCCGCGCCGCTTCGCAGTGAGGCAGTGGCTCCAGCTCAGATCCATCCGGTACGGGTCGGCGTTAAGCTCCAGCGCGACTCCGCGCTCGGCGGCCTTCTCGATGACAGCCTCGAGATCGAGTGCGTAGGGGTCGCGTCGCAGCAGCAGTCGTCCGGTTGGGTGCGCGAGCACCGTCAGGTGCGGATCGTCCAGGGCGTTGAGTACCCGCTGCGTCATCTTCGGTCCGTCGAGCCCGAAGCGGGCGTGGATCGACCCGATCACGAAATCGAAGCTGTCGAGTGTCTTCTCGTCGTAATCGAGCCGGCCGTCCGCGAGAATGTCGGCCTCGATTCCCTTCAAGACGCGGAAACCGCGCAGCGTGGTGTTCAGCTCGTCGATCTCGTCGTGCTGCCGCGCTACCGCGTCGGGCTTGAGTCCGCCCGCGTAGAACGCAGCCTGTGAGTGATCGGAGATGCCGAGGTAGTCCCAGCCGAGCGCCTGTGCGGCCTCTGCCATCTCCGACACAGTGGCCGTTCCGTCCGAGTAGACGGTATGGCAGTGCAGCGCGCCGCGCATATGTGCCGACTCGAGCTGTACGGGGAGCGCTCCCGACATCGCAGCCTCGAGCTCGCCGCAGCTTTCGCGCAGTTCCGGTTCCACATAGCTGTAGCCAAGCGTGGAGTACAGCACCTGCTCGTCGGTGAGCAGAACCGTTTTTCCGTGGTAATCCAGCAGTGTGTCTCCGTCGAAACTCAGGCGCTTCGACACAGCTGTACGCTGTACTGCTGCGACGTGCGTCGCGCTCCCGGTCGCCCGCCACAGCGCCACAGTGAAGCTGTCAGGCGTGACGCAGTACAGATCCACACACGTGCCGTCCACATACTCCAGTCGCCGCGTGCCCCCTTCGCCCCGCGCGCGCCGCACGGCGGGAGCTCGCGATGCATCTTCCGCCACGCGTCCAGGGTCATCGCACGCCGCAACGATGTCTATGTCCGCGACGACCTCGAGATGCCGGCGGATGGAGCCTGCCACTTCAACGCGGCGTACCAGGGGATGATGCCTGAGCCCCTCAACGATACGCGCGGCCTCGCCCATTCCGTCCATCAGCAGCACGCGACTGCCGGCGCGGCGGGCGATGTCGATCGACTGCAGCACTTTCTCCGCAGTCTTCTTTCCGAAACGGGGCAGAGCGGCCAGTCGGCCGTCACGTGCGGCAGCTTCGAGATCATCAAGTGAGCCGACGCCGAGCTGCTGGTGAATGAACTGGATCTTCGCGGTGCCGAGTCCGGGCACGCGGAGCATCTCGGCCATTCCTTCGGGGGTCTCCTCGCGCAGGCGTTCGAGCAGCCGCGATTCACCGGTCTCCACGAGGTCGGCCAGCACGGCGAGCGTCGCCGGGCCGATCCCCGCCAGCTCCTTCAGCTCACCGGAGCGGAGCAGCGGCGTGATGTCGGCGGTGTCGGTGGAGAGCACCGCACGGGCCGCGTTCTGGTATGCACGGACCTTGAACCGCTGCTCACCGCGCAGCTCGAGGAGAGAGCCGATCAGGGTGAGGGTGTGTGCGGCGGTGCGCGAATCCATGCAGGCAGCGACTGGCGATCAGCGACTAGGGGAAAGGTGCTGTGGAACGGGAGGGCTCCGATGCATCCGCCGTTGCTAGCCGCCAGTCGCTGGTCGCAGCAGGCTCATCCCTCGACACCCGCCATCGCCTTCAGCCGTCGGACCAGCTCGATCAGCTGCTTCTCGACGAGGTCCAGCTCCTGGTTGGCTCCTTCGCTGTCGATCATCCCGCCGCGCATCGAGACAGCTACACGGTTCATGTACTTCACCTTGGCAACAATCTCGTCCACCGCGCGGCGGAGCTGGGTGTAACGCCGCTTGTCGGCGTGGGCACGGTGCAGGCGGCGCATCAGATCGTCGGGAGTGAAGCGTTGGGCCATTTCGAACGACTCTTCGACCGTACGGCCGGGGATCGCGCTGTGGTCGGGTATGCCGGGACCGGGCGCGCCAACTTCGGCGAAGAACAACCGCCCGACGTGCTCCACACCGTCGTATGCGGTTCGGATCGTCACAGTGTAGCGCTTGCCATCCGCTTCGATCGTGGTCAGTTGCTGTTGTGCGACACCGAACTCCGACATGGCGACACGCTACGTTCTGGAAGGGTTTTCAGTCAGAAACCGCCTGACGGAGGTGAACAGTTCCTCCGGGCGCTCAACGTATGGTACGTGGCCGCAATCGGCCAGCACAACGAGCCTCGCGCCCGAGGTGCCCGCAAGCAGCTCCGAAGAGGCCAGCGGAATGGGGTCCTCCCTGCCATGAACGATAAGCACGGGGCAGCCGACGCCCCGTAAATTCCGGGAAACGTCGTACTCCCCGAGACTTTCCCAGACGCTCTGCTGGACCCTACCGACCACCCTGAAGGGAGTGAGATCCCGGGCCCGCGCCGGGTCGGAGAAATAGGCCGCGACGCTCAGCTCGAAGGCGCGCTGGCGGTAGGCATCCCGGTCGTTCTCCCTAACCCCTGACCGCTGCAGTTCCTCGCGCATCGAGCGGATGGGCGCGGCCTTCTGCCGGCGGGCGAACTCGGTTTCGAATTCCCGGCGGTATCCGGCTGTGGCAGGTGCGGGATTCAGGAGGACGAGCCGCGCCGGACGCCGGAGTCCACTGCCGTCGAGAGCCGCGCCTGTGTACAGCAGCGCCAGAAGTGCGCCCCAGGAGTAGCCGACGATCGTGAGCGGCTCCAGCGAGAACTCCCTGACTAACGTGGCAAGGTCGTCCACATGATGCTGCCATGTAACCGGATCGCCGCCGTCGGCACGGGAAAGGCCGCCGCCCCGCTGGTCGTAAAAAAGCAGGTCGCTTTGATCTCCCAGCGCCAGCATCTGCGGAAGAAGATAGTCATGGCTCGCACCGGGTCCGCCGTGCAGGATCAGAAGACGCTCGCCGCCCTCCCGACCATATGCGGTCCAGTACAGCGGTACTGCGGTTGTCCGGGTGTGACCGGCGCTCCGCGGTTTCGGAATGGGGAGGGGCACGGAGCGAAGCTCCGTCAGCGGGCGGTGAAATCAGTCTCCGGCCCGACTTCCCGGCACACCTCTGCGAAAAGCGTCGCGACGCGGTCGAGGTCTTCCATGCTCACCAGCTCGTTCGGAGAGTGCATGTATCGGTTGGGCACTGAGATCAGACCCGTCGCAATCCCTTCGCGCGCGATGTGAATGAAATCGGCGTCGGTGCGCGTGTCGCGCCCGGCAGCGTGCACCGTGTACGGTATCGACAGCCGCTCGGCGACACCCCGCACAAGACTGAAAACCACCGGACTGATGATTCCGCCGCGACTGAGGACAGGCCCGCCGCCGATTTTCGCTTCGCCGATCTCCTTCTTCTCAATGTTCGGGTGATCGGTTGCAAAGGTGACATCCACGACCAGCGCCATGCGTGGATTGACACAGGTGGCGCACACCAGCGCGCCGCCACCGAGCATTGCTATCTCCTCCTGGGCTGTCGCCACCGCGACCACATGTGCGCGGCCCGGGTTTTCAGCGTAGCGGCGCAGGGCCTCCAGCACGACGAAGGCTCCAATGCGATTGTCGATCGAGCGCGAAACAATGCGCCCGTTCGGGAACTCGACGGTGCGGGAGTCGATGACTGCAGCATCGCCGACCGCGATCCTCTCTTCCGCTTCGGCGCGCGATGCCGCCCCGATATCGACCCAGAGATCGGTCATCTTGACCGCTTTCTCGCGCTCCTCGGTCTTGATCAGATGAATCGGTTTCTTACCGACAACTCCGATGACGTCGCCGGTGGGCCCCAGGAATCTCAGCCGCTGTCCTACGAGCACCTGTGGATCCCAGCCGCCGATACCGGCCACGTAGACGAACCCCTCGTCGTCGATGTAGGTGACAATGAGTCCTATTTCGTCTATATGTCCTGCGAGCAGGATCGTTGGCGATCCATCCGTGTTGACTTCCGCTATGCTGTTCCCAGCCACATCACTTCTGACCGCGGCGAAGCGCGCTGCTTCCTCGCGCCAGACCCGGGCCGGCGCGGCCTCGAATCCTGAGGGACCGGGGGTGTCAAGAAGCTGGTGAAGGAAGTTGCGCGCAGTGTCTGAGATCATGAGTCCGGGTTGGTGAGTGATGCTGGGCAAATTAGCTGGGTTGTCTCCGGCCGGCCGCTCCCCGGCCTCCGACTTGCAGCGAGCCGGCACGCTGTGCTCGACATCCCGTCTACCCCTCGGAGCCGAAGCGGGAGTCTACCGCTTCGGTGACTGAACCCGACTTCACACGCGAACTGCGTGACCTGATCGACCACCACCTCGGATCGATAGACGAGATCGAGGTCCTCCTTGCCGTCTTTGCGAAACGGGGGGAACTGATGGCGCCGCCCGCCGTGGCGGCAGCAGCGCAGAAGCCGGAGTCCGTGACGAGGGAACACCTGAAGCAGCTCGCGAGTCGCGGTTTCGTGGTGCATCATGAGTCCGAGGACGCGTATTCCTACCCGACACGGCCGGCGGAAGTCGATGAGGCGATCGAGCAGTTGTCCCGCATGTATCACCAGCGACCGGTCACACTCATCAAGGCGCTCTATGATCGACCCTCGACGGCTGTCCTCTCCTTCGCCGATGCTTTCCGACTGAGGCGCGACTGATGGCTGTAACGGTCTACGCACTCTGCGCACTGACGAGTTTGTTGTGTGCCGTGCTGCTGTTCCGTGGCTACAGGCGCAAGGGGACCCGCCTGCTGCTGTGGAGCTCGGCGTGCTTTGTCGGGTTCTTTCTGAACAATCTCCTGCTGCTGGTGGACGTGAACGTACCGCTGGAAGACCTTTCGATCTGGCGGTCGCTGCCGGCGCTGGCCGGCACTCTCATCCTGGTCTACGGGCTGGTCTGGGAGACGCGCGCGTGAGACTCTTCTTCGCTGGCATGCTGATGACGGGGTATGTGACCGTAGCGCTTTTCTTCCTGCGCTTCTGGGTGCGGACGAGAGATCAACTCTTTGGGGCCTTTGCTTTCGCGTTTGCTCTCCTCGCGGTACAGCGCGTGCTGCTTGCGACCCATTTCCCCGGTGAGGCCCCAGTCTGGATCTATGTGGTCCGCCTCCTGGCCTTCGTCATCATTCTGCTGGCAATCCTGGGCAAGAACGTGATGCCGGCGAGGCGATGGAAGTAGGGTCTCCCGGCGGCGCCGCGCGCCGAAATCGACGCGCCTGGCTGGCAGCACTCTCCCGCTGTAGCGCAGCTGCGCTGACGCTGCTGCTGGCGTTCCCGGCGGCTGCGCAGGACACGGTGCGCTCGGCACCGATCAGCGCAGTGCACTACGACGTGACCTTCAACCGGGCGACGGCTCAGACGAGGTCCGCGCGTGTGGCGATGTCGTTCGATGTTTCGGGTACCGCGCCAGTGCTGCTGTCGCTCCCCGTGTGGACCCCTGGGGCGTACAGGGTCACTTACTTCGCCAGAAACGTCCAGGACTTCGAGGCGACACAGGACGGTGCCGCTCTCCGATGGGACAAGCTGGATCACGATACCTGGCGCGTGCATCCCTCCGGTGAGGGGCGCGTCGTTGCGCGGTTCCGCTACATAGCCGACTCGCTCGACAACGCGATGGCCTGGTCGCGCGACGATTTCCTGCTCTTCAATGGTACGAACTTCTTCATGTACCCTGAAGGACTCGATTTCGACTGGCCAGCCACAGTGGAGATCTACACCGAGCCTGACTGGCAGATCGGTACGGCGATGCCGACCGTGGGACCACCTGGTACACGCCGCTATGCAGAGCAGAACTATCACGATCTGGTCGATCACCCGTTCTTCGTGGGGCGGATCGAGGTGGACAGCGCGCAGGTGTCTGGCCGGTGGATGCGGTTGGTGACGTATCCTGTTGGTTCGGTCTCGGGCTCGCGCCGGCAGTGGGTGTGGGGCGCCTTGCGCGCCATGACGCCGCCCCAGGTTGAGATCTTTGGCGAGGTACCGTGGCCCTCGTACAACGTGATGCAGATCGCAGACTCGGGATACCGGGGGGCGTCCGGCCTTGAGCACAAGGACTCGCATGTCAACATCGTGGTGTGGCAGGCGCTCGAACATCCGGTGCTGCTGTCACTGTACGCTCACGAGATAGTGCACGCATGGATGGTGAAGCGCCTGCGACCGGCGGCCCTCTTTCCGTATCGCTATGACACTGAACAGCCGACTCCGCTGCTGTGGGTCAGTGAGGGCATCACTGATTACTACGCCGATGTCGTTCTCCTCCGCGGTGGGCTGATCAACGAACGTGGTTTTGTCTCGGCCACTCAGCAGAAGATCAGGAACGTGGAAGCCCTGCCGGCGATATCCATGGAAGATGCATCGGCGTCCACCTGGATGGCGCCCCGCGACGGAACGCATTACAGCTACTACGACCACGGTTCGGTGGCAGGACTGCTTCTGGATGTAATGATCCGGGATGCGACTGAGAACGCGCGCTCCCTCGACGACGTCGTCAGAGAGCTGTACAACACGACGTGGAAGCAGGGGCGCGGTTTCAGCAACGATGAGTGGTGGTCCACTGTCGAGCGGCTAAGCGGCGTATCGTTCGCCGAGTTCAGGGCGCGATACGTGGATGGACGCGAGCGGCTTCCGTATGCGGCGGTGCTTCCACTCGCCGGGATCAGGGTGGACGCTGACACGGCGACCCAGCCGCTGCTGGGAGTGCGCACCGAAGTCGACGGGAGTGGCGTCAGGGTTCTGGAAGCGGAGCCCGGCAGTTCCGCCGCCGAGGCCGGTGTACAGACCGGTGACTACCTCATCGCCGCTGGCGACGTGCGCGTGACGGGAGCGGATTTCGGCCGACGCTTTCGCCAGCGATACGGGCGCGCCGCAGCCGGCACTCCGCTCGCACTCCGCGTGCTTCGTGACGGAAGGGAACTCTCGCTCGCCGCAACGCTGACAGTCGCTACTACAGTGACTTACACCCTCGGCCTCGAGCCGAATCCCGGCCCGCGTGCCCGCGCTGTGCGGGAAGGGATCTTCCGGGGGGTTACTGCTGGCCCGCGCTGACAGCCTGCTCGACTTCGTCGATGTCCCGCGGGGCGCGTGAGATCCACTCGACTCCCGCTTCAGTCACGATGTAGTCATCCTCGATTCGCACGCCGATGTCTGCGTAGCGGGCAAGAACATCGCGGATCCGGGCCTTGAACTGGGCGTTGCGCGGCGTCTCCGGAATGATCTCCAGCAGGTGGCGGCGCACGTAAATGCCGGGTTCTATCGAGAATGCATCGCCGGGCGCGAGGGGCACGTTTCTGCTGGCGGCGTTCGGCGCCGTACCCGGGTCGTGCACATCGAGACCTATGCCGTGTCCCAGCGAATGCATGTAGAAGAGCCGCATCTGCTGACATGCGCCGGCTCCCGAAGAACAGTCGTAAGTCGCATCCGGTGCCTCGATGAGTCCAACGCGGGCGAGCCCCGCCGCGAGCACGCGCTCAGCCGCTTCAGTCATTGCGCCCGCAGGGGTACCCGGCACCGCAGCGGCTTCTGCCGCAGCCTGTGCGTCGCGCACTATCTGGTAGATCTCACGCTGCTCGGCGGTGAAGCGGCCCGAGACCGGATAAGTCCGGGTCACGTCGCCTGCGTACCCGCGCCACGAGGCGCCGATGTCCACCACAACCACATCGCCAGCCTGCATCAGGCGGTCGTTCTGCAGGTAGTGCAGCACCGTTGAGTTGGGGCCCGAGCCGACGATGCTGGAGAACGCCGTCCGCTCGGAACCTGCCGTCCTGAAGGCATGCTCCAGCGCGGCTTCCACGACATACTCGTGACGCCCGGGCGCGATCGCGCGCGCGGCGGCGGTGTGGCCCTGAACGCTGATCTCGACTGCCTGGCGGATTGCCGCGAGCTCAGCCGGTGACTTCCTGGCTCTGAGCTGCCTGACGGCGGCTGCACCGTCCGCGGTGGTCACCGACTCGCGTGCCTGCAGTTGAGCGATGAGCTGTTGTGCCGGTGAGACGTACGCATTGGGTACGTCCGCTCCCTCGAGCACGTACACGCGCGTGGCGCCCGAAAGTGCCGCATCCAGACGCCGCTCGAACTCCTCCATGCGGACGGTGGGGAGGCCGGTCACCTCGGCCGCGCGGGCGGTGCCCAGCCGGTACCCTTCCCACGTCTCACGCTCGAAGTTGCGCTCGCGAACGAAGAGGAGCGACTGAGCGACGCCGTTGCTCACCGTCATGATCAGTCGCGCCTGCGGCTCATTGATCCCGGTGAGATACCTGAACGGGGAATTCTGGGAAAACCCCAGGTAGTCGGCTGCCGGTTCAGGCGACCCGAATGCGACGAACACGCCATTTCCAATGCGCTCTGTGAGCGCCGCGCGCCGGGCGGTGTACTCCTGATGCGTTATCGGGTCCTGCACCGCTCCGGTTGCGGTCGGTGCAGCGACTGGCTCGGGAGCAGGTGCTGTAACCGGTGCGGGCGCAGTGACGACAGCAGCCGGGGCGCACGCGCCGGCTGCCATGATCAGGCCGAACAGGAAAGCCAGGCTTCTTCGCGTCATCAGATTTCCGGGTGGATGTCTAGCGCAGCAGCGCCTTTGCGATCGTCTGCAGCTGCATGTTCGACGTTCCTTCGTAAATGGCGCCGATCTTGGCGTCCCTGTAGAACTTCTCGACGGGGTAATCGGTGGTATACCCGTATCCGCCGAAGAGCTCCACACACAGAGACGTAACGCGCTCGCAGACCTGCGAGGAGTACAGCTTGGCCATGGCACCCTGACGTGCAATGTCGTGGCCAGCGTCCTTCAGTCGCGCGGCATTGTAGACCATCAGGCGCGCGGCTTCGAGCTCGGTGGCGGCCTGCGCCACCTGGAACTGCACGGCCTGGAAATCGGCGAGCGGCTTTCCGAACTGTCTTCGTTCCTGCAGATAGGCGAGCGTGGCATCGAGCGCGCCCTGGGCGACGCCGATCATCTGCGCGCCGATTCCGATCCGCCCTTCGTTCAGCGTCTCGATTGCGACCTTGTAACCCTGACCCACCGGGCCAAGGACGTTTTCCTCGGGGACTTCACAATTGTCGAGGAGAAGCTCGACGGTGCTGGAGGCGCGAATGCCGAGCTTGTCTTCCTTCTTCCCGACGGCGAAACCGGGGAAGTCGCGCTCCACGATGAACGCGGTGATGCCCCGATAACCTGCCTCGGGATTCGCATTTGCGAAGATGATGAAGATCTCCGCTTCCGCGCCGTTGGTGATCCAGAGCTTGCTCCCGTTCAGCCGCCACCCGCTGGCGCCCTTCTCGGCGCGCGTCGCCAGCCCGAACGCATCGCTTCCGGAGCCTGCCTCCGACAATGCGTAGGCGCCGACCGCCTCCGTCGTGAGTCTTGGGAGGTAGCGCGACTTCTGCTCATCGTTCCCATACCTGAGGAGCGGAAAATTGACCAGCGTGTTCTGCACATCGCACACGATCGCGGCTGAGGCGTCAACCCTGCTGATCTCTTCCACGGCGAGCGTCACCATGAAGAGAGAGCCGCCTGAGCCGTTGTATTCCTCCGGAACTTCGATCCCCATGAGCCCGAGCTCGAAGTAACCGGGAAGGAGTTCGGGATCTATCTTCGCCGCCCTCTCCATGTCTCGCACGCGCGGACGCACCTGCTCGTCCGCGAAGGCCGCGACTGCCTCGCGGAACATGACCTCCTCTTCGGAGAGAATCGTCAGTGGCTGAGCCGCGTCCACGTTCGTGGTCATCGTTGCTGGCCGGCGAGTGATGTATCGGCAGCCGCCTGTCGCGCCCGGCACGCATCTCCGCACGCGCCCTCTCCCCCTGACGGGTGCCAGCAGCGGTCAGCGGCATCCGCCGTTCCCGGCGACAGCGGCTTTGCGGGAATCCCCGCACGGTCGAGAATGAGCTCGGCGAGCTTCTCGTGCACGCCGAAGGCGCTGGTCACGCTGAACGCGACGCCGGGATGAGTCCGCGCTGCGTCAGCGACCATCTCGGGGATGTGCTCGATCGAATGACGTCCCGGCGAGAGCATGTATGGGAAGGCGATCACTTCAGTCGCGCCTGCGGCGACGCAGCTGCTGAATCCCTGAGCCACGGTCGGCTCGGTCAGCTCCATGTGGGAGGGGCGCACGATCACGTCCGGGCCAGCCATCGCCTGCACCAGGTTTGCCATGCAGTACATCATCTCGTTCGCCTCGGCTCGCCTGGAGCCGTGGTCGATCAGGAGTATGGCCTTCATATCCACAAAAACTAGCGACCGCGCGCCCCTGCCCGGGTCAGTCGCGCCGGGCCAGCCCCTGCAGGTGGGCGTGCACCGCGGCGATCTCCATGTCGGTCAGGTGCCGGAATGCCTGCCATGGCATGTCTTCGCTCAACTCCCTCCCGTCAGCGGCCGTTCCGGTCCGCAGCGCACGCGTCAGGGCCCCGACCTCAATCTCACCGTACGCATGCAGTCCCGGGACGGTCTGCCCTCGCTCCTTCAGCCCCTCGAGCAGCGGACCGTGGCACGCAACGCACGTCGTGCTCGCGATGTATGCGCCGTATTCCGGAGTCGCTCCGGGCGTGATTATCTGACGCGGCCTGTCGAGCCCGTCGCGCGGGAGTCCCCCCATCCCGAACATGATGTACCCGAGCGGCTTCAGCCTCGTCGGCGGAACCTGGTTGTCCACAGCCGGGCGGGAAGCGAGATAGCTGGCCAGCGCAGCCATGTCCGCGTCATTCAGGCGGTTGTAGAACTCGTACGGCATCATAGGCAGTAGTGCCCTACCGTCGGAACGGACTCCGTAGCGGACAGCCCTGTCCCAGTCCACGGCTGAATACTGTGATCCGACGCCCCCCGCGCCGCGGGTCAGGTTCTGCGGGGCAATCACCATGGGAGGGACATCGGCGAGCACTTTACCCTCGAGGCGCTCGCCATGGCAATGCATGCAACCGCGGGTAAGCGCGATATGCTCGCCGTGTGCCATCGACGCCGAGTCGGTAGGTACGTTCGTGATCTGTGCCGCGACGTCGTACGTCAGGCCAACGACCGAGCGGCCGCGAATGTACAGAATCCCTGCGGCGAGGAGTACGACACCGAGCAGCGACCCGAGCGTGATCGCCGTCCACTTGAGCACCCTGTTCTTCAGGCTGCTCGGTGCATTGTCAGGAGCGGGCGCTGGCGGTGAGACTGAGTCGGTCACTATGCGGGATTCCCTGTGGCTGATGTGAGCGTCAATGATGGCCGCTGTCCCGCTGGCGCGGAAGTTGTAGCTTCTGCTCCGCGAGTCGCGGGGTAGTGACTCGATCCGGCAAGACACGTTACTCACCGGGGGGTGGTCATGGTAATCCCGATCGGCGACGACAACACCGGCCGTCATATCACCCCGGTGGTCACCTACGGACTGATAGCGGCCAACCTCGTGGTCTGGCTCTTCCAGTTGACTGCCGGTGAGGCCTTTACCTACGGCTACAGCACGGTCCCGCTGGAGATCACGCAGGGGACCGACCTCACCTCCCCACAATCCGTGACAGTCGGAGGACAGACCGTCACGGTGCCTCACGCCCCCGGACCCTCACCGATCCAGCTGACGCTGCTCACTTCCATGTTCATGCATGCGTCGTGGGCGCATTTCCTGGGCAACATGGTCTACCTGTGGATCTTTGGTGACAACGTCGAGGACCACCTCGGCCACGCGCGGTTTCTGATTTTCTATCTGGTGTGCGGAATCGCAGCGAGTCTCGCGATGGTATTCGCCTCACCTGATTCCAGAATCCCCGGACTCGGTGCGTCAGGAGCGATCGCCGGCGTACTCGGGGCATACCTGATCAAGTTCCCGAAGAGCCCTGTACGCGTGCTGATGATGCGCGCGGTCACTACCGTGCCCGCTTTCGTCGCCATCGGGCTATGGGTCTTGCTGCAGATATTCGGGCAGATCAGCGTCGCCGGAGGGCAGGCAGGGGGTGTTGCCTATCTGGCGCACATCGGCGGCTTCGTTGCGGGAGTCATCCTTATCACGATCTTCGGGAGGTCACTGCGGAAGCCGGCAACTGCGTGACTGCTCGTAACGGTGCGCGGCAGGTGCAGGCGCCTGCCGTTCAGCGGATGCGGAGAGGATAGAGCGAGCGAAAAAGGCCCTGGGGGGCCGAAACCGGAGGCGATATCGCTGCGACCGACGAATGGAGCACTGCCACCTCGGGCCGGTGGGTTCTGGGCACGACCGGACCGCAGCAGGTAGTCGCGCGAGCGAGTGCAGTCGAGAGCGTCTTCACGGCGTCGTACTGCGGGCCGGAGAATCCCTGCCTGCCACCGGCAACGCTGGCTTTTCAAGGCGCCGACGGTGCTTGTTACCGAGCCTTCATGGCCTCAGCCGGTCCTGCTCGTCCCAGCCGCTTCTGCCCCGGCGTGGTCTCCCGACGGCTCGCGCCTGGCGTTCCTGTTCTGGCAAGGACACCCATCCTACAGGTGGCGACTATGCGTCGCGGAGCCCGACGGGTCCGCGCCCCAGTGCACGACGGGCAGTAACAAACCCCATGGACTGCTTCATGGCGATGGGCGTGGTGGACGCAGAGGCTAAGCAGCTGACGGGGATTCCCGGCACACGCGGGTGGGATTCCCTCCTCCACCCCACCTGGACGCCCGACGGGCGGGTTGCCTATGCCGAGTGGTACTCTGATCGCATCGTAACTGTGGATCCCGCCGTCGGATCACCCGAGCCGCTTGTAGCGAATGGGTGGGCGCCGTCCTTTCGGCCGCGATGAACGTCGCCGCCAGGGTCTGATCGGCAAAGCGAATACGCGCGCGTCGAATGTGTTGGCCGCTTACCAGACGCACCGTAAGCGCATGGCGACCGACTCCGCCTCTTACGGCACGACAGTCACGCTGGTCGTAGCGGAAAAACCGGCAACCCTGGCCGTGATGGTAGCTTCGCCTGGGACCACGCCAAGAACGTTGATATGCGCTTCGCATACCCACTGGAAGCACCACTCGTCCTCAGATAGCGCCACCACGTCATCGCGATCCGAAGTGAAAGCAAATGCGGCATGGTCTTTCATCCTTATGTTGCCGGTCTCGTCCACCACCGCGGCTTGAACCCGCACTGTCGATCCTGCCGGCACCGTCAGCACCGCCGGATCGACCTTCAAAGACCATCCCTCAGTTGACTCAACCGTGATGGTTGACCTGGCAGTCTTCGTTACGCCGCCGATCGTCCACGAGGCGGAGATGACGGCTTCGCCCGGAGCAATGGCCGTCACATATGCGGAGATCCAGGAATCGTCCAGGACGCCATTGGACTGGGAAGTCCAATACTGCGCATCGGCCACCGTGACGACATCGGCGTCACTGCTGGAGATGGAGAACGATCCGATTCCCGCTAGCATGGGCACGCCGTACTGATCCTCGGCGCGGACCTCGAGACGCCCTGTTTTCAGCCCGGCAATCGCGGCCATCCTGAACGCGGGAGGCGTCATTTCGAGGGACGTCAAAACGCGACCAGGGACCACCGGGGCCGTGAATTCATTCGCGCATCCCAGCAGGGTTCCGATCGTCACCGCTGCCGCCAGTCCCAGAAATTTCTGTGTCGTGATCATGCTGGCCTCCAGCGTGCTTGAGCCCAATTTGGTGGGAGTGCGACGGGAACGTCGCCATACCGCATCTTGTTCCTTCCCCTTGTTACGCAAAGGCGCGGCATTTCGGCTCACGGAGGCCTTCTCGGGCTGGCGGGAGCGGCCGACGACCCGCGAGGTAGCGCTCCGCTGTGGGTCGCGTCATCTCGCTACCGCTCCAGGCCCAGCTCCCGCAGCAAAGCTGCGAACC
>CAZOAT010000054.1:0-16704 GCA_964577965.1 uncultured Gemmatimonadaceae bacterium | reverse complement strand
TCGCGATCTCGATCAACTCGTCACGCGTGTTGTACACGAAGTCGAAAGTTTCATCTTGGAGGCCCTTGACCTTGTCGAGAAAACCGGTCGTCGGGTGGTACTGGTATGCGGCCCGTCCCTGCGTGCCGACCACCAGGTGCGTTGGATAGAACAGATTAGTCACCCGCCCGCTCAGGTCGTACTCGTAGCGGAGCCCGTAGCGGTGGGTGGTGTCGCGCGCCAGCGTATAGATCCACAGGCTGTCCGTGTCGAGGGCGCCGAACGGGGTGTACGTCCGCCGGATGCGCGCATCGGGATTGGCTGCGCGGGTGATACGACTCATCGCGTCATACTCGAAGGTCGTGAATTCGGATGGGATCGTCAGGTTCCCATACTCCGGATTGTAGGAGGCGCCGGTGTTCTCGTTCGCTGCCCCTTGCCGCCAGCCGGGGTACGCCACCGCCGGCAGCGTTCGCTTCACCAGTCGGTTGAGCGCATCGTACTCCATGGTGATCTCGTGGCCGCGGCGCGTGTAGACCGTACGGGCATTCCCGGCGTGATCGTACGCCGTGCTGTCGCGCTGGCCGTCCGGCGCCGTCTCCCGGATCGGACGCCCCGCCGCGAGACCCAGTTTGTGGTCAGGGTGCCGATTCCCGTTGGCGATGTCGGGTTCATCGAGCGCGCTACCGCCTCGAGCAGCCCTTCGGCGTTGTAGGTGTGCTGCACGATCACCCGCTGGGCAGCCACGCCGTTGATTGCCGAGCCGTAGCTTACTTGCCGCATGACCCGGTTCAGTCGATCGTAGGACAGCGAGTCCCCGTTATAGGCCGTGTCGTTCCCGATGCGGGTCATCCGGACTCGCCCCAGCCGGTCGGTTTCGAAGAGCGTGCGCTTGCCCAGAGGCGTCACGGTCGCCGAGAGGTTGAGCCGCGTCGCGTCATAGGCGATCGAGTCGCGGGGGCCGCCCGGCTTGACCACCGCGCGCAATAGCCCGTTCCAGGTGCCGCTGGTGTGGTAGACGAAGTTCGTCCGCGCGCTGCTCCCCCGGCCGTCCTCGACCCAGAGTGGGTTGCCGGTGGTCGCGTCGTAGCCGAAGCGAGTGAACGGGCCCTCGGGTGTCGTGATCTTCACCGGCTGGTTCCACTTCGCGTGCCACTCGTAGGTGGTCCGCGCGTAGGTCGTCACGCCGCCCACCGTCCGCGCGTGGCTCGAATCGGTGAGCGCCAGCAGGTTTCCCCGCTCATCATAGGCCGCGCTCATCACCCGATTGTCGGGCGTTCGGAGCCGCGTCACGACGCCCGGGAAGCGCGCGTCGCCGCGCGTGATCACGGTTTCGTGCCCGTAGACGTTCTGGATCTTCACCGGGCTCCCGAAGCGTCCCAGCCAGAAGGTCGTCACGTCCACCGTGTCGGTCCGCGGGCCATCGAGCACCGTACGCAGGTCCGTCGGCGCCGCCAGCGAGGGCTGGCAGCTCGTGAGCCCCGCGCTCTCGCCCACGCAGTAGGTCACGAAGATCGAGTCGGTGCTCGAGAGCGCGAGCGCGCTCGACGCCACGCGGTGGGATGCATCATACCGGTACCGCGTCACCGTCCCCCGCCGGTCGGTCCGGGTCACTAGCCGCCGCACCACGACCGCATCGTAGCCGAAGCTCACCGCCGGCACCCCCGGATCAGTGATCGCGGTCAGTCGCCCCGTGCCGTCGATCGTGACCGTAGTCGTCCGGTTCACCCCTACGGCCGAATCCGGCACCGTCACCGTCGCGAGCTTCCCGGAACCGTTGTAGGCAAAGGTGTAGGCGAGCCCCGCCCCCGCTGGCGGCACCGTGATCTTCCACAAACGCCCGCTTCCGTCGTGCTCGAAGCGCGTCGCGAAGTTGAGCCGGTTCACTGTCGAGTCGTGTTGCCCGGTTGCTGTAAAGCGCACCTGCCCCCCGTTCGGCAGCAGCCGCTGCCAGCGGCCGGTGCTCGTCTGCTTGAGCAGCGTGTCAGGCCGGGTGGACTGGGCCGCCATGTAGACCACGTGCGTCGCCGTCGTCCCCATCTGCTCGTACACCCGCACGCTCCCATCGCCGCCCACCCACAGCACCCGGTTGTTCGTCAGGAACTGGAGCGCCTCGTAGCCCGCGAGCCACCAGCCGGCGCCGAACGAACTCGTCCCCCGGTTCACCACCGGCAAGGCGCCCGTATCCGTCACCATCACAGCGGAGGTGCCCCCGCCAAAGCGCCGAACCTCCACCGTGTAGTCGTAGAGCCCCGTGGCCAGGTGCGTCGCGTCAAACCCCACTACCGCCCGCCGCCCGCTCCCCGCCGGGAGAAACTGACTCCCCGGAACGGATCGCCGGTACGTCTGCCCCCCGACCGTCACCGTCGTCACCACCGAGTCCGGCGTCCCCACTCCCGTCGGCAGCGTTGCCGTCACGCCAACGATCGCGTAGGGGTGCGCGTGCTGGCTGTTGTAGAGGAGACTTGGCGCCCGCACCGCGTTCACCGTCCGCACCGCCGGCAGACCATGCGCCACGCGTAGCTCCCCGCACTCCACCGCCGCCGCCGGCCCCGCCGCGATCGTCAGGCACAGACTCCGGTCCACCAGCGGGCCGCCGGATAGCACTTTCACCGCGAGCGAGCCATTGTCGCTCTTCTGGCTCGCCGTGGCTGTAAGCGTCACCGTTCCCGTTGCCGCCACACTCCCTGCTACCCCAAACGTCACCACTACCTCCACCGCCGCCTGGGCTCCGATCGTTACGCCGCCCGGCGCCGCACCGCAGCTCGCCACCCCCGTGCACGAGAGCGCAAAGGTGTGCTGCCGCGCTTCCACATGCGGATTCTCCACGCGGAACGCGTAAGTGTACCCCGTGCCTGCCGGCAAGACGTACGGATGCCCGTCGGGAGTCACGATCGGCGGGGGATAATAGTAGAAGTTGCTCGTCTGGCTCCCCAGGTTCTCCCCGAGATCGAACGCCATCACCGACAGTGTGTTGTAGCCAGGGTAGAGCTGGATCGTCCCGGAGGTTGAGACACATCCCGCCTGATAGTAGAGCTGCGGCGAGAACTGGCTCGTCACATTGCTGCTGCTCGAGCTACCGTAGAGGATGATGCTGTAGTCCGCGATCGAAGTCTCCTGCTCGCAGATCTCGACCGTAACCTGCTGCTGCCCGGTCGAGGACTGGCTGCCGCCGTAGATGTTCACCGTCGGCGGGGTTGTGTCCCACTGGGCCTTCCCGGCTGAAGGCCCCGCCGCGATGATCAACACAGCAAGAGCGATGGCGGCCTCTCCACGGCACAGCACAGCAGTCGCACGCATGCGGACGATCTCCTGGAGGAAGGATTCGCGAAGACCTGCGACGGAATCACACGGGCGCGGCACCGCCGCGTCGCTCAATGCACATCGAGGACGGGGAACTCCGCGCTTGCGCTTACCCGGGCCCACACGCCCCTCTCCACTCGCCAGCAGACCACCGATTCGGCGCCCACGCGCCACGAGCGCCCGGGCTTCAGCGCCTGCCGAAGCACCGGCGCCTCCGGAGCCCCGCACTCCCCCGCACCGGGCACCTGTACCTCGAGCGTCACGGCCATTTCTCCTGCGTTCCGCAACACGATCCCCCCGGCGTCCGTCGCCATCCCCAGTCCTGACGCGACGGCTGCCAGCAGCGCTAATCCCGTTCGCACGACCGCATGCATGATCCCACTCCGGATGCAGAAGAGGCGGTGCCGCACCGGAGTGGTGCGCACCGCCTCTACTCCATAGCAGGTCCAGGACCAGACCAGCGAACCCGCTAACTCACGGCACGATCAATACTTCGCATCCGGGGGCGAGAATCCTGTCGCATTTCGTCGCGCGACAAATCCGATCTGTCGCGCGACGAAATGCGACAAGAGGTGCCGTCGGGTGTGCGCCTTCGATTGGCCAGATACTCACCAAATACACCCGCTCTGTGCAGCCGCCGAAAAATCGTCGAGCGGTGCAGGCCCAGGACGTCGGCCGTCGCATGCACATCCCAGCCGTGCTCCCTGCAGACGGCGACCGTGTCCTCGAGCTCGGCACTCAATCGCGGCAGCGTCGCCGAGGGTTGGTGCGCGCCCATCGACTGGGCGATGTGCTCACGAGCGACGACGCCGCCGGCATAGCTGACTGCGTTCTCCAGCACGTTATGCAACTCACGAAGGTTCCCGGGCCACTCGTGATCGCACAACTCATCGATCGCACCGGAGTCGAACCGGATGTTGGGGTCGAGGCCTCGTGCGCGCAGCAGAACCGGGAGCAGCAAGGGAATGTCCTCGGGGCGATCCTTCAGCGGCGGAACACAGAGGGTGGCGCCTCTGAGGCGCTGCAGCAGATCGAGTCGAAACGTCCCGCTTGCCGCCATGCGATCGACGTTGTCATTGGTTGCGGAGATCAGTCGAAAGTCGCTCAGCCGATCGGCCCTTGCGCCGAGGGGACGGTATGTTTTCGTGTCCACCACGCGCAGCAGCTTCAACTGCACCCCGTAGCTGATGCCTCCGATCTCGTCGAGGAAGAGTGAGCCGCGATCAGCCTCCGCCACCGAGCCAATGCGATCCGCGAGCGCTCCCGTAAATGCACCTTTTGCATGTCCGAACAGCGTCGCCTCGAACATGCTGTCCGGAATCGCACACGCATTCAGCGGCACCAGTGAGCCCGAGCGACCGCTGTGCGCGTGGAGTGCCCGTGCGACGAACTCCTTCCCCGCACCAGTAGGCCCCATGATGAGTACGGAGATGCGGCATCCTGCCAACCGGAGAATCTCCGCCTTCAGTCGGCACATCGCCGGCGTACGGCCCACCACCAGCTCGTCGATCATCATGTCGGATCACCTCTGACGGTTCATGCGTTCGCGAAGCGGCTCGGTCACGGCATCCGCTTCGGCATCGTCGCGCAGCACGCGAGGAGTGAGAAAGAGGAAGAGCTCTGTTTCCGTGGTCCGTCGGCTTGCCCGGCCAAACAGCCCGCCGAGGAGCGGGATGCTGGAGAGCAGCGGCACCCCCGATTGCGAGACGTCTCGCTGCCGATCGGTCAACCCACCCAGAACCACGGTCTGGCCATCCCGCACGAGAAGCTGGGTCTGAACGGACCGCGTCGAGATCACCGGCGCGTCGAACTGCACCTCGGTCGTTGCCGCGTTCACCTCCTGCGTGACGTGCAGCATGACGTATCCCTCCGTGCTGATGGTTGGCAGCACGTAGAGTTGAGTCCCCACGTCGCGATACTGCACCACCTGATCGCGCTGTGGCGCATCGGTGGGCAACGACCGCGAGACCTGCACGAACGGGCGCTGCGCGCCCACCAAAATGCTGGCGCGCTCGTTGTTCGCGGTGAGAACCACGGGACGGCTGACGATCCGGACATCGCCGCGGGCTGCCGCGGCTCTGAGGGTAGCATCAATGTCCATCCCGCCGAGTCCCATCACACGCAGGGCGAAGTCACCGAGTCCGATACCAGCCGTGCCGCCTTCCACAGTCGTAGTCCCCCGCCCGATGGCGGTGGGCGGAAGCGTTGCCTCTACTCCAAAAGCGAAGCTCCTGTCGCGCCGCACCTCGGCGATGAGCACTTCGATGAGCACCTGCAGCGGCCGAACATCAACTTCGCGAACGGCGGCTTCGATGAGCTCGAAGTCTGCACGGCTCGCGCGAATCAGGAGGCTGTTGGTTCCAGGATCCGGAACAATCGTCACGTCTCCGGCAAGCTGGGCAGGACGCGGCAGCATGCCATCGGGTCCGGGCTGCACGCCAACAGGCGGTACCTGCTGCCGGCGCAGTTCGTCGCTGAGTGTGGGAGGACGGCGGTCACCGATCTCACCCACAGCGCCTGCTCGTCCGTACAAGGCATTCACGGTTGCTGCGACGTCGGATGCCCGTGCATGCCGAAGCCTGATCACGTGGAGCTCGATCAGCCCTCCCGGAGCGGTACGTGGAGCTGCCTGCTGGCGCTGTTCGACGGTTCGGACACGGAAATGCGACGTGTCCTCCACCAGATCGAGGCCATGACTCGCCAGGACGCCGCGCAGGAGATGCACCACCTGTTCGCGTGGAATCGGAGCGGGCGTTTCCACTGTGACGCGGTTGGGTGGTAGCGCGCCGAAGACCACCGGCCGGTCGAGATGGCGGCCTAGCGCCTGCACGGCACCGCGCAGGTCCACATCCACCAGCCGGATGACGACGCTGTCGTTGTGCACTGCGACATCCGCTTCCTGGCTCTGAACGGAAGAGACGCAGCAGAGGAGGGCCGCTGTGGCGATGGCCGTTCGCATCAGTTCCATGGGCGCCGCGGCACGAGGACGTACACGGTGTCCGCGGTTTCCATGATCACGGTGTCTCGCGAGATGCGCACGGCGCGAAACTCCCCGGCCGCGTCACCGGCACGCAGAAGCACGCTGCCCTCTTCGCCCGGGATCCCCTCGACCAGCGCCTCCCAATGGGGTCCGCCGATCACACCGGTGACGACGGGAATGGGGCGCGGCGGAGGAGGCGGGGGTAGCGCATCCATCATTGAGGTCTGATCCGGGTCGTCAGCAACGAGCGCGAGGTCGACGGGGCGCCGATTCAGTCGGAAAGGATTTCCTGACATCAGTTCCGCAGCCTGTTGCACGAGTGCTCTCGTATCGGCTCGCGCAGGCGACCTGAGTAGTGCTTCGAGCTGCACGTTCTCGAGGTCGGGCATTTCCGGGGGCGCGAACATCAGCGCCGTCCCCGCCGCCGCGATCAGCGCCCCGGACCACAGCATGCGCTCCGCTGTACTACGCATCGGGAGTGGTCTCCTGCGCTCGGATGTACGGGGCGTCCACCGTCAGCTGGAGCGCCAGCGCCTCGGGCACGTGCTCCGCGGCCGCGGGGTCCGGCTGTGCGACGGACAGGTCGACGACGCGCAGGGAGACGGCGCCCCGCTCGAGGGCCAGGAGGAATCCGACCAGCGCGCGGACGTCCCCCGACCCTTCAACGCGGAGACGCACGCGTCGGATTGTCACGCCGGCCGAATCCCCGGTCACGTGCAGCGCGCCCAGCGAAACGCCAGCCGCTCGTGCCGCTTCGTTCACCAGGGAAGCCAGCTCCGTACCTGCTGCCGCAGCAGTCCGGGCGCTCAAGGTGAGGCGGCCCAGGGTGCGGAGCTCTCCCTCGAGCACCAGCAGCGAATCCCTCCGAGCCTCGTGAGCCCTGATACTCGCCTCGGCGCGTCTCACCTCGAGCCGGAGTTCGGAGGCTGTAGCACGTTGCTCGCCGACCCAGGATCGCCAGGCAGGCAAGCCACGCCCCACAGCGAGCGCCGCAGCGATGCACAGCGCACCGAGGTACACTACGCGACGTTCCCGCGGGCTCATGGAAACCCGAAGAAGTCTCTTCATCTCTCCGCATTGCTGGAGCTCGCCGGCAGCGCCATCCGCGACACGCGCGCAAACCGCAACGCGACGCGTTCGAGCTGAAGGTCAGCGAGACGTTCCTGCGTGATCGGTCCGGCAAGCTCGAATCCTCCCGCCTGCCGAGTCTTCTCGAGCGCGGCCAGGACAGCCGCAGACCGCGGAGTGAGTACCACCGCAGAGCCCTGAATGGTGTCCAGACGAATGAGCGTCAACGCGGACGACGGCGGCAGAGCCCCGCTCATTTCGCGCAGCAGCGCGATGACGCCTCCACTCGACGCCTGCCACGAAACAAGCTCTGAGACGCGCTCACGAGTGCTGATCAGCGCCCGTTCGGTGAGGGCGGCATCAACCCGCTCCGCCGCGAGTGAACGCAGCGACGCTTCTGACTCCCGCGCGTCGCGTTCGGCGACGATGCCGGGGGCCGCAAGCAACATCAGTACCGACGCCGCGAATGCACACCATGCACTGATGCCTCTCGTGCGGGAAATGTTCTGGCTCCGCAGCTTCTCGGCAGGAGCATACGCTACGGGTTCCCGGAATCCATACTGACACGCAGCGTATGCTTCGAGGTAGCGATCCGCCGCCTCACCCATGACGGCAAGTGTTCGCGCGACGAGAGGAGTCGGCGCTCGAGCTCTCGGACGCGGACGTCCACTCGATCCATTCGCATCGGTGGTGTCGTGACCGGCCGCCGCGTCGCTGTCCATGGGAAGAGTGGTCCATGATAGACGGGCGAGCACTACCTCGGCCGGTACGATGGTGGCTCCCTTCACACCTGTTCTCCGGCACGCATTCAGAGTGGCACGTACCGCTTCGGCATCGAGGACGCCGGCCCACACGGCGTCGCTCGACGCGCGCTGCACGGAAGTAAGTACGTACGCAGCCCCGTGGACGTAGAAGTAGTGCGAGAGCGACGTCCCGATAATGCGTTCAAGCGTTTGCTCGTTTGCCGAAGGAGGAAGACCTTGCAATCGTTTCACACGGGCGAGTGTGGACCCGAACGCAATGCTGGCGCGAATGCGGCGCCAGCGGCGGCGCGGAAGGGAGCCGAGCAGAGTGATGATGTCGGCTTCCAGTGATTCACCGCGATCGCGTTCGCCCCACCACACCGGCACATTCGTGGAACACAGCACGGCACAGATTCTTTCGTGCGTGACGGCGATTCCGAGGCGGAACGCCTTGAGCCCCGATACTCTTACCCCGCCCATGTGCGCCTCCGTACGATCGCTGCACGGGTCTGCGCACGCACCAGACGCAGCTCAAGGACGGCAAGCACCGCTGACCCGCGGCTTCGGCCATACGATCGCAGCACCCACGCCTCCGGTTCGGCGGCGATGAGCGGTGCGAGCTCTGCATAGTGCCGCATGAGGCGCTCGCGCGCCCAGGGCGACAACTCTGCGGCACTCGAGAGGAGATCCACTGCGGCCTGCCGTTCGCGCGCCCGGGATATGATCATCACCAGCTCATCGCTCATGCCTGGTAACGCTGCGAGTACCTCGAGCGGGGCGCGGGTCAGCAGGAGGCGGCCGGGCTCCACGGTGAAGATCGAGTCGAGCCAGGAGAGAGACTCGAAGCCTCGTATGTGCCGAACCTCACGAACATCGGCGATCGGTCCGTTCCGTGGCCCGGTACGGCCCCGCGCCGCGTACCAGGCTCGCTCGGCGCCGGCCTCACGCGGCACATCATCGGCATCGCGCCAGTCGAGCAGCGCCGATACAAGCGAGTCAGCGAGCTGGGGCGATTGCGTGCGGCGAAGAAGGAGTGCGCGCGCCAAGTCCGCAGAGACCTCGTTCACGTCCAGCCTGGCACCGGCAGGTTCGAGGAACACCGTGCACTGACGCTCCCGGAGCAACGGCGCATCGTGAATCACGTCATCGGCGCGGATCCACGCCTGCAGATCAGGACCGCGCAGCGCATGCTCGATCACAAGCCGTGCACGCTCAGCGCAGTCTTCCGCATGCCAGCCTGCCGTATGAAGGGCTGCCCTGTTAGCGGCGCTGCCGATGCTCTCCCGAGCGGCGACGCCAGCCGCGAGCGCCAGGAGCGATGCGGCCGTTACGACCCAGAGGACCGTCAGCAGAGCAAAACCTCGGCGATTCCTGCGGCGTGTTCGATGAGGAGCCGACGTCACCCGCGCTCCCCAATGCGGAAGATGAGCGTATCCCCATCAAGGACGACACCGATCGCGCGCGGCGCGGTGATGCCGGCTCCCCACTCCCGGTACCAGGAGCCGCCGCCCTCTGCTCGCTCGAGATAACGAAGCGCCCCGCTGCGAGCTCCGCTGCGGATCACGTATAACTCCTCACTCGACAGCTCGAGAACGAGGGACACTGTCGAGTCGGCAACCTGAACGACGGCGACTGTCGCCGTGCAGCGCTCCAGCCATCCTTCGGGGACATCGCACCACGTGGAGAAGCGTGTGCCCCGCTCGTTTCCCGCGAAACTGACCGCCTGGCTGGTACCGACCTCGAGACGCCCGAGAGTGACTCGAAGTAGTCGCTCGCCGTTGGCGTGGTAATCGAGGCGGCGCGACTCCGCAATCACGGTGCGTCCCGTCGCGCCGAGCTGCTCGAGCATCGCCCGTGCAGCCAGCAACACCATGGCCCCGGTCACGAGTGCGATCAGGACCTCCAGCAACGTGAAGCCCCGGCGTTTCTCAATCGATCGCGACATGCTGCCGGGGGCGATAAAGAGATGTACGCAGCAGCTCTGACCGACCCAGACTGTCCTCGAGCACGACCACATAGAGCTCCGGATGAAAGCGTTCAACGGCAAGCCGCCATGGTCCCTGTCGCCGACTGCCAAGGCGCCGATCGAGGTCTTCACGTGTCCAGAGCGCGACCGCGTCGAGGAAGGCACTCGCCCGCGCGAGCTCATGGTCGGCTGCGCGTCCGCGCGTGATGGCCTCGCCGGCTGCCAGTGCCGTGGCCAGCAGCACGAGAATGGCCGTCGAGAGGATCGCCAGTGCGGCAAGCACCTCCAGCAGCGCTGCCCCGACCCTATCTTGAGTGCGCAACGCGAAGTCTCCCGCTGAGTCGATCGAACGCAAGCTCCGGCGGCGCGAGCACCGCCCCATCGGCATGGACGGTGACCCTCCACTCGTTCCCGCCGTGCAGCAGCGTGATCGTCACCGAGCGCCCATGTGCGATCGCACGCGTTCGGGCGGAGGAAACGGCCGCTTGGACTTCGGATGGCTGTACGAGCGGGGACCGGTTCGTCCAACGCACGGTAGCCATCGCGCCGAGCACGCCGACCAGCGCCAGCGCGAGAAGCGTTTCGAGCAGCGTCACTCCCGGTCTCCCTTCCGTCACGGAGCAGGCCGGACACTGTACACAGCCTGGAGGAGAGCCGCGGCGACCAGTGCAATGATGCCACCGAAGATGAGCACCATACCAGGCTCCAGCAGTCGCACCGCTCCCTTGATCATCCGCTCGGCGCGGGTACTCTCGATGCGCGCCGCCCGCTCCAGCATACCGGGGACCGTACCGGACTCCTCTCCAGCGCGAGTCAGGCGGCAGGCCAGCGGCGTGACTGCCTCGGCATGAGCAAGCGCGCGGGACAGCGACACGCCGCGCGCGACCTGTTCCCGTGCTGACAGCATCCTCGCGCGGATGGCGGCATCGCCACTTGCATCGGCGGCAGCGCCGAGCGCCGGATCGACCGGAACTCCGGTATTCAGCAGGGAACCAAGCGAACTGCAGACGGCCGCCGAAGCAGCGGCATGTCGCATCCTGCCGATGAGGGGAAAAATCAACAGGAGCTGATGCCAGCGTTGACGCCCGTGTTCCGTGGCGATCCAGCTCCGCCAGACGGCGAGCGTGACCAAGGCTCCGAGCGCCAACGGTAGGCTCAACACGCGCAACAGCTCGGCGCCGTTCAGGACGAGGCGAGTGACTGGAGGGAGTGCCTGCCCGAGATCGGCCAGGATCTCCGCAAAGCGTGGGATGACTGCAGTCACCAGGAGCCCAACGGTCGCCGCGCCCGCTACAGCGAGAACGGACGGGTAGATGAGTGCACCCACAATGGCGGCACGCGTGTCCGCGAGCTGCTGAACGATCTCACTCGCCCGGCGGAGCGCATCGCCAAGCGCACCACTTGTCTCTCCCGCCCTGATCATGCCGATGACCACAGGGGGGATGATCAGCGGGCAGGTGGCAAGCGCTTGAGACAGCGGGTGTCCTTCGCGAACACGATCGCGCAGGATCGTGATCGCCTGCAGCCACGACGGTGGCGCGATGTCGGGTAGGGCAGCGAGCGCACGTGAGATGGGCATTCCGGCGTCGACGAGACTGGCCAGGGAGCCGAGGCCCGCCGCCAGATCACCTGCGGGAATGGAACGTCTGCCCTCTGGTTCTTCGGATGCGATCTCAATCTCCACAGCGAACAGCCCGCGGCGAACGAGCATCGACGCGACGGCGTCACGCGACGCGGCTTCAAGATAGCCACGCTCCAGTTTGCCGTCGGCGCGCGCCGCCTCATACCGGAAGGTGGTTGCGGCACTCATGGCGTCACCGGCCCGCCCCAGGACGTGATGTCTGCATCATCGCCCTCCCCGCCGGCCTTCCCGTCGCGGCCAAGCGAGTACAGATCGTAGGACTCCGGATTCGCCCGACCCGGCGCGATGTAGTGGTACGCATTTCCCCACGGATCGCGAGGCACGGTCTTTCGCAGGTAGGGGCCGCGCCAGTTGCGCGGTATGTCGCCGGTCACCGGGAGCATGCGCAGTGCGCCGAGCCCCTGTTCCGTCGTGGGGTAGTGATCGTTGTCGAGACGATAGGCGTCGAGCGCGAGTGCAAAGATCTCGATCTGCGATCGTGCGGCAGCCGACTTGGCATCGCCCACGTTCCGGAATACCGCAGGCGCTACGATGGCGGCCAGTGTGGCGATGACGGCGATCACCACGAGCAGCTCGAGGAGCGTGAAGCCGGCAGCGCGTCTACTGGACGACACGGAGCACCTCCTCGAGGGTGGTGAGACCGGCTTCGATCTTCGCCAGCCCGTCCGTCCTCAACGTCGGCCATCCTGCGGCACCGGCGATCTCCTGGAGCTCACTCCGATTCGCGCCGTGAACGATCGCGTCACGCAGCTCGTCGGCAACGAGCACGAGCTCGTAGATCCCGGTCCGGCCCCGGTAACCCGTGCCCCTGCAGGCCGCGCACCCCACGCCACGCTGAAGCCGTACTCGACCGATCGGTCGACCGGCGAGTGCCGAGAGGCGCTGATGGTCAGGCTCGTAGTCGGCCCGGCAGCCATCGCAGATGCGTCGGACGAGTCGTTGCGCGAGGATTCCTTCCACCGTTGCAGCGATCAGATATCCGGCAACTCCGAGGTCGGCGAGGCGGGGGAATGCGGCAAGGGCATCGTTCGTGTGCAGCGTCGAGAACACCAGATGTCCCGTCATGGCCGACTGCACGGCGATCTCGGCCGTCTCCGGATCGCGCATCTCGCCGATCATGATGACATCGGGATCCTGACGCAGTATCGAACGGAGTGCGGCGGCAAAGGTGACGCCCGATTGACGATGGACGGGCACCTGCGTGACACCTGGCAGGTGGTACTCGATCGGATCTTCGACCGTGACGATCTTCTCGCGCGTGACATCGCGCCGGGTCAGCGCGGCATAGAGCGTCGTCGTCTTGCCGCTCCCCGTTGGTCCTGTGACGAGAAGCATCCCGTGCGGCCGCTGCGCGAGGCGATCCACGGCTGCGAGTACATCGGACGGCATTCCCAGCTCCTCGAGGGCCACGGGACGGCCGCCACGGTCCAGCAGGCGGAGAACGACACTCTCGCCATACATCGTTGGCACCGTCGAGACGCGCAGATCGAGCTCACGATCCACGAGTCGCACGCGGATCCGTCCATCCTGAGGGCGCCGCCGCTCTGCAATGTCGAGTTGCGCCAGGAGCTTCAGTCGGGAAACGACCGCGGCGTGCAGACCCGCAGGTGGTTCAGGTGCCGGCACGAGCACGCCATCGATGCGGAAACGTGCCGTCAGTCCCGTCCGGTCCGCCTCGAGATGGATGTCGCTGGCGCGTGCATTGTATGCGTCGCCTATGATCAGGTTGACGTAGCTGATCGCCGGTGGCTGATTCGCCAGCTCGCGCGCGTCGGCCGTCAATTCCTCGGCATCGGTATCGGTCTCCGCCCGCGCATCTTCGCGATCGCCGATCGAGGCAAACCTTTCAATCATCCGTTCGAGCTCGTCACCGGCGATTTCCTCGACCGCGATGACGACGGCGTGAGCGGCGGCCAGCTCATCGAGCGCTTCGCGCCGAGCGTCCGGCGCGGCGGCTACTACCAGCTGGCCATCCTCCCGGTAGCGAACAGGGCAGATCCGGTGATAGTACAGATACTCACGCGATGGCCTTGGCAGGACCTGATCGCTGTGGAGGCCAGTGTGGAGCTCCGTTGAGTTCGGCATCGTGACGAATCCCAAGGCATGGGACACGCCATGGAGCTCGGGATGTGGAACATCGTTGTCGTTGCTTCACTTGGAAGTGGAGATGATCGGTCAGTTCCTCCGAAGCAGGACCGAAAGGTTACAGCTTTGGGTTACACATTGGGTGTAACCGCACGAGGAGCGTTACACTCCTGCGAGACTCCCGGCAGCGTCTTCATGATTTCGGCCTCGTGCCGCTCCAGCATCCTGTGTACGAACTTGCGGCTCCGTCGCATGCGGCGCGCTGCCTCCGACTTGTTGTTGCCAGCCAGGCATACTTCACGCGCCACGTCTGCCGGAGAAATCGCGCCTCGCCGTTTCGGGGATGCGGTGAGGTCGAGGCCGGGAACGCGGAATGTCAGGTGGTGGGCACCTATTGTGTCCGCTCCGCAGGCGTCGACCATCAGTCGGTCGACCGCCTCCCGGAGCTGTCGCACATTCCCGGGCCACAACGCGGTAACGAACGCCTGCATCAGTTCGGGCGTGAACGCTGGCTCGGGCCCCGTATACCCACGTTGCGCCGCAAGCTCGCTGATGAAGCGTCGCACCAGATGCGGAATGTCCTCGCGCCGCTCACGGAGTGGCGGGATCGTTACGGAAAAGCCGTGGATTCGCCAATAGAGATCGGAGAGGAACAGTCGACTCCTCTCGAGCTCCTCCAGCGACTCGCGTGAAGCGAAGATGAAGCGGACGTCTACCTGAAGGGTTCGTTCGGATCCGAGTCGCTGTATGCAACCGTCGTCGAGTACGCGCAGTAGCTGTCGCTGAACGTCCAGGTCTGCCTTCCCGAGCTCGTCCAGAAAAAGAGTGCTGCCGTGCGCACGCTCGATGACTCCCCTGTGTTGGCTTGTCGCACCGGTGAAGGCACCGCGCTCATGCCCGAACAGTGTCGAGGCTGCCAGTGACGCCACGACAGATCCCAGAGACTCGTGCAGCATGGGGGCGGTCGCCCGCGAAGACTCCTGGTGAATCAGCCGCGCGAGACTGGTCTTGCCGACTCCTGTTTCACCAAGCAGGAGCAGCGGCCGGTCGAGGGGCGCGTAGCGTACAAGGCTGGCGAGAGTGTGGCTGAAGGTCGCCGAACGCGTCGACGAAAAATCCTTGTCGGAGGTGGCGTGACAATGCCGACTCGAGGCGCAGTACTGCTCTCGACCGGAGGATCGACGCATGGGGGCGAGCGGATGCAGCGAGTTTTGCAGCAGGAGCAAAGCGGGCGGCCAAGTTACGTCGGCTCGCGCGCCAGTACAATCCGGGAAAACCCTTGGATCGGCGTGCTGCCGGTGCCAAACACTGGGGTGCGGTGTCTGTCGCTTCCTGAGATTCCCTCGTTAAACATAAGAGCGAGATCCGCATCCCCCCTCCGCCCCTCCACCGCCCCGCACCCCAAGCAGAAGCCCGGCGCCTTCGGAGGTGAGCCAGGCTTCTGCCGTGTTATACGAGTCGCACTGGCGTAAACACAACTCCGCGGATCTTGTTCTGCCGCAAGATCTCGTACACTCTCGGTTTCACGAGGAACAGCGGCTGTGCGAAATGGCTTTCCTCGAAAGGCTGCTTCAGAATTGAGTTTCCGAAGTGCTCCCAAGTCCGGACGACATCAGGCAGCGCAGAAGGATTCACCTCTCTGGACGAATAGGTGATCTGCTCCGGACGCTTGTTCGTATGGAAGAACCCATCACGCCGACAGGTCGGGCATTGGTTCTCCACAGCAACACCTTCCGTTTCTTGAGCCATCGGTGGCAACTCCTCCGTCGCAACCATCTGCACCCAGGAAACGGTCTCCGCAGGCTTTGTCGATCTCACCGGCCGGAGTTCAAGACCTGTAAGCCGCTCTCCCCGCAGCACATCAGCTAACGACGGCGACACCAGCCGCTCGTTATCCAAGGTCTGTGTAACGTCCCCCTTCTTCTCCAACTCGGAAGCCTTGAGGATCAGCGCAGAAATCTGCCTGGCGCCGGTGCCGCAGCGGCGGCACGCTCGGCTCATCTCGTAATCGGTCCCGTATGTAGGTCCGCCCTGCCCCTTGGGCGGTCGGTCGATGCGAAGGGCTAAAAAAGGAGCATTCAAGAGCTCCTTGTGAGTGTATCGCCGCTGCCATCGGACGTACCAGGCCGAAGGATCAAATCCATGCTGCTGCCAGGCTTCATGAAAGCGCTGATAGTCTCCTGCAGATTCGAAGGTAAACTCCCAGTTCCCGGAGAACTCGCTTCTGCCCGTGAGAAACTCTCCGCCCACGCCATCCAAGAATTTCTCTCGAAGGTTATCGCGACCGTCCGGGAAGTGGGCGAAAACAGTGATGTTCTCTTTCATCGGAAGTAATGTTGAATCGCATGCAGCCAGTCCTGATGATTGCGATACGCTTGCTGATAGGCCTCCCAAACGGCTTCCTTGCTATGCTGCTGCCCGTAAGGCAGAAGTCTACGCAACTCGTTGGTAACCGCCTGATGCTCAGACCGGGTAAGGATCACAGCCGGACCATCTGCGGCGTTCAAGCCCCAATTGCGCAGATGTCGCGCTTCGACGAGATGGTGCGCCTCAATAGCACCACCCGCTCCACGTGTGACCCGTTGAGCATCCCGGTAGGAGGAGAAGACCTGCCCAGATCGAGAGGCCACATTGACGGCTCTCCCGCCAATCCTGAGCATCTGTGCGCCTCGGACGAGCACGCCCGCGCAAAGGGCACCTCCAACTACATCTAGGGCGAGGCTCCCCGCCCCGTAGTCCGACCCGGTCGCCGCGGCGATGCCGCGGCCCATCGCCACACTGGCCGCCGCGCCCTTGATCGCGCACAGCCCGAACGGATCACTGAAGTTGACCGGATCGCCGTCCGCATACCCGTAGAGGTTGAGTCCGCCGGCGAGGCCGATCGGGTCTTCCTGCGTGAAGCGCCCGGCTAGCGGGTCGTAGCAGTGGTTCAGTCGCT
>CAZOAT010000053.1:0-16915 GCA_964577965.1 uncultured Gemmatimonadaceae bacterium | reverse complement strand
CCTGCCGGAACTGTCGGATTGCCTCCAGGAACGGCAGCGACTCGATGTCACCCACAGTGCCACCGATCTCCACGAGCACGACGTCGCTGTCCGGAGCGAGCCGACGCATCGCCGCTTTGATCTCGTCGGTGATGTGCGGGATCACCTGGACCGTCGAGCCGAGGTACTCGCCGCGCCGTTCCTTACTGATGACGTTGAGGTAGATGCGACCGGTGGTGACGTTGTTCGCCTGGCTCAGCGCCCTGTCTATGAATCGCTCGTAATGGCCGAGATCGAGGTCCGTTTCTGCACCGTCGTCGGTCACGTACACCTCGCCGTGCTGGAACGGCGACATAGTTCCCGGATCGACGTTCAGGTACGGATCGAACTTCATGATCGTCACGCGGAGCCCGCGCTCTACGAGCAGCCGGCCAATGGACGCGGCCGCGATCCCCTTGCCAAGCGACGAAACGACGCCGCCGGTCACGAAGACATATCTGGTTGGCTGCTGATTGCGCGACATGTTCAGGCGGAGAGCTCCGTCCAATATGCGTTGGCGTGCGCCAGGTCTTCTTCGGTATCGATCCCCGCGACCGCGCGGTCGTCTGTCACGGCGACTCCGATTTGCATCCCGGCTGCTAGCGGCCGGAGCTGTTCCAGCTTTTCGATCAGCTCGAGTCGGTGGGGCCGCAGTGCCACCCACTGTGCCAGCGCAGTGCGGGTATAGGCGTACACGCCGACGTGCTGCAGCACCGCTCCGTCCGGAGCCTGGCTGTCGCGTGGGTACGGAATCGGCGCACGCGAAAAGTACAGTGCGCGGGAGTCATCAGTGGTGACGACTTTGACGATGTGCGGGTTGTGCAGGATTTCAGGGCCTGCCTGCACGGCGGCCGTACCGATCTGGAAACTTCCGCTCGCCACCATACCGATAGCCCCTTCCACCGATGCGCGGCCAATGAACGGCTCGTCGCCCTGAATGTTCACGAAGAGCTCGAAGTCGCGGAACTCGCCCCTGTCGGCAACCTCTGCGACACGGTCGGTTCCCGAATCGCACCGGCTGGAAGTCAGGACGCACTCGGCGCCGGCTTCCTCGCCGGCAGCGATTACGAGCGGGTCGTCAGTCGCGACGACACAGCGGTCGCCGACCCCCATCGCGCTCACACGCTCCCAGACGCGGGCGATGAGTGCACGTCCGGCGAGAAGGCGAAGAGGCTTGTTGGGAAGGCGGGTGGCGGCGAGACGCGCGGGGATCACCAGCAGCGTCCTCATGCAGCCTGAGCGGGAACGTGGGTCAGAAAAGCCACGCTCCGCAATATAGCGACGGAGCCATGTTGCAGTGGAGGAAAAACCTCAGTCGGCGGGCTAGAGAGTGAGCGTCAGCCCCACTCCCCATCGCTTCTCCTTCGTCGCCGGATCCATCAGGAACTGGATGGCTATGAATCGCACGCCGAGCCGGGCCCCGATGTTCTGCGTGAACTTCGGCAGCTCGTCCACTCCGGCTGCGCCTGTCATGTATCGCAGGGTGAGAGTGGGTGGCCCGACAAAGGGTAACTGTATGACAGGTACGGGGATGACGTAGTTCGCCTCGAAGAAGAAGAGCTCCGCTCCACCCTCAACAAGCAGATCCATCGTCGCCAGCGTTCCACTTCCGCCCAGATACGCCCATCGCTGCGGCGGCGGTCGCTTGTCGTTGCTGCTGGAGGTAACGGCGTGCGCCCGCGAGATGAGACGCTGCCCCGCGAAAGTCGGGAACGTGATGTTGCCGTGGAGAGTCAGCTGGGAGAACTCTCCGCCATTTTCTGCGGACGGAGACTCCGTGGGAGAATCCCAGGCGTGCTCGAAGGCCGCGGAGAATCGCGCACGGACGTCGCCGCCGGACCACCGCAGCGAGGCGCCCGCCAGGCCCGAGACTATCCGGCCGCGGAGAACCGGCGGGTTCGGCCGGAATATCCCGTTCGTCGAGTCGCGACCCCGCAGCGACCACGGGTGGCTGTCGCGCGACAGCTCCTGGCCCGTGGACCACGCCAGTTCGTTTCGCGCGCCCAGGTACGGCTCCAGCACGAGCGTCGCGGTTTCCCAGCGCGGTCCAATCTGTAGATCGATTCTGTCGGCCCTGAAGTAGTTTCTCATGTCCCGGCCGCTCCAGATCGCAGCCAGGGAGTTGGTGCCATCGGAGCGGATCCATCGGTCGTTGCTGAACGTCCCGCGGCGCGCATCGGTTATCACCTGCAGCGCCCCGAGCGACAACACCGCTCGGACACCCGGATCCAGGTCGCCGATGTGGGACCGGTATGTGACCGTCGGGTCCACGGTGACGGTTCCGCGTCCGAGCGTGACCACCGGCCCCCAGGGGAGCACCACACCGTCAACGCGGTTGTAGGACGGAACGCGGAGGCCGGTGCGAAGTGGCCAGGTGATGACCTCCGCAGCATACTGGAGCTGCGTGTCCTCATGTGCGAGCGTCACCTGCCCCGGCGCACGCGCTATCCCGAACGTCTCATCCCTGAAGCTGTATGAGCTGCCGCCGATGCTGGCCAATGTCGAATGGTAGACACCGCCGCCGACGGCGATGGCGTCGCCGTCAACACGTCCGCCCGGGTGCGTGAAGAGGTCGCCTCCAACCACGACTACGTCACCGGCGACGTGGGCTCCGATCGTCACTCGCGGCGAGAGTATGACCAGGCTGGTGCCGAAGCTCGTCCCGCGCGGGAGGTCGACTGGTCGCCCTCCTCCGTCGAGCACCTGATGCGTCGACGCGAGTACGCGCGCGATGGCACGGCCGGCCGGGGTGTCAGCGCCGCTCAGGAAGGTCACCGAGTCGCTGCTCCCCGCCATGGCGCTCGCAACCGCGCTGTCAGCCCGTACTGGCTGCTGGGGGGGCACAGTGTCTGCCGGCAGGACCTGAGCCGAAGGAGTGGCGGTAACGACTGAGAGGATCACGACGAATAGGCAGCCGGTGCGCGCCGGCCGCGCGAGGCGCTTCAGCTCCGACTCACCTCGCATTCGCCAGTTCCATGAAGTTCCCCAGCAGGTCGCGGCCGCGGTCAGTCATGACCGATTCGGGATGGAACTGTACACCCCAGACAGGATGCTTGCGATGGCGGAATGCATGAATTTCCTCGGGCTCGTCGCCGGCGCGGGCGGTCACCTCGAGATCACCAGGCAGGCTATCCGGCTCCACGACGAGTGAATGGTACCGCATCACCTCGAGCGGGTTCGGCAGCCCGGCGAACAGGTCGGTCCCGTCGTGGCGAACAAGCGACGTCTTTCCGTGCATCACCCTTCCCGCACGGACCACGCGACCGCCATATGCCTCTGCGATCGCCTGGTGGCCGAGACACACGCCGAGTATCGGGATCTCCCCGCGCCAGCGACGTATCACGGGCACGGTGACCCCGGCATCCGCAGGCACCCCGGGCCCGGGGGAAATCACTATCGCGCTTGGGGCGAGCTTTCCGATCTCCTCGACGCCGACCTCGTCGTTACGCCTTACGAGCAGCTCGGCGCCGAGTTCGCCCAGGTACTGGACGAGGTTGTAAGTGAAGGAGTCATAGTTATCGATGACGAGCAGCATCGCTCAGCCTCTTGGGTGATACTGCTTGTGTACCGTTCTCAAGTACTCGCGGTCTACGTGTGTGTAAATCTGCGTCGTCGATATGTCCGCGTGTCCGAGCATCTCCTGCACCGCGCGAAGGTCGGCGCCTCCCTCCAGGAGGTGAGTGGCAAAGCTGTGGCGCAGGGAGTGGGGTGTCACGCGCTTACCTATCCCGGCCTTCTCGACGTACTTGCGCAGAATCTTCCACGCTCCCATCCGCGACAGCGGGTCGCCGCGGGAGTTGAGGAACAGGGACCCGCGCCCGGCACCTTTCTCCAGCTTCGGGCGCAGCTCCCGCAGGTAGATCGCGATCGCTGCCAGTGCCTTTCGGCCCATTGGTACCAGCCGCTCCTTGCTCCCCTTTCCGAACACCCGCACGAGCTGATCCTCGAACAGCACGTCCTTTACGCCGATGCCGATCCACTCCGACACGCGGAGCCCCGCCCCGTAAGCCAGCTCCAGCATGGCGCGGTCGCGGAAGGCGAGCGGTTCGTCGAGCGACGGAGTCGAGAGCAATCGCTCGACCTCCGTAACGGTCAGCACCTGCGGCAGCGTGCGCCACCGCTTCGGGGTCTCCAACCGCTCGGTAGGATCGCGGACGACGTGACCTTCGGCTACGAGAAATCTGAAATAGCTGCGCAGCGCGGCGACGTTGCGCCGAATGGACGCCGGCGCCAGTCCCATGTCTTTCAGATGGTAGATGTAGTCGCGGAGAGCGCGCGTACCCAGATCGGGTGGTGCGCCAGCGCCACGGGCGCGGGCGAATGTCGCGGCGCGTGAGATATCGCGGGTATACGCATCGTGCGTGCGGGCCGATACTCCCCGCTCCACCGTGAGATAATCCTGATACGGCTCGATGAGGAACGCGCGGGCGAGCGCCTCGTCGGTGACCGGGTTGCCGGTCAGTTCCCGGGTTCGGTCGGCTCGCTTCGGTCGGGCCATCCCTGCCTGCGCTGCGCTTCCTCGTTCAGGCGCTCGTGACTGCTGACGTCCGGAGTCCATGTGGCACGCCGGCGCCGCCATTGCCACACTGCGATCACACCCACGGCGGTCAGAACGGCCACAATAGTGATGATCCGGTTGTACTGCGCGATCATGCTCTGCAGTGTCTCCCAGTCCTGAGCGGCACGGTACGCCACGAATGCGATGAAGCCGTACCACAGCCCCGATGCCAGCGCAATGGTCCCCATGACAGGAAAGAATGGCAGCCGGGCTGCTCCCCCGAACACCGGCACGAGCGCGCGGATCCCGGGAAGAAACCTGCTGAGGAAAAGAGAGGGAACGCCGTAACGGTTGTACATCAGCGCCAGTCGGTGCTCGGCTTCGGGGCCGCCCCAGCGCAGCAGCGCGCGGTTAAAGATGCTGTGGCCGTAATGTCGGCCCACCAGGTACATGCCGGCTGCACCTGCGAGGTTAGACAGCCAGGTGATCAGGAACGTCGCCCACGGGCTTCCCTGCCCGCGTGCCGCGAGGAAACTTCCGAACGCGACGATCGCGTCGGTCGGCAACGGAGGAAAGACGTTTTCGATCGCCGCCAGCAGGCCCAGCGTCGGGTACAGCACAGAGAGCGGAAGCTGACTGAGGCGTTCTACCAGTTGTTCTAGCAAGGAATTCGAGTCCGGGGTTGCGGTCCGCGAACCTCATGCACCGCGGGAATCACGGCAACGGCACTACCGTTGCCACGGCAATACACGCAAGCCCTTCGCCGCGCCCTATCCAGCCCATCCCTTCGTTCGTCTTCGCTTTGACGCTCACGTGTCCCGTGGGCACACCGAGAGCGTCAGCGAGCGTCTCGCGCATAGCGCGGCGGTAGGGCGCGAGCGCGGGGGTCTCCGCGATGACCGTGACGTCGAGCTGGAAGACGGCGTATCCGTAGTTGTGCACCCTGTCGAGTGCCAGCTTGAGCATCCCGACAGAATCGCGGTCACGGTTCTCCTCCACGGTGTCGGGAAACATTTCACCGATATCGCCGGCTGCGGCCGCGCCCAGCAGTGCGTCAATGATCGCATGCACGACGGCATCGCCGTCCGAGTGCCCTACCAGCATTACGGTTGACGGTATCGTGACTCCACCGAGAATGATCTCGTGCCCTGGCGCAAAGGAGTGGGAGTCGTAACCGATCCCGGTGCGGGCGAAGAGCGGCAGCGGTCCCATCGACAGCGGCGGCGTGTCCGGCGTAACCTCGAGCTTCTTACGCGGCATGAGCCGGCTCCTCGATCATGGAGTAGTCCTGCCGCCGTCGCCGCGGCGTGAAGCCCGCATCTCTGATGAGGGCCTCCATCTCCGGGATGCTCGTGCGGTGGGTCGTGTTGGCCGCGGAAACGACGTTCTCCTCGATCATCAGAGACCCGAAGTCGTTGCACCCGAAGCGGAGCGCCAGCTGCCCGATCTTCATTCCCATCGTCACCCAGCTCGACTGGATGTTGGGGATGTTGTCCAGCACCGTGCGGGCAAACGCGACCGTGCGGAGATAGTCCACCGCGTCGGTCTTCTGCATGTGGGACATCGTCGGCGTATTCTCGGGCTGCAGGGGCCAGCAGATGAACGCCGTGAAACCGCCGGTGCGGCGTTGCACCTCCTTCACGCGCAGCAGGTGCTCCACGCGCTCAGCCATCGTCTCACCGATGCCGTACATCATCGTCACGGAGGTCTTCATCCCTTCCTCGTGCGCGATCTCCATTATCTCGAGCCAGCGGTCGGCACCTGCCTTCTTCTTCGCTACGATGTCCCGAACGCGCTGAACCAGGATCTCACCGCCGCCGCCCGGTATGGAATCGAGACCCGCGGCCTTCAGCTCACGCACGACCGTGCGCGCATCCATCCGGAACAGCGTCGCGAAGAAGTCGACTTCGCTCGGGCTGAAGCCATGGATGTGAATCGGATGATTGCGCTTCAGATAGTCCAGCAGGTCGAGGTACCACTGAAACGGAATGTACGGATTGTGGCCACCCTGCATCAGGATCTGCACGGCGCCGAGCGCCTTCGCCTCATCCACTTTCGCGCCGATCTGCTCGAACGAGAGCGTGTACCCCTCATTGTGCTTCGGACGCCGGTAGAACGCGCAGAACCCGCAATCAGCGACGCAGACGTTCGTGTAATTGATGTTACGGTCCACGATGTACGTCACGATGTCGCCGGGATGCAGGCGCTCACGCATACTGTCGGCTTCAGCGGCGAGCTCCAGAAGCGGTGCGCGCCCGTAGTGATCGACCAGGTCTCGCGGAACGTTCATGCTGCGGGAAGGAAGGTCAGGGTCCCGTTGGGAACGCGTCCGAGCTCGACGAGCCGGCGAAAGAACTCTGTGAGTCCGGCCAGGTGCGGGTACGACAGGCCATAGTCCAGCCCGGAGAGATAAGACCTGCAGCGAGGCTCTGCGACGCCGGTCGCGCGGTACGCTTCGGCGGCCAGCTCGTCCAGGTGCGCAAGCCCCCAATCGCGCGCAGCGATCAGCCCCGCATGGACGCGCAGCGAGCTGGCGACGGGGACGGTACGCTGTGCCACCCACACAGCGAACACAAACGGAAGCCCGGTCCAGCGTTTCCACTCCCGCCCGAGATCATACACGTGCCTGTACGGTGCCCGGTGCTCGGCTGCCGGTCCGTCACCAGCGGTGAGGAGCAGAGCCGCATCGCCGATCACGAGACGGGCGTCGTGCGGCTCGCGCGCGAGCACATGCAGATCGCTCAGTTCGGCATCACCGGAAACGAAGCGCGGGTGCGCGTTCCATACGTTGGAGAAGAGCAGTTCGAGCAGCGCCACGCTGGTCATCGAGCTGCGGCTCACGATCACTGTCCGGCCCGTAAGCTCGGCGGCGGGAACGGTGGAGCAGAGCACCACGCTCTGCACCGGGCCATCGCAGGAGATCGCAAGATCGGGAAGGAGCAGATACCGCTCAGGCGTTCGCGCATACTCGACGGCCGACACGACGCTCACGTCGAGTTCGCCGGCAGCCACCGCGGCGTTGAGCTCTGTAGGCACACCGGTGATGATGTCCGCATGCGCGTCGAGGGTCACGGCGCCACGATCGATCGCGCCATACACGGGGTAGCAGTTCACGTACGGAATGCGACCGATCCGCAGGCGTTCAGTCCGCGGGCTCACGCCGTCCTGCGGCCGCTGGTCCGAGGTACTCACGCGGCGGCCTCCGTTTCCACGGCATCGAAGACGCGGAGGACGTTGTACAGCGAATCTCGCTCCGCAGGGATCTTCCCCGCTCCCCTGATCAGTCGGAGGATGTCGTCAAGGGCCATGTGCTCGGCGGTCTGCGCGCCTGCTTCGTGATAGACCTTCTCGCGCACTACGGTGCCCTCCAGATCGTTCACGCCGAATGCGAGCGCTGTCTGCGACAGGAACGGCGTCACCATGATCCAATGCGTCTTCACGTGCGGAATGCTGTCGAGGAACAGCCGGCCGACTGCCAGGTTCTTCAGATCGTCGAACCCGGTGGTCGCCGTCCCCTCGCGTCCAAGCTCCCGTCCCAGCTCGTTGTGATCCGGATGGTAGGCGAGCGGAATGTAGGCCAGGAAGCCACCCGTCTCGTCCTGCAGGTCGCGAAGGATCTGCAGGTGCTCGACCCGGTCTTCGATCGTCTCGACGTGCCCGTACAGCATGGTGCAATTCGACCGTATGCCGAGCGCGTGCGCGGTGCGGTGAACCGCGATCCAGTCTTCGGCGGCGAGCTTCTTGTCGGCAATAGTCATCCGCACAGCCCTGCCGAAAACTTCCGCTCCACCGCCAGGCAGTGTGTCCAGCCCCGCCTCACGCAGCGCGACGAGCACGTCGTGGATCGACATCTTCTCGATGCGGGCGATATGGGCGATCTCGACAGCGGTGAGCGCCTTGATGTGGACATGCGGGTAGCGCTGCTTCAGGCCGCGGAAGATGTCGCTGTAGTACTCCAGCCCTGCCTTCATGTCCAGTCCGCCCACGATGTGAAACTCGCGGGTGAGTCCGTTGTCGGCCGCTTTCGCCTCGTCCCACACCTCGTCGAGCGTGTAGTGGTAGGCGCCTTCCTCCTTCGGCAGCCGGGCGAATGAGCAGAAGACGCAGGTCTTCCGCAGGATGCAGACATTCGTCGGATTGAGGTGCTGGTTCGCTGCGAACGTGACCACGTCGCCGTGCCGCGCGCGGTTGGCGTGGTTCGCCAGAGCGCCGAGGCCAAGGATGTCCGGGGTGCGGAACATCGTGGCCGCGTCCGCG
This sequence comes from uncultured Gemmatimonadaceae bacterium, assembly GCA_964577965.1. Lineage (GTDB taxonomy): Bacteria > Gemmatimonadota > Gemmatimonadetes > Gemmatimonadales > Gemmatimonadaceae > DASUUI01. The sequence continues at coordinate 8,142 of CAZOAT010000053.1, read as the reverse complement.
CCATCCAGCCTGTTCCCGGTGGCGTACTTCTCCGCCACGCCGCGAAGCGCGGCGTCGCGCACGAGGCCGGGGTCGAAGTCGTGCCGGGCGATCGACATCGGTCAGCCGGTGTAGCGCTTAACCGCTAGAGCGACATTGTGGCCGCCGAAGCCGAAGCTGTTGCTGAGGGCCGCCGTCACGTCACGCTCCACCGGCGCGTTAGGCGTGTAGTTGAGATCGAGCTCGGGATCGGGCGTCTCGTAGTTGATCGTCGGCGGCACCTGGCCGCCTTGTACCACCAGTGAGCTGAATACGAACTCCACGGCGCCCGCGGCGCCCAGCATGTGACCGGTGGCGCCCTTGGTCGAGCTGACGTTGAGGCCGGCCGCGGCGTCACCGAAAACAGCCTTTATCGCCCGTGTCTCGTTCAGATCGTTGGCTGGCGTGGACGTTCCATGCGCGTTGATGTACTGCACGTCGGACGGCTGCAGGCCGGCATCGGCGAGCGCGTGGCGCATTGCCCGCTGTGCGCCCTCACCGTCGGGCGCAGGCGCCGTCAGATGGTAGGCGTCGCCCGTGGCGCCGTAGCCCGCGATCTCGGCGTAGATCGTTGCCCCGCGCGCCCTGGCGTGCTCGAGCTCCTCCAGGATCACGACCGCTGCGCCTTCGCCCATCACGAAGCCGTCACGCGTGGCGTCGAATGGTCGCGATGCAGTCTCCGGCGAGTCATTGCGTTCCGAGAGCGCCTTCATGTTGGCAAACCCGGCGATCGCCATCGGCGTGACCGCGGCCTCCGATCCACCGCAGATCATGACATCCGCGTCGCCGTACTGGATGATGCGAAACGCGTCTCCGATCGCGTGCGCCGACGTTGCGCACGCTGAAACTGTCGCGTAGTTCGGGCCTCGGGCGTTGAACTGCATCGAGACGATCCCGGCCGCGATGTCGGTGATGAACATCGGTATGAAGAAGGGCGAGATCTTGCTCGGGCCGCGCTCGCGATAAACGTCGTGCTGTTCCTCGAAGACCTTGAGGCCGCCCGTACCGCTACCGATGACCACTCCGATCCTGTCGGGATCGTAGCGGGAGTCACCGTTACCGAACCTCGCGTCGGTCATCGCCTGTTTCGCGGCCGCCACCGCGTAGTGGGTGTACTGGTCGGCCCGCTTGATCTCCTTCCGATCCATGTACTCCGACGGATCGAACCCCTTCAGTTCGGCTGCGAAACGTACGGGAAACGAGGATGCGTCGAACTTCGTTATCGGAGCGGTGCCTGACTTCCCTTCGAGCAACGCCTGCCAGGTCGTCGCCACATCGTTCCCGACGGGCGTCAGCGCACCGAGCCCGGTGACGACGACCCGCCGCCGCACTTACGCCGGGACCTTTTCATTGAGGTATGCGAGGGCGTCGCCGACGGTGCGAAGCTTCTCGGCGTCCTCGTCCGGAATGTCGATGTTGAACTCCTTCTCGAACTCCATGACGAGCTCGACGATGTCGAGACTGTCCGCGCCGAGGTCCTCTATGAAGCTGGCGTCGTTGGTGAGCTTCTCGCGCTCGACCCCCAGCTCCTTCTCGATGATGTCCTTAACCTTTTCCGCGTTGTCAGCCATTTGGATGATCTCCGAAAGCTTTGTTTTACCGGGGGTTTCGAGCTGCTTTTCCGCCTCCGAAATATAGCAGTAAGCGACTGGCGATTAGCGACTACATCGTCAGGCCGCCATCCACCACGAAAACCTGCCCGGTCACGTACGCAGCGTGCTCCGAGGCGAGAAAAGCGGTCATTGCCGCCACGTCCCCCGGCGTACCAAGCCGCTCGAGAGGAATCTGTGCCGTGAGTGCCTTCCGGGCGTCTTCGGTCATCGCCGACGTCATCTCGGTGTCTATGAACCCCGGGGCGATGGCGTTGACCAGGACGTTGCGTGAGCCGAGCTCCTTGGCGACCGCTTTAGTGAGGCCGATGAGCCCTGCCTTGCTCGCGGCGTAATTCGCCTGACCCTTGTTACCCATCAGGCCAACCACGCTGCTGACGTTGATGATACGACCCCAGCGACGCTTCATCATCCCCCGCGCTGCTGCCCTGATTGCGGCGAAGGCGCCGCGGAGGTTCGTGTTCAGCACGGCGTCCCAGTCATCGTCCTTCAGCCGCATCACGACGTTGTCCCGTGTAAGACCGGCGTTGTTGACGAGGATGTCGAGCGCTCCGAGCTCTCTCTCGACCGCTGCTATGAGGTTGTTGACGGCCGCCGGGTCGGATATGTCGGCGGCGAACCCAAGGGTGGCGCCTATCTGCCCGGCGGTCTCCTTCGCGCGATTCTCGTCACGGCCGGAGACCACAACCTTCGCGCCGCACGCAGCGAGCGTTTCTGCTATGGAGCGCCCGATCCCGCGCGTGCTGCCCGTTACCAACGCGGTCCTGCCGGAAAGATCGATCTTCATGCCGGTATCATAGTGAGAAGTTTCTCGACGTCGGAGGTAGTGCCGCACGACACAGTTCTGGCGCCTCGTACAAGCCGTGCGACAAGGCCGCACAGCACAGCACCGGGGCCGAGCTCCACCCAGACAGCCCCGGGCCATCGCTCCGCCATTGCGCGCACGAGCTGCGCCCAGCGCACCGGAGAGGTGAGCTGCTGCGCCAGCATTCTCCTGCCTTCACCAGCCTCGGTGACTGGAGATGCAGACACGTTCGAGTACACGGGGAATACGGGGTCGCCAAAGCTCGCACGGTCGATCGCCTCAGCCAGCCCCGCGGCGGCCGGCGCCATGAGTGGCGAATGGAAGGCGCCTGCGACCGCGAGCCGCAACGCCCGCTTCGCACCGGCTTCCTTCGCAAGCTCCATCGCCCGCTCCACACCGGCCACCTCGCCGGAGATCACGATCTGCTCGTCGGAATTGTAGTTCGCAGCAACGACGCGCCCGGCCTCACGGGAAGCCTCCTCGCAGATCTCATCGACTGGTCGCTGCAGCGTGCCGAGTATCGCCGCCATCGTTCCCGGTGTCGCCACACCTGCGTCATGCATCAGCTCGCCACGCCGGCGGACGAGACGCACCGCGTCGCCAAGATCGAGCGCACCAGCAGCATGCCAGGCCGTGTACTCTCCCAGGGAATGCCCCGCCGCGGCCCGCGCGAAAGGCAATGCCCTGTCGCGGATCGTGGCCCACGCAGCAGCTCCGTGCGCCAGCAGTGCGGGCTGCGCATTGTGCGTGGCGGTCAGCTCCTCCGCGGGTCCCTCGAACATCACGCGCGTGAAGGCATGTCCGAGCGCTGCGTTCACGACATCGAGCGCCTCCTTCGCTCCGGGAAACGCGTCGGCGAGGTCGCGAGCCATGCCGGGCCTCTGGGAGCCCTGGCCAGGAAAGAGGAGTATGATGTCCATGAGAGCGGCGTGGCTAGCCGCTGGCCGCCAATATCAAAAACGGATCACCATCGAAGCCCACGTAAACCCAGCGCCAAACGCAACGAGCAGCACCGTCGAGCCGTCCTTGATTCGCCCCGTCTCGATCGCTTCGTCGATCGCAATCGGAATGGATGCCGATGAAGTGTTGCCGAAGCGGTCCACGTTGACGTAGACCTTGTCCATCGAGATGTTCGCGTGCTTTGCGGTTGCCTCGATTATGCGGACGTTGGCCTGGTGGGGGATCAACAGATCTATGTCGTCGCCGGTCAGCTTCGCGCCGTCCAGTGCGCGGTCCGCCGCCTCCGACATCGACCGCACAGCGTGCTTGAACACCTCGCGACCGGCCATCTTCACGAGGTGGCTGCGGCGCTCGAGTACGTCGGCGCTCATCGGCACTGTCGCGCCACCCTCGGGCCGGTACAGCAGCTCCGCGAGATCGCCGTCGCTGCGCATGAAGGCGGAGAGAATCCCCTTCCCACCCTTGGCCCTGCGCACGACCGCGGCGCCGGCGCCGTCGCCGAAAAGAACGCACGTCGAACGGTCGGTCCAGTCGGTGATAGCGCTCATCTTCTCGGCGCCTATCACCAGGGCGGTCTCCGCCGTTCCCGACATGATCATCCCTTCGGCGACTGTCATCCCGTAAAGCCAGCCGGAGCAGGCCGCCGACAGGTCGAATGCGGCCGCGCGCTTCGCGCCGAGCATCGCCTGCACATCCACGGCAGTCGCCGGGAGCAGCCGGTCGGGCGTGGCCGTGCTCAGGATCAGCACGTCTATTTCGCCTGCGTGCACTTCGGCACGCTCCATGGCAGCCCTGCCAGCCTCGGTAGCCATCGTCGCAGTTGTCTCGCCGTCCTCACAGATCCGGCGCTCCACTATCCCGGTCCGCTCGATGATCCACTCGTGGGTGGTGTCGATCCCCATCGCGGCAAAATCGGCGTTGGCAAGAACCTTCTGCGGAACTCCCCGTCCGGTGCCGACGACTGCGGCAAAGGGTCGGCGCATCAGGCCGCCGTGGGGCTGACAGTGGCTGCGACCGTACCGAGCCGGCTGCCCATCATCGCGTTCATCCCCGATTCGGCTGCCTTTGCCGCGTCCTTGATCGCGACGCAGATAGCGGTCGGGTCGGAATTACCGTGACAGATCATGCTGATTCCCCGTACGCCGAGCAGCGGTGCCGCGCCGTAGCGCGACTTGTCGAACTCGGCGAGCGCTTCGCTTATGTGTGATTCATCGAGCCCACCGTGGCGCCTCAGCACTGACAACACCATGGGCATGACCGCCTCGTAGAACTTCAGAATGGCGTTACCAACGAAACCATCGCATACGACGACATCGATACGTCCCCGGTCGCACTCACCACGCGGAATGTCCCGTCCTTCCACATTCCCGAGGAAGTTGAACCCGGCGGCGCTGAAGAGCGCGTGTGCCTCCTTTACCACCCCATTGCCTTTCTCCGCTTCCTCACCAATGCTGAGAAGGCCGACCGCGGGATTCGCCCTGCTGAGCACCGCCTCGGCGTAGACCGCCCCGAGCCAGGCGAACTGCAGAAGCTCACGCGCAGAGCAGTCGACGTTGGCACCGGCGTCGAGGAATACCAGCGATCTACCCGCGGTCGGGAAAACCGTGGCGATCGCTGGACGCGTGAGGCCCGGGTGCAGCTTGAGCAGCAGCGCGGACGCGGCCATCTGGGCGCCTGTGTTGCCGGCGGAGACGAATGCGTCGGACGAACCCTCAGCCTGAAGACGAAGCCCCACTGACATCGAGTTGTTCGGCTTCCCGCGGAGAACGCTCGTCGGACGGTCGGTCATCCCGATGACGTCAGGAGCCTCCACGATCGTCAGGCGGTCACGCAACCCCTCGCGCATCGTGTCGGCGTTGTCGGCAAGCTCCCGTTCCAGCTCCGCCGACCGGCCGACCAGCTGGATCGTGTGGCTCTCATCCAGCTCGCGGAGAGCTCGAAGGGCGCCGGACACGGGAGCGGACGGTGCGAAGTCCCCTCCCATAGCGTCCAGCGCTATGCGCGTCACTTCAGGCTTCGCGGGCGGGGATACGCTGCTCGTCGGCGTAGTATCCGCACTCTTCACACACGCGATGGGGGCGCTTCATTGCCTGGCAGCGGGGGCACTTCTGCAGTGCCGTGACCGGAGCCGCCTTGTGCGTGTTGCGGGCACGCTTCTTCCGCTTCGAGGTACGTCTCTTGGGGACAGCCATCGTCTGATCAGCTCGTGAAAGGTGGCGCCGGTTCCAGAGCTCCGGCGTTCGTCTTGAATCGCTTCAGTTACGGGATGGCGCAGGTGGCCGCAACGCATCCCAGCGGCTGTCCCTCACCGGAGGGCAATCGCACGGTCCTTCGTTCAGGTTCCTGCCACAGCTGGGACACAGTCCCTTGCATGCCTCGTCGCAGACCACGTAGCGAGGCACCGCTATCAGCCACAGCTCACGCAACGCCGGCCGGAGATCGAGCTCCCACGCATTCGGATCGTACATGAACACGTCGGGGTCGTCCGCCTCCTCATCCCCGGCCGGCGCGAACAGGGCCTGGAACTCCTCATTCACTTCCACCCGCACGCTGGTTAGGCATCGGCGGCACTCCATCTCCGCCGAACCGATTATTCGGCCGTTCAGGTAGAACCTTTGCGCTCCCGCGGGTGAAAGGCGTGCCTCGACCTGCAGCGGTTCTGCCGGCCTGACGTCGTCTTCTTCCCACACGGGGTCGTCCGCCGCCAGCGCTCCCTCCACGCGAGCGGCTTTCGAGCTCGTCTGGCGGATGTCGAACGAGAGCATAAGCTCTGAAATATAGCGGGTTTAGCTGGCCTCTATCAACTCGATTCCCGGGAAGAAGAACGCCCCCTCGCGTGCGGCGTTCTCGTCGGAATCCGACGCATGGATGGCGTTCCGCTCCTTGGATTCGGCGTACAGCTTCCGGACCGTGCCCTCGGCGGCTTCAGCCGGGTCGGTTGCGCCGATCACCCGCCGGAGCTCAGCGACCGCGCCCTCGCGGTCCAGCAGCATCGGCATGCATGGGCCCGAGGTCATGAAGCGAACCAGGGAGGCGTAGAACGGGCGCTCCCGGTGCACAGCGTAGAACTCTCCCGCCGTCTCAGCTGTGAGGTGGACAACCCGCGCGGCACGGATACGGAAGCCAGCGGACTCGAGCAGAGCGACGATGTTGCCGGCATTGCCGGATCCGAAGGCATCCGGTTTGATGATCGTTAGGGTGCGGTTCCCGGGCATTTCTGATGGGTTCCAGTGAGCGGTTGGCAATCAGCGATCGGCGGAAAGTAACGGCAGCGCTGCAGTAACCGGAGTCGCTCTCCGCTATCCGATGATCGCTGACCGCTCCTTCAACAGGCCCACCACGTCAATCGGCCTTCGGGCTACGCCGATGCCATTCGCCTCGAACGCTTCGATCTTCTCGGCTGCCGTGCCCGCAGAGCCCGAGATGATCGCACCGGCGTGACCCATGCGGCGCCCCGGCGGAGCGGTCTGCCCCGCGATGAACCCGACGACGGGTTTGGTGACGTTCTCCTTCACGTATCGCGCTGCTTCCTGCTCGTCGGTGCCGCCGATCTCCCCGATCACGACGATCGCTTCCGTGTCGTCGTCGGCCTCGAACGCGGCCAGGCAGTCAATGAAGTTCGTGCCGTTGATCGGGTCTCCGCCGATGCCGACACATGTGGTCTGCCCGAGGCCGGCCTGGGTCATCTGGTAAACGACCTCGTAGGTGAGCGTCCCCGACCTGCTCACCAGGCCGATCGGGCCGGCGGTACAGATGCGACCGGGGATGATTCCGACCTTCGACTTACCCGGAGAGATGAGCCCAGGGCAGTTCGGGCCGACCAGCCGCGCCCCGCGCTCGCGGATGAATGGATGCACCCGCGTCATGTCGAGAACCGGAATTCCTTCGGTGATGCAGACGATCAGGGAGATCCCCGCATCGGCTGCTTCCATCATCGAGTCAGCCGCGTACAGCGGCGGCACGTAGATGACCGACGTGTTTGCACCGGTCGCAGTCACGGCGTCTGCGACGGTGTTGAAGATCGGTACGGTACCTTCAAACTTCTGCCCACCCTTTCCCGGAGTCACGCCGGCGACGACGTTCGTGCCGTACTCCATCATCTGCTTCGCGTGGAAGGAGCCATCGCGGCCGGTGATCCCCTGTACCAGCAAGCGTGTCCCCGTATCTATGAACACGCTCATCGGGCGCCTCCGGTGGCAAGTTCGACCGCGCGCTGTACTGCCTCATCCATGTCGGTCATCGCGGAGAAACCATTGTCCTGGAGGATCTTCACGGCGATCTCCTCGTTCGTCCCCGTGAGGCGGATTACGATCGGGACCTTCAGCGGGTTCTTCTTCGTCGCGATGACGATCCCGTTGGCAACATCATCGGTGCGTGTGATGCCGCCGAAAATGTTGAACAGGATCGCCCGGACACCTGGATCGCTGGTGATTATCTGCAGCGCGCTGACCACCTTCTCAGGATTGGACGAGCCGCCAATGTCCAGGAAATTGGCCGGTTCACCGCCGTAGTACTTCACCAGATCCATCGTCGCCATCGCCAGGCCGGCGCCGTTCACGACACACCCGACGTTGCCATCGAGCTTGATGAACGTGAGGTTCGCCTCGCGGGCCCGTACCTCGCTTGGCGCTTCGGCGCTCTCGTCACGCAACACCGCGATCTGTGGCCGACGGTCGAGCTCGTTGTCGTCCACAACCATCTTCGCGTCCAGCGCCACGACATCGCCGGCGGGCGTCGTGACCAGCGGAT
>CAZOAT010000052.1:11822-17440 GCA_964577965.1 uncultured Gemmatimonadaceae bacterium | reverse complement strand
ATCCCTGCACGAACATGTCCCCGGCCAGCTCCTCGCCGTGGCAAAGCGTCACCAGCACTGGGATCCGCGACTTCTCGATTCGGTAAACGTCCATCCTGATTTCGCTGGGCCTCGCCGTTTTCAGGTACGCGCGCGGCTGGAGAGGTGTTGGCCGTTCGCGGGTTCTTCTGGGAGACGCACAAGCCGAGTGCAAGTCACTGCAATCGTGCGATTTCGCAGAGAATACATAGTGCCCCGCCCCGCCAGAGCGTCTTTCGGCGGCAGCGCGCTCAATGTCGGTCGGTCATCGTCCCGCGTTGCGGCGTGTCGCCGATCCGCGCCTGCGCTTCCGCTTCGGCTTTAGAATGGACCCCCGGCACTTTGCCGCACCGCAGGTGCATCGGTAAAACTCCTCCAGTTCCTCGTCGCGCGGTCCGGTGCGCTCGTACTGATAGTCGTACGCGAGCTCTGTTCCGGGCTGAATGTTCTTCAGCGCGTCGATGTAAATACGGCCGTCCTCGATGACCGCGACGCAGTTCGGATCGCAGGAGTGATTGATGTAGCGCGCGTCATTCCCCTGGCTGTTGCCGTCAACAACGGTCCGACTTGTCAGGGTGAACAGGAAGGTATGATGCCGTCCCATCTTTTCTTCATCGTACCGACGGTCGGCCTCGGCATTGGAGATCCTCTCGCCTGCGTATTCGATGATCCGCTGGCCTGGGCGGATGCGGCGGGTCGCGAACACTCCGCGGCCCTGGATCTTCGACCGGCGTACCTCGTATGGGACGCTGCTGCGTCGTTTATCTCCTGGCATGATGGGGGCGAACGGTAGCGGAACGGATGACCCGCATGAACCCCCTCCTGGCTGGACTCCGTCAACCGCTGCCCCGAGAGCCTTGCGGCCTTCGCCTTGCACCTATGCGCTGGCAGTCGGGGAACAGTGGGATTCCCCCCCGTTAATGTGACCTATGAAAGAGAGGGTCCTATGAGTAAATCCTGGAAGAGCTTAACAGTGGCGGGTGTAGTTCTCCTCGCGGCCTGTGCGACCGGCGTCAACGTCACGCGAACGACGCCTCAGTACCGTTTCGCCGCGACCTGTGCCGAAGCGGTGACGGTATTCGACACCCGCGTAGCTGTGCCCTCGAGCTATTACGAGATCGCCTGGATCACCGCCGAGGGGAACGCCGTCTGGACGACTGATGAGGACCTGGTCAACCGGATGAAGCAGTCGGCTGCCGAGGTTGGTGCCACCGCTATCATTGCCAATACGACAGGTCCGTCTGCAACGGCGGTGCAGATCCTGGGTGCCGCAGTCGGGACCGGCGACGCTGACCGATCCGCGAGCGCGCTGGCGATCTACCAGCCCTCGGATGAAGCCCGTGCAAGGGCGGCCTGCGCGAGCAACCCGTAACGACCGGAGGGTCTGCCGGGGTCATCGAATAACACGGGCTCAGTCTAGGCGAGAGCCCCGCCGGTTTCGGCGGGGCTTTTTGTTGCACGTCCCAACATCACCGCCGAGGGCTACGCGGTGTGGACGAGCGATGAGGAAATCGTGAACCGGAGCAACCCGCAGTGAGGCTTGCGCTGGTGAGTGGGTAACCGCCGGCTTCGAGGGTCCGATTTCGAAATGCACCCCGTTCGCGCGAGCCGGCGGGGCATTCTGCGCTCCGGGAGCGTAGCCGCCGAACTGGTTCTTCTTGACAGTGTGGGGTCGCCGATGTAAACGTTTTCATGCCCAACGGTCCCTTTGTCGTCCCCGGCCACCTACGGAGTCTCCCTGTCGGCAACGATCACCGAAGTCGCACGCGAGGCTGGTGTCTCGGTAGCGACCGTTTCCCGGGTGCTGAACGACAGCGCGCCGGTCAATGAGGCGACCCGCCAGCGGGTCGAGGACGCCGTGCGGTCGCTTCGATATGTCCCGCACGGCGGCGCCCGCAGCCTCATCATGCGGCGGACGAGCACGTTCGGGGTGATCCTCCCCGATCTGTACGGGGAGTTCTTCTCCGAGGTGATCAGAGGGCTGGACGAAGCCGCCCGCCGGCACGGCTATCACCTGCTCGTTTCGAGTGCGCATAGTGAGCTGGCGGACGTTGAAAGCGCCATCCGGGCGATGCGCGGACGAGTGGACGGCCTCGCGATAATGTCTCCGGACCTGCTGTCGGGCACTCCCGCGATCAGCCTGCCGGAGAGCGTTCCGGTCGTGCTGGTCAACTGCGACGTCGAGTATTCGACCTTCGATTCCGTAAGCGTGGACAACGTTGGCGGCGCGCGCAGCATCGTCGCGCATCTGGTTTCCCACGGCCACCGAAGCATCGCCATCATCAACGGTCCGGCACGAAACTGCGACGCGCGCGAGCGTCTTCGGGGATACCGGGCGGCGCTGGAAGATGCCGGAATCGCCCCGGCGCGCGGGCTCGAGCTTCCCGGTGCGTTCACGGAGGACTCCGGATACGACGCGGCGCGCACGCTCCTGCGGCTGCGGAAGGGCGCGACCGCGATCTTTGCCGCCAATGATTCCATGGCCATCGGGGCGATCGCCGCTTTCACGGAAGACGGGCGAACTGTCCCCGGAGACATGGCCGTCGCAGGCTTCGACGACATTCCCATCGGCCGCTACCTCACGCCTTCCCTCTCGTCCGTCAGCGTGCCTGTCAGCGAGATCGGCAACAGGGCGATCGGGTGTCTCGTACACGCCACGGAACACAAGAACCGCCATGTCTGCCGCCACGAGGTGGTGACCACGCAGCTGGCAATTCGAAATACCTGCGGTCCGCACGATCACCCGCGACGCCAGGCAGCAACCGCTTCCAGGTCGTTGCTTACAGCTTCAACCCCAATCGAGGCAGTGCCATGATTCCATTCATAGTCGGCTCCAGGATCCGCACCGCGCTGGCCCTGCTGGCTACCGCAGTCCTGTCCAGTGCATCGGCCGGCGCGCAGACCAGCACTGGTAACATCCGGGGAACGGTAACAGGAACGCAGGGAGCGCCACTGGCCGGGGCGCAGGTCATCGCCCGTGACATCGCGACGAACGCACAGCGTTCCACGATAACCGGGGCGACCGGATTCTACTACGTCGCCGCGCTGCGACCGGCACGCTACGAGGTCACCGTCCGCCGAATCGGATTCACGCCGGAGAGTCGCATCGTGGATGTCCAGATCGGGGCCACCGTGGACGTTGCTTTCCAGCTTCGGGACCAGGCCGTCCAGCTGGAAGCCGTCACGGTTCTCACGACCGCGCCCGCTGAAACCCGCACTTCCGAAATCGGAACGAATATCTCCCGCCAGCAGATCGACAACCTGCCGACATTCGAGCGCAACGTGCTCGATCTCGCGAAGCTCGTCCCCGGGATCTCGGCGCAGACGGTGAACAGCACGGACAAGTTCCTCGCGTCCGGCGGCCAGCCGCCCGAGGCGGTCAACATCTTCGTGGACGGCGCGAGCTACAAGAACGACGTGCTTCGCGGCGGTGTCGTCGGCCAGGACGCCAGCAAAGGCAATCCGCTGCCGCAGGGAGCCATCCAGGAGTTCCGCGTGCTCACGCAGAACTACAAGGCCGAATACCAGAAGGCAGCCAGCGTGGTCATCGCGGCCACGACGCGAAGCGGAACGAACCAGCTCGAAGCCGATCTGTTCGCGTACGGAGTCGGACGTGGATACGTGGCGCGCGACGCCTTATCAGTGCGCAACAACTCCCCGCGACCCGAATACAAGCGCCTGCAGGCGGGGGGAAACATCGGCGGCCCGATCATTCGGGACAGGCTGTTCTACTTTGGCACGTACGAGCTCAATTTCCGCGACGAGCCTGCCTACATCCGCCTGGGTGGTGACACTTTGCTTGCTCCAACGGCACTGAGGCAGGAGCTCGAGGCGCACACGGGCCAGCGGGCCCAGGAGTTCCGCGAGCATCTCGGACTAGGCAAGCTCACCTGGATAGCGTCCGACCGGAACACGCTTGACGCGAGCCTGAGCGTTCGCCGCGACGACGATTTCCGCGGATTCGGCGGACAAACGGCGTTCGAAGCGGCCGAAAATCTTCGCGTGAGGACCACCACGGGCGTTGTGAACTTCAAGACCGCGGGCGACAGGTGGATCAACGAAGCGCAGGCAAGCGGGCAGATGTTCACCTGGGGCAACGTGGCACGCGACTTTGGCTTGATCGGAAGGAACTACTTCGGTCTGCTCCGCGTCGGCGGCAAGGATGCGGAACAGGAGTTCGAGCAGAACCGCTTTTCGCTGCGCGATGACATCACGCGCACCGGCTGGAGTTTCGCCGGTGATCACGTTCTCAAGGCGGGCGTCAACGTGGACTTCGTGTCCTACAGGGGCACGAAGTACCAGTCCGGTAACCCGGTCTTCAACTTCCGCAGCAATCCCGAGAACTGGAGCCAGCCGTTTGAGGGGTTCATCGGATTTGGCGATCCCACCATCGAGCGGGACAACAAGCAGTTCGGCGTCTTCATCCAGGACGACTGGTCCATCGGAAACAGGCTGGTGCTCAATCTCGGGCTCCGCTGGGACGGGGAGACGAACATGATCAACAACGACTACGTCACACCGGCACCGCTCGCGGACTCTCTGCGGATGGCGTACGACGCCGGCATACTCGTCGTCGATCAGCCCCTGCCCGAAAATCAGACGCAGGACGTCGAAGTGATCCGACAGCTGGGTGGGATCGAGCGCTATCTCAGCAACGGCACAAGCTCGCGTCCGATGTACAAGAAGGCCTTCCAGCCGAGGTTGGGCGCGTCCTTCGACCTGACGGGTGACGGGAGTACCGTGCTGTTCGGGGGGGCCGGCCTGTACTTCGATCGCAACTATTGGAACACGCTCTTCGACGAGCAGTTCAGACGGCAGTTCCAGGTGATCAGGATCGAGTTCCGCGATGACTGCGGCGACGCTACGAACTGTGCTGCCTGGAATCAACAGTACTTCGATCCCGCGCAGCTTCGAGCCCTGGCGGTCGCAACCGGCCGCCCGGAGGTGTTCCTCGTCGCGAACGACATGGTGCCGCCGCGTACCATGCAGATGTCCGCGGGTGTTCGTAGGGTGGTGGGCGCGCAGCGTGTGACACTGTCGTACAACGGCCTCCGGGGGCGCAACTACATGAACTTCGTGCGCGGCAGCCCCTGGGGCGGCGGCGGTCTGCCGTACAATACCGTGTTCGTTGCCGACGATAGGGTGAAGACCTGGTACGACGCGATGCAGCTGCAGATCGATCGGCCGATGACATTCGGCAGCCGCTGGGGCGGAGGGCTCGCCTACACGCTTTCCAAGTCGGAGGAGCAGGGCCAGAGCCAGGATCTCTTCTGGGGGTTCGATGGCCGCTATCCCACAGTCGGTGACCGGCCACGGTTGCGCGCCCCGGGCGACCAGCGGCATGCTGTCGTGATGAACGCGATTGTCAGGCTTCCGTTCGACATGCTCTTCAGCACGATCGTCAACCTCGGCTCGGGCATCGCGGTGAATGCGACTGATGCAACGGCAGGGTTCGAGACCGGCAGGCAGGTGACGTATACCTACCAGCCACCGACGCGACCTTTCCTCGGACTCGGCAATGTGTTCGGCTACCAGAACATGGATGTGCGCCTGCAGAAGGACTTCCCGCTGCTGACGGGACAGACGGCCAGTCTGGTGGT
>CAZOAT010000052.1:0-11722 GCA_964577965.1 uncultured Gemmatimonadaceae bacterium | reverse complement strand
CGGCCGAGGTACGGTGTTGCTTCGCTCGTGTGTGCTGCAGCTCTGGTTGTACAAGCCGGAGCCTGCGCGCCCGCACGTATTCCGGCACCGTCGGCGTCTTTGCGGGCCGAGCCGTTTCTCGACACCCTCCAGTCCCGCACCTTCGACTGGTTCTGGAGGCTCGGCAACGCGCAGAATGGTCTCATCTTCGACCGCTGGCCCACTCCATCGTTTTCCAGCGTCGCGGCTGTCGGCTTCGGGCTCACGGCATACCCGATCGGAGTCGAGCGCGGGTACATAACGAGGGCTCAGGCTGCGGAGCGAACGCGCACGACGCTCGAGTTCTTCTGGAACGCGCCGCAGGGCCCGCAACCGGCGCAGGTCACCGGATATCGGGGGTTCTTCTATCACTTCCTCGACATGGAGACGGGGCATCGCTTCCGCACTGTCGAGCTGTCAACGATAGACACAGCCCTCCTGCTCGCCGGAGCTCTTGCGTGCCGCGAGTACTTCGACGGTCCTGACGCGGCGGAGACGGCCATCCGCGATCTCGCCGACTCCATCTACTTCCGGGTTGACTGGAAATGGGCGCAGGTGCGCGCGCCGCTGGTCTCAATGGGATGGCGGCCCGAGGAAGGGTTTCTCGCCTACGACTGGCGCGGATATAACGAGGCGATGATCCTGCTCGTTCTCGCACTCGGCTCCCCCACGCACCCGATAGAGCCAACGGCGTGGGACGCGTGGACGCAGACGTACACGTGGAGCACCTTCCAGGGACAGACGATGGTGCAGTTCGCGCCGCTGTTCGGTCACCAGTACTCTCACGTCTGGATCGACTTCCGCGGCATCCAGGACCGCTACATGCGGGAACGCGGCATCGACTACTTCGAGAACTCGAGGCGCGCGACCTACAGCCAGCGCACGTACGCACTGGCGAATCCCATGCGCTGGCGCGGTTACGGCGCCGATATCTGGGGGCTGACCGCGGCCGACGGGCCGATCGATACCACCATGAGCGTGAGCGGCGTGGAGCGTCGCTTCTTCACCTACGCCGCGCGCGGGGCGGCAGCGGGCGAAATAAGGGATGACGGCACGATCGCGCCGACTGCCGCCGGTGGCTCGGTTCCATTTGCGCCCGAAATCGCCATTCCCGCTCTCAAGACGATGCGCGGCGCGTATTCCGGAAAGCTGTTCACCGAATACGGTTTTCTCGACTCGTTCAATCCCACGTTCACCTTCACCGACGTTCAGGTGAGGCACGGCCGCGTTGATCCCGTTCACGGCTGGCACGATACCGACCACCTCGGGATCGACCAGGGACCCATCCTCGCGATGGTGGAGAACTATCGCAGCGAACTGATCTGGCGCCTGATGCGGAAGAACCCGCACATCCGGCGCGGACTCGAGCGGGCGGGCTTCACCGGAGGATGGCTCGCATCCGGCCAATGAAGCTGGTCGTCGCGCTCCTTGTCGTCCTGTGCGCCTGTGCGCGCAGCGACGATGACGTGACACTCAGGTTCTGGGCGTTGGGGCGCGAAGGGCAGGTCGTGCAGCAGCTCATTCCGGAGTTCGAGCGACGCAACCCCGGTGTCCGGGTCCAGGTCCAGCAGATCCCCTGGACGGCCGCGCACGAGAAGCTGCTGACGGCCTACGTGGGAAACGCCACACCTCACGTTGCCCAGATTGGCAACACCTGGGTGCCTGAGTTCGTCGCTCTCAACGCGCTCCTGCCTCTGGACAGCGTGATCGCTGCTTCGACCACGGTCCCGCCGGACGACTATTTCCCGGGTATCTGGGATACCAACGTGATCGATGGATCCGTGTACGGACTGCCGTGGTATGTGGACACGCGGGTCCTGTTCTACCGCTCCGACATCCTCCGGCAGGCTGGTTACGCCGCTGTGCCCGCCACGTGGACGGAGTGGCGCGAGGCGATGCGTGCGATCAAGCGCGACGTTGGACCGGACCGGTACGCGATTCTCCTCCCGACCAACGAGTGGCCACAGCCTGTTCTCCTTGGACTGCAGAATGGTTCCCCGCTGCTCCGCGACGACGGGCGATACGGCGGTTTCCGGGATCCGCGTTTCCGCGAGGCGTTCTCTTTCTACGTGGACCTGTACCGTGAGGGTCTCGCGCCCGCGGTATCCAGCAATCAGGTCGCGAACCTGTACGAGGAGTTCGCCCGCGGCCTCTTCGCCATGTACATCACCGGTCCGTGGAACGTGAGCGAGTTCAGCAGGCGGCTGCCGGCAGCCATGGAAGGACGGTGGGCCACCGCGCCCATGCCGGGGCCCCGCGCCGGCGAGCCCGGCGTATCGCTCGCGGGCGGCTCGAGCCTCGTGCTGTTCGCCGGGCGCGGACAGGACGAGCTCGCGTGGCGGCTCATCGAGTATCTCTCGGAGCCGGCGCAGCAGATTCGATTCTACGAGCTCACCAACAACCTCCCGGCGCGGGAATCCGCATGGCAGGCGACCGGGCTCGCCGACGACCGGTATACTCGTGCCTTCTACCAGCAGCTTCATCACGTCGTCGCCACCCCGAAGGTCCCCGAGTGGGAGGAGATCGCCACGCGCACGTTCGAGGCTGTGGAGGAGGCTGTCCGCAGCCGGCGGTCTGTGGACGAGGTGCTGGCCCGACTCGACCGGGACGTGGATCGCATGCTCGAGAAGCGACGCTGGATGCTCGCCCGCCGCGCCCGGCGTGATTCGACCGCGAGTGATCCACCGCCGGCACCGCCGATGATAGGAGCGGAGCGCCCGTGACAATGGCCGGAGGAGGAAGCGACCGGATCTCTGCCGCTCCGATTGCGCCCGCCGCTCGAGCCCGCGAGACGTGGCGGGCGAGCCGCCTCGCGCCGTGGTTGTTTCTGGCGCCCGCGCTTCTGCTCATCTCGCTGTTCTTCTTCCTCCCGGTCGTCGCCTCCCTGCTGCTCAGCTTCACCGACTTCGACATCTACTCGGTCGGCGACCCCGCCAATGCCAGATTCGTCGCGGGGCGCAACTACTCCACGCTGCTCCGCAGCGGCGAGTTCTGGTCGGCACTGAAGAACACGCTGTATTTCGCTTTTGTCGGCGGCCCGCTCACCATCGCCACCTCGCTCGCAGCCGCTCTGCTTGTCAATTCGCGGCTCATACGATTCAAGTCCTTCTTTCGGACGATCTACTTCTTTCCCTTCGTCACCACGCTCGTCGCCGTCGCGATCGTGTGGCGCTACCTGTATCACCCGCGATATGGCCTGCTCAACTACGGGCTCGGAATGGTCGGGATCGCACCGATCGACTGGCTCGGCGATCCGCGCTGGGCGATGCCGGCCATCATTCTGCTAGCGGTGTGGAAGAACTTCGGCTACCACATGCTGATCTTCGTCGCCGGCCTGCAGAGCATCCCCGAGGAGTTGTACGAGGCCGCGCGGATCGACGGCGCGGGACCGCTCAGCCAGTTCCGCAACGTCACCCTCCCGATGCTCGGACCAACGCTCGTGTTCGTCGGCGTCGTCACCATGATCGGATACTTCCAGCTTTTCGCCGAACCGTACGTCATGACCCAGGGGGGGCCGCTGCGCAGTACCACGAGTCTGGTCCTGTTGATGTACGAGGAAGGTTTCCGCTGGTGGCGGATGGGCACCGCCGCAGCGATAGCGTTCATGCTGTTCATCGTCATCCTGCTGCTCACGTTCGTTCAGCTCAGATGGCGCCCGGCGTCGCCCCGATGAGCACGCGACTGGCACGTGTTGCCCTGTATGCGGCGCTCGCGGCGGGCGCGATCATGGCGCTGCTGCCGCTGGTGTGGATGGTGTCGGCCTCCCTCATGCCGGCAGGCATGGCCAACACTTATCCTCCGCGACTCTTCCCGCAGACAGTGACTTTCGAGCACTACGAGACACTGTTCACCCAGCTGAACCTCACGCGCTACTTCGTCAACAGCAGCATCATCGCGCTTGCCATCACGGCGTTCTCGCTGCTCATCAACTCGATGGCCGGGTATGCGTTCGCCAAGTTCCGTTTCCGCGGCCGCGACGGCGTCTTCGGGCTGCTCACGGCCGGACTGCAGATACCCGTGCAGGTGGTGATGCTCCCGCTCTTCCTTCTGCTGAAGAGTATGGGCGTGATCAACACATACTGGGGAGTGATCATACCGAGCATGGCGAGCATCTTCGGCATATTCCTCATCCGGCAGTACACGATGTCCGTTCCCGACGATCTGCTGGACGCGGCCCGGATCGACGGTGCCGGTGAGTTCAGGATCTACTGGTCCATCGTGCTTCCGGTGATCCGGCCGATCCTGGCCACGCTCGCCATCTGGACGTTCCTCAACGCCTGGAACGACTTCATGTGGCCTCTCATCGTTCTGAGTGACGAGCAGAAGTACACGCTGCCCGTAGCGCTGGCCAGCCTTTCCGGTGAACACGTGCAGGACACGGAGCTGATGATGGCCGGCTCGGTGGCGACGATCGCGCCCGTCGTGCTCGTATTCATCTTTCTGCAGCGGTACTACATGCAGGGGATAACAGCCGGGAGCGTCAAAGGCTGATGCTGATCGCGCGGCTCTACCGGTTGAGAGACGCGCCGTTCGACCGGATTATCTCCGAATAGAGATGCGCGCTCGCCTTGGGAGTCCGCCGCTGCGTCGCGAAGTCCACGTGCACGATTCCAAACCTCTTGGAGTAACCGTGGCTCCACTCGAAGTTGTCGAGCAGCGACCACACGAAATAGCCGCGGAGATTGACGCCCTGGGCGATGGCGTCGCGGGCGGCGCGAAGGTGCGAACGCAGGAAGGCCTGCCGGCGCCGATCGTCCAGGACCGGCCCGTCGACCGTGTCCGGCTCCGGCAGCGCCGCGCCGTTCTCGGTGATGTACAGCGGAATCTCACCGTAGCGATCCCTCACCCAGAGCAGCGTCTCTGTGAGACCCTGCGGGTAAATCTCCCACGCGGTGGATGTATGCGCCTTTCGCCTCTGCTTCACGCGGCTGGCTCGGACCGGCCACGCGCGCGGGTCATGCTTGACGACGGAGCGTGTGTAGTAGTTGACGCCCAGAAAATCGATCGGCTCACGGATGAAGTCGAGCTCGTGCGGCGGGTGAGCGGGCCAGGCCTCGCCGAACACTTCCTCCAGTTCACGCGGATACTCGCCCCGGAAAATCGGATCCAGGAACTGCCGGTTCATGTATGCATCAGCGTGCCTCGCCGCCTCGGCATCGGCGTCCCCGGAAGACGGGTGCTTCGGCTCGAGGTTCACCACGATCCCAATCCTTTCGTTCCGTTCGGTACGGAACGCCTTCACCGCCGCGGCGTGAGCGCGCAGCAGGTTGTGCGCCGCCACTGCAGGCTCGAAGAGACTGCGGTGCCCCGGGGCGAGGGCCCCGTGCAGGTACCCGCCATCGGTGACCACGTGCGGCTCGTTGAGGGTCGCCCACATCGGAACGCGATCCCCGAGTGCCCTGAACATCACGGTGGCGTACTCAGTGAACCAGTCGGCGATGTCCGGATTGAGCCAGCCACCAAGCTCCTCCAGCCCCGCGGGGAGGTCCCAGTGGAACAGCGTGGGCGTCGGCGTGATGCCGGCCGCGAGCAGCCCGTCCACCAGCCGATCGTAGAATCCCACACCCCTGTCGTTGACGGCTCCGCGCCCCGCCGGCAGGATGCGGCTCCACGAAATGCTGAATCTGTACGCGGCAAGTCCCAGCTCCTTCATGAGCGCGATGTCGTCGCTGTAGCGCCAGTAGTGGTCGCACGCGACATCGCCCGTGTCACCGTTGGCGACGAGCCCTGGCGTGTGGGAGAATTGATGCCAGATGCTGGGGCCCGCGCCGTCGGCCAGCGGGGACCCTTCGATCTGGTAGGCCGAGGTGGCGGCTCCCCAGAGGAAGTTGGCGGGAAACAGCGGCCCTCGTTTCATGGCTGTATACCAGGAATGGAGATCGAATGGCCCCGGTGACTCTCGAGGACGTACGAAAGGTCTACGACGGCAATGTAGCCGTGGAAGGCGCCTCCTTCAGCATTGCCGACGGAGAGTTCGTCGTGCTCGTCGGGCCTTCGGGCAGTGGCAAGAGTACGGTGCTGCGCATGATAGCAGGACTCGAGAGCATCTCGGCCGGCCGCATCCTGATCGGAGACCGCGTGGTGAACGACATGCCGCCAAAAGAGCGCGACATAGCAATGGTCTTTCAGAACTACGCGCTCTACCCGCACATGACGGTATACGAGAACATGGGCTTCGCCCTCAAACTCCGCAAACTGTCGAAGACGGAGATCGACGAGCGCGTTCGGGCGGCGGCCGACATCCTCGGGCTCGGACCGTTCCTCAACAGAAATCCGCGCCAGCTCTCCGGTGGACAGCGGCAACGCGTCGCCGTGGGAAGGGCCATCGTGCGGCAGCCACGCGTGTTTTTGTTCGACGAGCCCCTCTCGAACCTGGACGCCAAGCTGAGGGTGCAGATGCGGCGCGAGATCTCGAGACTGCACCGCGAGCTGAAGGCCACCATGATCTACGTGACGCACGACCAGACCGAAGCCATGACGATGGGTGACAGGATCGTCGTCATGAGCGACGGCAGGGTGCAGCAGATCGGAGAGCCGCTGGTCCTGTATCGCCGTCCAGCCAATGCCTTCGTCGCCGGCTTCATCGGCAGTCCGGCGATGAACATGCTCCCGGGCACGCTTGCGCCGGGTGAGGGTGGACTGCGGTTTCAGGGAGCCGAGGACGGTCTCTCGCTTCGCCTGCCGGCTAAAGCTGCGGCGGTCACGGGAGCGTACATCGGACGCGAGATCCTGCTGGGCGTGCGACCGGAGCACCTTTCCGTCGTTCCGCCGGGCTCGAGCGATGCGCTGCAAGTCCAGCTCGATGCAATCGAGCCCATGGGCGACGTGATCTACCTCCACGGCACGGCCGGAGGGCGCGAGATCACCGCGCGGGTGCCGCCGCAGCCGCTTCCCGACCCTGGAGCCGCCATCTGGCTGGCGCCTGACTGCGAGCACCTGCACTTCTTCGACGCCGGAAGCGGTGAGTCCCTCACGAATGCTGGCGGGGACGACCCGACCCGTTCATAATTTCCTTTTTCTGCCAGGAGGCGCCACCATGAGCATCATCCAGTCCCCCACGCCGCGGCGTGGATTCGTCAAGAGTGTCGCGGCCGGCGCTGCGACACTGGTAGCGGCGCGATGGTCCAGCGCGCACGCCGCGACTCTCCCGCTACCGGCTTCAGGCTTCAGGCCCAGCGACGACTGGGTAAGCCGGATCAAAGGTCAATACCGCCAGGTGTTCGACGCCGCTGAAGTGAACAGCGGGTTTGGCGCCGTGTACGCCCTCAACTTCCTGGAGAGCACGAAGCAGGCACATAACGTGAGCGACTCCGACGTCACGGCGGTGGTCAGCTTTCGCCACTTTGCCACTCCGCTCGTTCTGAAGGACGAGATCTGGGCGAAGTACAAGATCGGCGCGCTGCCGCCGGTCAACGTGACGGATCCGCAGACGAACGCACCCGCTCTGCGGAACATCTTCCACAACAACATCATGTTGTATCCGGGCGTGACCTACGAGTCGCTGATGGCGACGCGTCCAGTGATCATGACGGCGTGCAGCCTCGCCCTGACCGTGCTGAGCGGCATGGCCGCGGAGGGTGCGGGAGTGTCGGCCGAGCAGGCGAAGGCGGATTGGTTCGCCGGGCTGATCCCGGGAGTAATCGCGGTGCCGTCGGGAGTGTACGCTGTGAACCGGGCACAGCAGGCGGGCTGTACATTTTGCACGGCCTGACTGCGACCTGGAGCGAAACTCAGAGCCCCGCCCCGGTCTCCCGAGGCGGGGCTTTCGCCGTGGCCCGCTACCGACTCAAGCCGGCGTCAGATCGTTCGCCTCCACGATCCGTTTGAACGGCAACCCCGCAGCCTCGTTCACCGCCTTCACGGTATCAGCGTCCTTGGCCTCGAACAGGCACATCAAGTGGGCTTCACCGGGCACGAACGTCGAGCGGATATAGCGAACGGGCTTTCCGTCGTCGGTGAATTCCCTGCTCTTGTCGATAGCCGCCCGCTGCGCGTCGGCTAGCTGCTTCATTGTCATTCCCGGAACTTCGCGATCCGCCATGTAGACTGCCATGGTGCCTCCTTTGCAGAATGCGGCTGGGGGTGACGCTTACTTCGAGAAGTTACTGCTCTCCGGGCGATGTGCAACGTCGATCCAGTGAATCGCGCGCAGCAGCCGAGTTGCACGTTCTGCTCCGCCTAGGGCGCTGACCCCTGCTGTTTGACCTGGCGCAGGAACGCTAGCAGGGTCTCGTTGAAGCGCTCCGGCTCGTCGAAGTGTACGCCGTGACCGCCACCGGGAATCACCACTTTGCGCGCGTTCGGCATCCATCGTGAAAGCGAGTCCGAGACCATGTGGGTCATCGCCATCTCAGACTCGCCCATGAGGAAGAGAACAGGAAAGTGCCACCGCTTCATCGCCTCAAGCGCGGGTGGCGGGTAGCGTCCTGATGGTGTGTGATCCTCCAGCAGATCCCTGCCGGAGTACGCCCGAAGGATCGTATCCAGCCGTGCCCTGACCTCCGGCGGGCGCTTCGGGTTCGCCCGGAACTCCGGTCGCGAGCTGACGATCCGCAGCAGCGAGTCTATCCCATGTTGCCGCGCGATCGCGCTCCTCTCAGCGAGTGAGGGTGGGCGCAGGCCCGGCGGCAGCGGATAGCCGCGGGGAGGGCCACCAAGAGGATAAAGCACCAGCGCGGCAACCCGTTCGGGAAACGCGGCCGCGAATCGGCGGGCAACGTCGCCTCCTGCCGAATGTCCCACCAGAACCGCTCGCGCGATGCCGAGGGAATCCAGCAGATCGCGCAGATCGCCGGGATCCGCTGACACATCCGGGAAGCCGGTCGATTTACCGCAGCCGCGGCGGTCGTACGCGACCACACGGAAGTGGGGTGACAGGGCCGCAACCTGGTCGTCCCATTCCCGGTGATTCAGCGCCCAGCCGTGAATCAGCACGACTGGGTGCCCTGCTCCGGCCGTGACATAATGGATGCTGGTCTCGCCCAGATCGACGACAGCGCTCTGGCCCGTAGCAACGGATGCGGTCGCAACGATGATCGCGGCGCCGAGTGTCAGTGAACGCATCATTGCGGTCTTCCTCCGGTTGCCGACGTGAAGATCCTTACGTCGAGGCCCGCGCTCCGGACGATCGCTGCAAACCGGGCGCTGCGCCTGATGAAATCGAACGCTGGGTCACTGAGCGAGCGCCAGGTCGGCCATAACTCGCCGTTCATCGTTGCGCGCTCCATAGCCTCCATCGTGCCCGTGCTGTCTTCCAGGGCAGCATACAGGGTGATCAGGCGGACGTTCGCCTGCGGGTTTACATCTCGCTGCGCCTCGAGCGCCCGAATCGCCTCGAGCACCGGCTGGTGGTTCCCCAGTTCCCCGAGAAGCGCCGCCCCCACCGCGCTCCAGTTGGGAACGTCGCGTCGCAGTCGCTCGACGTACACCATGGATGACTCCGGCAGACCCATCTCGCGGTAGGCGCCCACCATGAACGCGAGCGCCGGCGGATTTGACGGCTCGAACTCAAGCGCCCGCCGAATTTCTCTCAGCCCTTCGATCCTCTTTCCATCCGCGAAGAGCAGGTGGCCGTACCAGCCGGACGCGACCGCCGAGTATGGATCGATGCTCCGCGCCCGCTCGAAGATCGCTCTGGCTTCCGCGATTCGCCCCATGTAGAAAAGGAAGCGTCCGTACTGTATGTGCGTCTCGAGATCGTCGGGGCTCAGCGACGCCGCCCGCCGATATTCCGCCTCGGCTTCCTGCCAGAGATAAAGGTGCTGATACGCCATGGCCAGCGCCGTATGCGGTTCGGCAAGGGAACTATCCAGTGCGAGCGCTCGCTGTGCCGCGGCGATCGCGCGGACTCCCTGCGCCCGCGCATCGACCGGCTCGAAATATGGCAGCAGCTCGAGCCCGATTGCGAGCGCGGCGTGAGCCTGAGCGAAGTTGCTGTCCCTGGAGATCGCCTGCTCGAAGCGTCCTATGGCCTGTCGCACGCCAGCGCCGCGTCGACGCAGGAGAAAGCGGCCGTGGAGATACTCGTCGTATGCCTCCGCCGATACGCCGCTTCGGGTTGAAGCCACCGCTGCCGCAGCCACGACGCTCTCCAGGCCGAGGCGTCGTCGCAGCGCGTCGACTACTGCCAGAACGATCTCGGACTGGAGAGAGATGGCGTCGGCCGCCGTCCGATCGTAGCTCTCGGACCAGGTTTCGCTGTTGTCAACCGCGTTGATGAGTTGCACCGAAACGCGCATACGATCCTGCATTGGCCGCACAGAGCCCTGCAGCACGTAAGCCGCCGACAGCGCGTCGCCCAGCTCGCGTGCGTCGAGGTCGCGTCTGCCTTTGTATCGGTAGCTCAGACTGCGGGATGCAATGCGGATCCCCGTCACTTTCCCAAGTGACGTCGCGAGCTCGTCCGCGATCCCGTCGGTGATGTACTCCTGAGCCGAATCACCACTCAGGTTGATGAACGGCACGACGGCCATCACGAGGCCGCTCGATGCCGCCCTGCCGGTGGCTCCGCGCGAGTATACCATTGCTGCGACGGCTGCGAGGGCGACGGCCGCCACGAATGACAGAGCCAATGCCCGTTGCAGTCTCGTGCGCCTCTGCCAGAGCCGCTCGAGTGGAGTGGCCGCAGTGGTGCCGCTGGCCAGCGCTGCAAGAATCTCCCGCGCCGACCGGGGTCTTGATTCGGGGTCCTTCTCCAGACAGCGTGTGACCAGACGCGCAACTGCGGGTAGGCATTCAGGACATCGCTCGCCAACCGGTGTCGGCCGTTCCGCGATATGCGCTGAGAAGAGCGCATGCATCGTGCGGTTTCCGAACGGTGGCTCGCCTGTCAGGAGCTCGTATGCGAGACACCCGAACGAGTACAGATCGGCACGATGATCAGTGGACGGATCGCCTGCAATCTGCTCGGGGGCCATGTACGCCGGAGTGCCGACCGTGGTTCCGGCCTGCGTTACTGTGGTTCCGGGCGGCCCTTCGCCCACGGTTGCTTCCAGGCGTGCGTTGGCGAGTGCTTTGGCTATTCCGAAGTCTGTGACGACCGCAGCATCACCTGAGAGCAGAACATTCTCCGGTTTGATGTCGCGGTGTACGACGCCGCGTTCATGGGCGAACGCCAACGCACGGGCGACGTCACGCAGGATGCCTATGGATTCTGCGAGTGGCAATCGGCCATCACGCACCATGCGCTCTCGCAGCGACAGCCCCTCCACGAACGGCATCGTGTAGTACGGCAGGCCGCTCGCCACGCCGGTCGAAAGAACGGGAACGATGTTGGCCTGCTGCAGCGAAGCGGCCAGGCGTATCTCGCGCGCGAACCGCTGGCTGGACACGCCGCCGCTGAGCTCGGGCGGGAGCACCTTGATGACCACACGGCGACCGAGTGCGGTCTCGGCGGCAACGAAGACGCGCGACATACCGCCGCCCTCGAGTTCCCGCTCGATCGCATAGGACGAACCCAGCGCCTGCTGAAGCCGTTCGCGCGAATTCATGCGACGCCCACGCCTGGTGAAGCGTTCGCCCAATGTATGGCGGCCGATGCCGGTACGCGACAGAATACGTGCGGCCCGGCCCCGGACGGTACCGAATGGGCAGGCAGGAAAAAGCCCGGTCAGAAAAGCTGACCGGGCTTTCAACGAGGTGCCGGCGACGGCCTAC
Source organism: uncultured Gemmatimonadaceae bacterium (assembly GCA_964577965.1). Lineage (GTDB taxonomy): Bacteria > Gemmatimonadota > Gemmatimonadetes > Gemmatimonadales > Gemmatimonadaceae > DASUUI01. The sequence goes on along the minus strand of CAZOAT010000052.1, from coordinate 49 downwards.
TCTCCCGCGACCTCTCGGTCGGAGTACCATCGGCGCTGTAGGGCTTAAC
>CAZOAT010000051.1:0-17460 GCA_964577965.1 uncultured Gemmatimonadaceae bacterium | reverse complement strand
CGCCCGCGGTGACGTTCTTGAGTCCCTCGCGGAAGATCGCCTGCGCGAGCACGGTAGCGGTGGTGGTGCCGTCGCCGGCGAGATCGGAGGTCTTCGTCGCGACTTCCTTCACCATCTGCGCGCCCATGTTCTCGAGCGCATCGCTGAGCTCGATCTCCTTGGCTACGGTGACGCCGTCCTTGGTGACGGTCGGAGCACCGAATTTCTTGTCGATTACGACGTTCCTGCCCTTGGGGCCGAGCGTGACCTTCACGGCCTCTGCAAGCTGGTCGACGCCGCGCTTCAGTGCCGCGCGCGCATCAACGTCGAAGTGGAGTTCTTTGGCTGCCATATGCGATTGTCTCTGGTTGGTGGTTCGGTCAAAAATCGAAAAGCAATGCTGTCGGCTGTCGGCTCTAGCTTACGACGGCGAGAACGTCGGACTCGCGAAGAATCAGCAACTGATCGTCGTCGATCGTGACTTCAGTGCCGCTGTACTTTCCGTACAGGACCCGGTCACCGACCTTGAGCTCCATCGGCACGCGCTTGCCTTCCTCGAAGCGGCCGGGTCCGACAGCGATGATCTCACCCTGCTGCGGCTTTTCCTTGGCCGTGTCAGGGATGAAGAGACCGCCGCGCATCTGCTCGGTCTCCTCGAGCGCCTTGACGACGACGCGGTCGGCGAGCGGAGCGACTTTGGTGCTCGTTTTGGTTGCTGCCATAGGTGCGTCTCTCCTGATGTATGGTTCAGTTGTGATGGGGACGATCCTGTTAGCACTCGCTCAGTGGGAGTGCTAAGCGGAGAAGTATATCCAGCCGCGGGGCAGAATCAAGGCCAGTCGGAGCGACGTTCACCGGACCGGTTAACTGTTGCACCGCCAAACCTTTGACCTGGGCCCTTAAAGTTTTACTTGAGGTTCGCTTAGCCGCCCCATAGCGGCACGGCTAGGGCCCGCGCCAATCCGGGGCCAGGGATATGGCCAGCCAATGTCGTTGCACGCGGACCGGCAGCGGGCGGGGCTTGTTGCGGCCTCTCCGTCAGACTGCGATGCTTCATGGCACCGGCGAATGAGCGCAACGTTCAATCGGGTGGTCGACAAGTTCAGCCAGCGCTACGCCCGCTACTTCAACGGGAGCAGAGGCGCTGACTTCGCCCTGCGCGCGCCCGATGGTGCACAGCACACCTTCGGCAATGGCCAGCCGGCATTCACCCTGGCGGCCGCAGACGCACGTGGACTCGACGCGCTGGACAGCATCGACCAGCTGGTAATCGCCGAGGCGTACCTGCGTGGTCACGTCGACGTGGACGGCGACATAGAGACCATCCTCAGGCACCGCAACTTCTTCCCCGATCTGCATCCGTTGCTGCGCGCATGGCGCTTTATCAAGCCACGCATCCGGGGTCAGGTGAAGAGCGACCAGGGCTGGATTTCGCAGCATTACGACCTGGACGCGGAATTCTTCGTGACGTTCATGGACACCCGACACCGCTGCTACTCACATGCCATCTTCGAGCACGACGACGAGTCGCTGGAGGAAGCCATGACGCGGAAGATGGATTTCGCGGTCGAGGCTGTGGGCGCGAAGCCCGGGGACCGTGTACTCGACATAGGCGGCGGCTGGGGCGCATTTACCGAGTACGCCGGATGCAAGGGGATCCGTGTCACCTCGCTCACGATCTCCCGCGAATCGGAACGGTTCATCAAGGAGCTGATCCACCGCGAGCAGATCCCCTGCACGGTGCTTTACGAGCATTTGTATGAGCATTCGGCGCCAGAGCCATACGACGCGATCGTCAACCTCGGTGTTACCGAGCACCTCCCGGACTACGACAGAGCCCTGGCGAAGTACCGGTCGCTGCTTGCCCCGGGCGGCAAAGTGTATCTCGACGCCTGTGCCAAGCGGAGGAAGTACGAAGTCTCCGCATTCCTTCAGAAGCATGTGTACCCTGGTAACGGCACGCCCATGTGCCTCCACGACTACCTACGCGCAGTGGCCGGCTCACCCTTTCGGCTCGAGGGGGTATGGGACGACCGCCACAGCTACGGGCTCACTGCCCGCGAGTGGGCAATCCGGCTGGATGCACACAGAGACGACATCGAGCGACGGTGGGGCAAGGCGCAGTACCGGAAATTCCGTCTCTTTCTCTGGGGCTCTGCCGAAGGGTTCTTTCGCGACGACATTCAGGCGTATCGAATCGTGCTGGGGCTGCCGGAGAGGTCGCGCCCTTGAGAGCGAGTGAGCGCCGGCCGGCGTCGGCGGCTAGGAGCTCCGCGTCCTGCGGCGCTTCCTCGCGGTGACCCGCTCCACTGTCAGCGCCTCGAAGCCGACGCGGATCCCGTGCAGGGTGAAGAATGGCTCCACCTCATCGATCTCGGTGCAGTAGCGGGCGAGGAGTTTCGCGAGCCCGCCGGTGGCGATCACGACCGGCTCGTCCTCGCCCGGCCACTCACGTTTGATTCGGCGAACAATTCCGTCGATCGCATCCGCCGCTCCGTAGACCACCCCCGCCTGAATGCACGCTTCGGTGTTCGTGGCGATCACCGAACCGGGGTCCGCGATCGCGATCGGCGGCAGCTGTGCCGTCTTCTGGAAAAGCGTAGCAGCAGACGTGCGCACCCCGGGCTGGATCACGCCGCCGAAGAACGAACCATCGGCGGTGATACAGTCGTAGGTGGTCGCTGTTCCGATATCGACAATGATGCAGTCCCGCTTCACGATCGCCGCCGCGGCAAGCGCATTGGCAACACGGTCCGCGCCCACGGTAAGTGGCTCGTCCACTGGAAGGGAGACCGGAAGTCTCCCTTCCATCGCAGCCACCGCGTCAATGGAGAGCGGATCCACGCCGGCCGCCCGGCGGCATGCCTCGATCAGAATCGGCGTCGCGGGCGGAACCACGGAGCAGAAGGCGGCCCCATCTATCTGCCGTAGTGGGATGGTTGCACTGTCTAGCAGTGACCGGAGCAGCACTGCGAACTCGTCTGCCGTCCGCGGCGCGTCCGTCGTTACACGGAAATGCGCCCGCAGCCGGTCGCGCGCAAAGACGCCAACCGTTGTCTCGGTGTTGCCGATATCAAAAGCGAGTAACACAGCGTTTAACTATTGGCGGTTAGTGGGAAGGAACTGCGGTTGAACCGCGGAAGGTCAGGGAACCGCTGGCGACGTGCTGAATCGTGCCGGTTGATTCAACCAGCAGAGCACCCGACTCGTCAATGCCCGCGACGGTCCCTCCCAGGGGAGCGGAGATCTCCCGGCCCCGCGCGATGTCGCGGGAAGCGAACGCGGCAAGCTCCGCTTCGGTGAGCACACCGGTGCGCGACGTCGCCGCCAGCAGGGTCGGAATCAGTGACTCCACCACGGCCGATCGGGAAACCGAGCTGCCCAGCCCTGCCCCGGCGACACCCTCAGGCGCAGTCAGATTGACGCCGACCCCGACGGCAGCCCAGTCGAGCTGCTCTCCGCGCAACCGCGCTTCGAGGAGAACGCCGCCGAGTTTCCCGGGGCCAAGGAACATATCATTCGGCCATTTGAGCCCGATCCGCTGACCCGTGAATTCCTCCAGGGCCTCCGCCGCGGCGATCCCGATCCGCAACGGCAGCACCGTCAGGACTGACAGGTCGAGCCCGCGCGCAATCAGTGTGAGCCACACTCCGCCAGGAGCGGACTGCCACTGGCGCCGGTCCCTTCCCCGTCCGGCTGTCTGCTCCTCGGCAAGCACCACCGTGCCGTGCTCGGCGCCACCGCGCGCCAGCTCGTGTGCCACGTCCATCGTTGACCCGGCCTTATCGAATGCAACGACCCGTGGAGTACCAGTCCGTGCGGTAAGCTCCGGCAACGGAACGCCATCATAAGCGGTGAGCTCAGCCACGGAAGTAAATCATCGCGAAGATCACCAGACCGAGGGCCAGTCGGTACGCCGCGAAGATCCCGTAGCTGCGACGCGCCACGAAGCGAAGCAGTACGGCGATCGCGAGCCAGCCGCTCACGGCCGCCGCCGCCACTCCGACCATCAACGGCACCAGATCGTCCGCCTCACGTATCGCCTGCGGCACCTTGAGGATCGTCGCGCCTAGCGTGATCGGTGCGATCATCAGGAAGCTGAACACGGCCGCCGCCTCGCGCGTGAGCCCGAGAGCGCGGCCCGCGGTGATGGTCGAACCGGAACGTGAGACGCCGGGCATCAGCGCCAGGACCTGCGCCAGTCCGATGAGCAGTGCGTCGCGGTGGCGCATCACGTCCATCTCACGCGCACGGCTCACGACCCTGTCGGCCAGCCACAGCAGCAGTCCGAATACGATGAGGTTGGTCGCGATCAGCGTCGCGGACCTGAAGGTCGTCTCGGCGAGATCTTCCAGCAGGAGTCCGCCGAGCGCTCCGGGGATCGTCGCAATCACCAGGAAGACGACACGGCGTTCCTCCGGAGTCTCCACACGCCGCTTCCGCATGATGTCCAGTGCGGCCGCGAACAGCAGTCTCCACTGCTGGTTGAAGTACCACACGACGGCGATGAGAGTCCCAAGGTGGAGCGAGACGTCGAACGACAGCCCGCTGTCGCCCCAGCCGAAAACCCACGGCATCAGCACAAGATGACCGGAACTGCTGATAGGGAGAAACTCGGTAAGCCCCTGGGTGATGCCGAGCACCACAGCCTGAAAGACGCTCAAGACGGCTTCCCTGGTCCGTTGACGGCGTCCTCATACAGCGATTCGTACTGACTCACGATCGGCTCTACGGCGAAGCGCTCGCGCGCATCGCGCACGCCGGACTCACTCATCCGCTTCCACTCGGCGGGGTCCCGGAGCAGACGCAACGCGGCCCCTGACATTGACTCGATGTCGCCCACCTCGCACAGGAACCCCGTCTCGCCGTGATTCACGACCTCCGGCAGTCCGCCGGTACGTGTTGCGATCACAGGCACCCCCGACGCGAGTGCCTCCAGTGCGCTGAGGCCAAACGACTCGCTCCGGCTCGGCAGAAGAAAGAGATCCGCGTCAGCGAGCAGCGGAGCGACGAGGTCGATTCTTCCGAGGAAGTGCACATCGCGAGCTATACCGAGCTGCCGCGCCTCGTCCTCCGCCATCGTGCGCTCCGGGCCATCTCCGACCATTACCAGTACGGCAGGCATCTCGGCACGCACCCGCGCGAAGATGCGAATGACATCCGTCACGCGCTTCACCGTGCGGAAATTCGATACGTGCATCAGCACCTTTACGTCCTCGCCGAACTGAGTGCGGAGCACAGGATCATACTTCGCCCGGTCGTACACGTTCGGGTCGACGAAGTTGTGGATCACCTGCACGTTGCACCCGGTGCACCCGAAGGCGTGGTAGGTCTCATCCTTCAGGTAGTTCGATACGGCGGTTATGCGATCCGATTTCTCGATCGAGAAGCGGGTAATGGACTGGAACGACGGATCCTGCCCCACGATCGTGATGTCGGTGCCATGCAGCGTCGTGACCAGCCGCACGTCGCCGCCGCCCTGCCTCAGCATTTCCCGCGCAATCCAGCCACTCGTGGCGTGTGGGATCGCGTAATGGCAGTGCAGCAGATCGAGCTGGTGCGTGTACACCACCTCGTGCATGCGGGCGGCAAGCGCAAGGTCGTACGGCGGATACTCGAACAGCGGATAGGTTCCGACGTCCACCTCGTGAAAGAACACACGGGGAAGAAATGCCGGCAGCCTGAACGGCTGCCGGTAGGTGATGAAGTGCACCTCGTGACCGCGCTCCGCGAGCGCCATTCCCAGCTCGGTCGCGACTGCTCCGGATCCGCCGTACGTGGGATAGCAGGTGATCCCGATCTTCATCCGTGCCGCTCGACCCACTCGCAGGCGATGTGGAACGCGTCCGGGGCAGTCGGATCCAGCTGCGTGACATCGGCCGCGGCAACCTGATGCCGGAACCAGGTGCGCTGCCGTTTCGCATACTGTCTCGTAGCGGTCATCGTTAGTGAGCGGGCGGTCTTCACGTCCATCTCTCCCCGCGCGACAGCCCGCATGAACTGGTAACCCGTGCCGCTCCAGGCCGGCGCATTCGCCGGTACACTGCGATCGAGCTCGCGCGCCTCGTCCAGCCACCCCGCCTCGAGCATCGCGTCGAGCCGTCGGTCGATCCGTTCCTTCAGTTCGGCTCCGGGATCAAGCAGCAGGTACGCAGCCGATCGCGGTGACGAAGACGGACCCGCAGCATGGAATTCGCTGAGCCGGCGGCCCGACAGCAGCGCGGTCTCCACGGCGCGTAGCAGCTGCGTGCGTCCGAGGTGCGCGAGTCCGGGGTCCAGCAGCTCACACCACCGCCTGAGCTCGGCGTCCGACAGGTCCTCCAGCTCCGCCGCCAGCGTGCGCCGCTGCGATGTCTCGAAAGCGGGCGAGTCAGCAAGCGGGTCAACCAGCGCGCGGATGTAGAACCCGGTTCCTCCCACGACGAGCACGTCCCTGTCAGCCGCGTGCTCGTCAGCTATCCAACGCTCCGCATCACGTGCGAACCCGGCGGCGGAGTACCTGTCGGTCGGGTCGAGCAGATCCAACCCGTAATGCTTGACGCGCTGCTTCTCATCCTCGCTCGGCTTGGCAGTGCCAATGTTGAAGCCCCGATAAACCTGCCGCGAGTCCGCGGACAGAATGGAGAGTCCATAACGCTCGGCAAGCTGCAGTGCGAGTGCAGACTTGCCGGCCGCAGTGGGGCCGCAGACGACCCGGATCCTAGCGCCGACCAAACCGGCGCTCGAGTTCCGCCCAGCCGAGGTGCACCACGGCCGCACGGCCGTGGACGTCGTGCGCGGGAAGATCGGTGTCGCGGAGTGCGCGCACCAGCGCATACATCTCCGATGTGGACAGCGCGTCGCCGGCCTTAACTGCCGCCTTGCATGCGATCGTCGCGAGTAGCCGCTCGTGCCTCGCGATGTTCCCGGGGGCGCGGTCGCCGGTAAGCGTGTCGAGCGTCTCCCGCAGACACCGCTCGGCGTCGAAGCGCGGATGCGGCGCCGGCACAGCGTGCACCAGAACGGTGGTGCCACCGAACGGCTCCAGCTCGAATCCGATGCGCTCCAGCACCTCATGGTGCGTGTCGAGCGCCTCGAGCGCAGCTGAGCCAAGGTGCAGCGTCAGCGGAAGCAGCAGACGTTGCGAGGGCACGTCGCCGCGCTCGAAACCGCGAAGGAACTGCTCGTACAGAATCCGCTCGTGCGCGGCGTGCTGGTCTATCAGCACAAGTCCGTCGTCAGTCTCGAACATCACGTAGCTGCGCCTGAGCTGCAGCGGAGCTGGCTGCGCCACGTCCGCGTCCGGATGCCCGAACTGGTCCGTCTGATCGCCGGCGGCCGGCGCCATGGTTGCGACCGCAGCGGGGTACGCCTCGCCGAAAGACGGCTCCGCACCAGGCGGAGCAGTGAATGGAGACCAGTGCGTCGGACTCCAGCGTTGTGTCCCGATTCCCGCCGCGCTCTCCATGGTCCCAAGTGCACGGCGGACCGCGGCCTCGACCGCGCGCTCCACCGGCCACCGGTCGCGGAAGCGCACCTCCGCCTTGGCGGGATGCACATTGACGTCAACCAGCTCGTGCGGCAGCACGAGTTCCAGGAACAGGGAGGGGCGAACGCCGCTCGGAATAGTCGAGCGGTATGCAGCCTCCCCCGCGCGTACAAGCCCCCCGTCGCGCACAGGCCGCCCGTTAACCGACAAGTACATGCGGCGCGTGGCCGTGCCAACGTCACCCGGTCGCTCCGCGAGTCCGCTCACGTGAACGCTACCGGCGACAGAATCCACATCCACCAGCGAGTTCGCGTATCGCACACCCCAGATGCCAGCTATCCGCGCACGCAGATCACCGGTCGGTGGAAGCTGCAGGACCGCCTTGCCGTCGTGCTTTACGTCGAGCCGCACGTCCCGCCTGCCGAGGGCGGTCGCGGTCACTGAGTCGGAGATCGCGCGCCACTCCGAGCGCGCGCCACGCAGGAACTTGAGCCGGGCCGGAACGTTGTGGAACAGGCGTCCAATCGACACGGTCGTGCCGCGACGGCGGGTGACATCCGCCACCTCCTGGACGCTCCCTCCGCGGACGCGCACGACAGTACCCGCGCCGTCATCAGTTGCGGTTTCAAGCTCGAGCTCGGAGACGGATGCGATCGCGGGCAGCGCCTCGCCTCTGAACCCGAAGCTACGGATCTCCACGAGGTCGGCGCTGGTGCGGATCTTCGAGGTGCCGTGCCGCTCGAGAGCGAGTAGAGCGTCCTCCCTGTCCATACCGCACCCGTCGTCGCTCACCCGGATCATCGCGCGGCCACCATCCTCCACCGAGACCGAGATCTCCCGTGCGCCGGCGTCGAGCGCGTTCTCGACGAGCTCCTTTACTACCGAGGCAGGACGCTCGACCACTTCGCCCGCGGCGATCTGGTCTGCAACGTCGGGGGGGAGGATCGAGATGCTGGGCACACAGCAAATCTACCAGTCTTTACCGAGTGGCGGTGGCTGCGGAACGGTACGCCTCTGTTGTCTCCCCTGTACATCGCGCTCCTGGTCTGCGATCGCGTCCAACAATTCCTCCGCGTCCTCCACGCTCAGGCCGTGGCGCGCCTGCGGCGTGATCCCCCCCTCACGCGCAGGTTGCGGCTGCGGCTGGTCGGCGCCGCCTCCTCCGCCGCCGCCTCCTCCTCCGCCGCCTCCACCACCCTGCTGGCGTCGCAGCGCCAGCTCGTAGTTCCACTTCGAGTCGAAGTCGGATGGCCGTCTCAGAAGCACGGCCTTGTAATTCGCAAGCGCGCTGTCCAGCGGCGCCTGCGCCGAGTCGCCCTCAGTAGCGAGCCCCTCCACGAGGTGCGTGAGACCGAGATTGAATCCGGCACGGAAAAGGACCTCCTCGCGCGTGCTTCCGAGAGCGGTGCGCAATGGTCGGCGTGCGGCGACGAGAGAATCGTCGAGCACCAGTTGCGTCCCGCGGTTGTACGCGCCGACGAACGGGTCGCGCAGCAGTGTGCGCGGATCACACCCTCCGACCATCAGCAACGCAGCGGCGGCGACCGCGGACGTCTGCCTGTTGAGCCGCGCGCGTGTGGCGAGGAACGCATCCAGCAGCAGCAGGAAGAATGCAGGCAGCAGGAACCACTGATACCGAGGCGCAAAGAACTGGCTGCTGCGTACGGTGCGACGCTCGGCCCGCAACCTGTCGAGCCCGCTGCGAATCGCCAGCGCGCGGTCCTGCGCCTCAGCGGGAACGAACTCGCCTCGGCCAGCTTCCGCAGCACTGCGCAGCAGATCGGGATCGTACCTGGTAACGACCGTCTGTCCCGCCTGATCACGCTTCAGCACCACCTGTCCCTCCTCGCGGACTGGAATCGTGGAGCCCTGCCGCGTGCCGAATCCCACCGTTACCAGGTGAATACCGCGACGGCGCGCAGCTTCCGCCGCCTCCAGTACCGCTGACTCGTCCTCGAAGCCTTCGCCGTCGCTCATAAGGACAATTGCCTGGTCAGCCTCGGACCGCGAAAGTGAGAGCATTGTCGTCGCCTGCCGGATTGGAGGCGCAAGCGCACTCCCAGCCTGCCCGACGACGTTGGGCTCCAGATTGTCTAGAAACAACTCTATACCACTGTGGTCAACCGTAAGCGGTGTAAGGATATAGCTGCGGCCAGCGAAGGCGAGCAGCGCGATGCGGTCGGCAGGCGAGCGAGCCCGCAGCCGCCGGACCTCCTCCTTCATACGCTCAAGACGCGTGGGACGCTCGTCGGTGGCGAGCATCGAGACCGACGCGTCGAGCGCGAGCACGATGTCTATCCCGCTCTGCCTCACGACCGTCTCCTCGGCACCCCACCGTGGTCCAGCGAAGGCGATCCCCAGAAGCAGCGCGGCTGCGCCGAGCCGTAGCGCACGCCAGCGCGAATCGCTCCCGAGCACGCCCGGTGCAAGCCGCTCAATCATCACCGGCGTTCCCAGCGCCGAGAGGCGGGCGCGGCGGCGGTCCACGCCAGTGCGCACCAGCCAGATAACGGCACCTGCAAGACCGAATGCGAGCGGCAACGCCCATGGCCATTGGAGGAAACCGGTGATCCTCACGGTAACGGAGATCTCCGGGCGACCAGCGCGAGCTCGAAGAGCAATGCGAAGACGCCAAGCGCGAGCGGCCAGCGGAACTGCTCGGCATACCGCACGTACGTGCGGGTCTCGACACGCGAACGCTCCATTCGGTCAATCAGGTCGTAGATCCTCGACAGAGCCGCGGGATCGCGCGCACGGAAGTACCGGCCGCCGGTCATCTCCGCTATCTGCGAGAGCAGCCTCTCGTCTATCCGCACCGGCTGCAGCTCGTAACGCAGGCCGGTCGGGCCCCGCCCCACAGGCACGGGTGCGACTCCTTCAGTGCCTACCCCGATCCCGTAGATCCGCACGCCGTACACCCCCGCCGCACGCGCAACGGAGAGCGGCTCTATCCCGCGGTTGTTGACTCCGTCGGTGAGGAGTATGAGCACGCGGGACTGCCCCGGCGCCTCTCGCAGGCGATTGGCCGCAGTCGCGATTCCAAGCCCTATTGCGGTGCCGTCCTCGAGCTGCCCGGCCTGAAGGTTGTCCACGGCCTGCAGGAGAATCTGGTACTCCGTGGTCAGAGGCACCTGCGTTAGCGCTTCGCCGGCGAATGCCACGAGTCCGATACGGTCATTCTGCCGCGAGCGGATGAAGTCCTTGGTCATCTGCTTGGCAACGGCAAGGCGGTTGCGCGGCCGGAAGTCCTCGGCGAGCATCGAACTCGAAAGGTCGAATACGATGACGATGTCGATTCCCTCGCTGGTCACCGTTTCCGCCTGAGCCGGTGAGCGTGGACGTGCCAGCGCCAGCACGAGGGCAGCGATCGCGACGTTCCGCATCACGAAGATCAGACGCGCTATCAGCTGGCCGGTGCGCGGACCGCGGGCGAGCACCGATGCCCGGGAAAACACGATCGCGCCGGGCCTGCGCCGACGGCGCCACAGCCACCACGCAGGCAGCGCCAGAAGGAGAACAAGCGCGAGGGGTGTCTGCAGCTCCAGCCCGCCCGGGAATACCGTCATGCAGCCTCTACGCGGCCAGGATCCCGGTCCGGGGCTCGCTCTTCCGGCGCAGTGATTCGCCGTTCGGTCTCACCCACAAGCGCGCGTGCTTCGGTACCCGACGGGCGTGCTTCGTCGGCGGGTATTCTCACCGCCGCGAACTTGGCCAGGTCGGCGCGTGCGAACAGCTTTTCCCCCCGCGCCTGCATCGGCGCGTCCCAGGCGCCCACCTCCGCAATGCGCATCGCGCGCAGCAGTTCCCAGCCGGTGTGCGACGAGCTGGCCTCCGGGATCCTTGCCGCGAGGTATTCGCGCAGGACATCCGTCATCAGCGCCACGTGCCGCGCGCCTTCGTCGTGCTCGGGCAGATGCAGCGCCTCGATCCGCTCGAACTCACGCTCCGCCCGGTCGAAAGGCGGGAGTCCCTGGTCGCGCCGGCGCAGCTTCCGCCACAGCCACCAGGCGAACAGGGCCAGCAGCAATGCGAGGAGCGCCGCAAGAAGCCACAGCAGCCAGCGGGGGAAACCGAACGCGAGCAGCTCACGAGCCGGCTTCGGCACGTGCAGAGTAGTGTCGGCCGGAAGCACACTGCGGACGAAGATCGAGAGTGTGCCGAGTGGCACTTGGCGCTCCACACCGCCTGCTCTGACCACTATGCCCGGGAACATCAGCGGCTGCGAATCCACGTCCCATGCGGCGAGGCGATAGCCAGCGGTCTGCTCCGTCCAGAGCGAGTCGATACGCGGCTCGGTGAAGGCAGCCTCCGTCACGAGCTCGACCGCTCCGGAGTCGGGACCGGCTGGAAACGCTATCGTCGCACCCGCCGGCACGCGCACCCGTATGAATACAGTGAACCGATCCCCGACAGTCACGGTATCCGGCTGCACCTGCACGCCAAGCCGCACCGCGGACGGATCGCCGAGCGGCAGCGGCGTCTGCGATGCGGGTGCCCCCGGTGGCAGCTGCTGAGCCACGGCAAGCTGCGTCGCAGCGATCAGGAGCAGTAGCGCGCGCGACATCATCGCCGGCGGCCGCGAGTCTCGCGCGCGCGGAAGAACTTGAGGAGCGGACCCACCACGTCACCGCCGGTGGAGACCGGCACTTCATCGATGGCCAGCCGCCTGAGCAGCGACCGGCGTGCATCGCGCTCCCTTGTTACGGCTGAATGATACGCGCCACGCACGCTGGTCGCGCTGGTGTCTATGCTGATCGTCTCACCTGTCTCGGGATCGACGAGCCGCGCGAGCCCCACGTCTGGAAGCTCCTTTTCGCTCGGGTCCTCCATCGTTACTGCCACGACATCGTGCCGCTGCGCAAGCATCTTGAGTGGACGCTCGATGCCGGAAGCGATGAAGTCGGAGACGACGAACACTATGGAGTGGTGCGTAAGCATCCGCGACAGGTACTCGATCGCGCCGCCGAGATCCGTGCCACGGCCGACCGGCTCGAACGCAAGCAGGTCGCGGATGATCCTGAGCACGTGGCGTCGGCCCTTCCGCGGCCGGACGAAGTGCTCGATCCGATCGGTGAACAGCACGAGTCCGACACGGTCGTTGTTGCGCACGGCCGACATCGCGAGCACAGCCGCAAGCTCCGTCGCAGCTTCACTCTTGAAGCGGCGTACGGTTCCGAACCGCTCGGAGCCCGAGAGATCCACAGCCAGCAGCACCGTCAGCTCACGCTCCTCGATGTAGCGCTTGACGTACGGCCTGTTCATCCGTGCCGTGACGTTCCAGTCGATGGATCGCACCTCGTCACCCGACTGGTACTCCCTGACCTCGGCAAACTCCATCCCCTGCCCCTTGAACACCGATCTGTACTCACCGGTGAAGAGCGAGTTCACGAGCCCCCGGGTGCGCAGCTCGAGAAGTTTGACCTGGCGCAGAACCTCCGGCGGGACAGCTGACTGCCGCAAGGCGGGTTCCTTCGCACTGCGCTTTCGGTTCTGAGCAGGGCGCGCCTCCCTCGCCGGCGCGGCGAGCGCGTGCTCCTGCGCGCGCGGGTCGGCTCGACCGCCTCGACGAAGACCCCCGAATGAGATCACGGAGCACGCACGGTGTCGAGCACGCGCTGCACAATCGCGTCGCTCGTCACCTCTTCGGCCTCGGCCTCGTATGTGGTCAGCACCCGGTGGCGGAGCACGTCCGGGGCGATGGCCTTGACGTCGTCGGGTGTGACGAAAGCTCGCCCGCGCAGAAATGCATGCGCCCGACCTGCCTGTGCCAGTGCCAGTGTCGCACGCGGGCTGGCGCCGAATTCGATGAGCGGTACGAGGTCCTGCAGGCCCGCCTCCGCCGGATATCGCGTGGCGTGCACTATGTCCACGATGTAGTCAACGATGCGCTGGTCCATGTACAGGTCCGCGATGCGGCGGCGAGCGGCCATGATTGATTCGGGGTTGGCAACGTGCTGCACCGCGATCGGCTCGCCCCCCGCCATGCGCCGCAGAATCTCCTTTTCTTCGTCGCGCGTGGGATAACCGACGTGCAGCTTGAGCATGAAGCGATCGACCTGCGCCTCCGGCAACGGATAGGTGCCTTCCTGCTCGATCGGATTCTGCGTGGCCAGAACGAGGAACGGCTCGTCGAGCGTGTACGTCGTTCCACCGATGGTGACCTGCTTCTCCTGCATCGCCTCCAGGAGCGCCGCCTGGACCTTCGCTGGTGCCCTGTTGATCTCGTCTGCGAGGATGATGTTGGCGAAGATCGGCCCCTTCTTCACCGCGAACTGCCCGGTCGTCTGCTCGAACACCTGCGTACCGATCACGTCGGCCGGAAGCAGGTCGGGGGTGAACTGAATGCGCTGGAACTTCGTGTTGATCGTCTCGGCAAGCGTTCGCACGGTGAGCGTTTTCGCCAGGCCCGGGACACCTTCAAGCAGCACATGCCCGCCGGTGAGAATGCTGATGAGCAGGCGCTCGACCATGTAGTCCTGCCCTACGATCCGGCGCCCGACCTGCTGAATGACGGACTGCACCATTGCCGTATCAGCAGGAGGGGGAGAGGCTACTGGAGTCGTCATATGAGCGCCAGGCTGTCAGTTGTGAGTTGTCGGGGTCGGTAGTTAGTAACTGGGCGGCAGGAAGTATGGGGACAGTCAGCGGGATTGTGATGCTGCTACCGCTTCAATTGCACGGCGCTCCTTCGTCGTCAACGAGCGTGTCTTACCCGGTGGCAGCGTGCCGAGTTTCACCGGACCGAATCGTATGCGCACGAGTCGCTCCACTTCGAGACCGAGTGCTTCGCAGAGCCGCCGGACCTCGCGGGTGCGGCCCTCCGCAAGAGTTACCTCGAACTCCGACCTCCGGTTGCCGATCGGGCGTGATTGAGCTTCGCGTGGATAAACCGGTCCGTCCTCGAGCTCGACACCACGCCTGGCCTGGACAGCAGCCGCCTTCGCATTCCCGCGTACCGTCGCCACGTATGTACGCTCCACTTCGCTGCTTGGATGAGTCAAGCGGTGTGCCGCAGCGCCGTCGGTCGTAAACAGGAGTACACCCTCGGTGAGGTAATCGAGACGCCCCACGTAGGTGAGTCCGGGCATGTCGGCGACCAGATTGAACACCGTGTTCCGACCCTGCGGATCGCGGCGGGAGGTCACGTATCCGGGTGGCTTGTTGAGCACGATCCACGACTCCTCGCCCGATGGCGCCGCTATCTGCTCCCCATCCACGGTGATTCTGCTGGTATCGGGATCCACCGTTTCGCCGATCTGCGCCACACGTCCGTCCACGCGCACCCGACCTGCGGCAACGAGCTCTTCCGCACGCCGACGCGATGCGATCCCCGCGCGCGCGAGCGCCCGGTGGATACGCATCGGCGGCATCAGAGCGCCTGTGGGTTCGCGCGCAGCGCCACCGCGAGCTCTTCAGCGCGCGGGAGCTCGTCCAGGTGACGGAGCGAGAGCTGTTCGAGGAAGTGCGGAGTAGTGCCATACAGCAGCGGCCGTCCCATTCCCTCCCCCCGTCCCAGCACCTCGATGAGTCCGCGCTCGTGCAGCGACTTGAGAATCGCCCCCGCACCGACGCCGCGGATCTCCTCAATCTCGGAGCGGCCGATCGGCTGCCTGTAGGCGATTATCGCCAGCGTTTCGAGAGCAGCACCCGAGAGGCGTGCGGGCCGCGTTGCGAGCTGGGCCCGCTCGACTGCCTCTGTATACTCAGGCCGCGTGAGTATCTGCCATCCGCCGCCCGCTTCAAGGAGCTCCACACCGTGACCATCGGCGTCGTAGTGTGTCCGAAGCTCATCAAGTGCTGCGAGAACCCCGCCACGCCCGGCCTCGTCGTCCAGCGCGACGAGGTCCTCAAGCGGAACCGGTTGCACGCTCGCAAAGAGCGCGGCTTCAAGCAGCCTGGCCAGCGGCGTCACTGGAAACCTCCACGTCTGCGAATGAACGGGATTGCGCGAGGCGCAGCTCACCCGCGCGCGCCATCTCGAGGAGCGCGAGCAGCATCGAGAGGATCTCCCACGGCTCGGCGTCGGGCGACAGCAGGTCACCCCAGTGCGCCTGCGTGCCACGCATGAGCACCACACGCACACGCTCCATGGCGCCGGCGACATCGAGCGAGCGGGGTACCACATCGTGGAGCGTAGGCCGGTGGGCGGCACGAACCACCCGGTCCAGTGCGGTGAACACCTCGGCCAGCGAGATCGATAACCGCGGCGGCAGTGCTGGCACACTGCTCTGCTGCGGAACGTGGCCGCGCGGGAACCGGTTCCGGCGATCATCTGCCAGACGTTCCAGTACGTCAACCACTTCGCGCACCTGCTGGTATTCGAGGAGCCGTCGCACAAGCTCGGCGCGCGGGTCCTCCCACGTCTCGTCGCCTTCCCGCCTCGGGAGCAGCATCTGCGCCTTGATCCGGAGAAGCCGCGCGGCCATCTCCAGGTAGTCGGCAGCCTCGTTCAGTCCCAGCGAATGGATGCGGCTCAGGAACTGCTCTGCTATTCTCGCGACCGGGATGTCGTAGATGTCGAGCTCCTCATCGCGGATGAGCGAGAGAAGCAGGTCGAGCGGCCCGGAGAACTCTCCGATCTCAACGACGAACGCGAGCGGACCATCGGCCGCTCCGTTGTCGCGATGCTCGAGGGCAAATGCTGTCACAGAGTCCAGGCAGTGGGAATGATGAAGGGCGCGATCGTACGCATCGTGCCTGCGTACAGCGTCCGCAGGAACATGAAGTAAGGCATGATGATACCACGGCCAACCGTGAGCAGAACGATCAACAGCAGGAGCCCGTAGCGTCCAAGCCGCTCGTACTGGAGAGCCCACGCGGGCGGCAGGAGGTACTTGGCCACGTGGGAACCATCCAGCGGCGGGATCGGCAGCAGATTGAAGCCGGCAAGGATGATGTTGATCCAGACGCCGAGGGCAAGCATCCGCTGTACGAGAGAGGCGCTGTCGGCGAACCCGGGGGCGGAGCGGCCGATCAACCCCATCACGATGATCAGAACGGCCAGGAGCGCCGCCAGGATCAGATTGGTGACGACGCCTGCGAGCGAGACGGCGATATCGCCCCGCTTGTAGTTCCTGTAGTTGCGCGGATTCACCGGGACCGGCTTCGCTCCACCGAAGATCAGCGCCCCCGACGTCATGAACCACATGAGCGCCGGCAGGATGACCGTCAGGAACGGGTCAATGTGCTTCGCCGGGTTCCATGTGAGCCTGCCGAGCTGATGGGCAGTGGGGTCGCCGTGCCGCAGCGCCACCCAGCCGTGCGCATACTCGTGCGCGACCATTGAGAGGAGCAGGAGGGGCGCAACGAGGAGGAACTCCTGGAGTGTACTCAATCCAGAGGCTTGGCGAGGCGGCGGAAGGGTGCTATTTTCAACAACTTAGCAACCGCCGGATGATGTGTCAAAGCAACTCCGTGCGAGGTGAATTCAGCAGCTGATTCGTAAGCAGTCTCGCTCTTTCAACGAGTTCCGTGCCAAATATCGCATCTGCAAAGAAGAACATGCGCAAGTCACGCGCGGCTGCCGTCCGCAACCGTGCCCAGCGGTCCACGCTCAGGACGGCCGTGAAGAAGGCCCGGTCCGGCGACGCGACCACTACCGACAAGACCCGCGCCGTGCAGCTCCTCGATCGTGCCGCACGGAAAGGACTCATACACAAGAACAATGCGGCACGGCATAAGAGCCAGCTGACCAGGAAAAGCAGTTAGCCGACTGCGGTCAGTTGAGCAACCGTGGTACTGCACAGTGGAGCAAGGAGCGCCGGACGGCGCTCCTTTTTTCGCGGCTTGCTGCTCGCTGAGCGCTAATCGCTGCAGTCAGAGTGTCGACAGCTCCGCACCGCATGCCTCACAGTACCACTCCGTGGGGTAGTTGGAGGTTCCGCACTCGTTGCACATCAGCGTCTTCTCCTGCCCCTCGCGCTGGCGCTGGGCAGGATCCGACCGCTTACCTGGTGCAGGCTTCGCAGCGCGCGCCGGAGCCGCTGGCGCCGCGGCTGGCGCTGGTTCCTGCT
>CAZOAT010000050.1:0-17837 GCA_964577965.1 uncultured Gemmatimonadaceae bacterium | reverse complement strand
CACCCGCCGGTCGCAGTCACGTTCGAGGAAGTGCGAAGCGTCCTCGACCGGCGGTGCACCGCCTGCCATTCGGCACAGCCTTCCGATCTTTCTTTCGGGCCGGCGCCCGGCGGCGCTGCGTTCGATTCTCCCGACCAGATACGTGCGCTTGCGGCGCGGATCAGGGAGCGTGCGGTGGAAACTCACACCATGCCGCCTGCGAACAAGACGAGGATCACAGTTGAGGAGCGGGAACTGCTCGAGCGCTGGACCGCGGGCGCGCCCTGAATTCCGTGCCTGCCGAGGAGCGCCGGCTGCCCCGGTACAGCGGTCAGCTGCCCCGGTAAGTTGAGTAGCCGTACGGGCTGAGCAGCAGCGGAACGTGGTAGTTCTGGCGTGGATCACTGACCTCGAATGTCACCGTGATCTCGGGATAAAATGGTTCGACTCCGTGCGCGCGGAAATATGCCCCGGTCTCGAATGTTATCCGGTACGTACCGCGCTCGACCGTCCAGGGAAGCTGCTCGCGCACGCGTCCGTCGTCATCAGTGTACGCCTCGGCCAGCACAGGAGCGCCGTTGCCATGTTCCCCGGTGCGGCCAAGCACCACGCGAACACCGACGGCCGGTCGGCCACGGGAGACATCCAGGACGTGCGTCGTGATTCCGCTCATCGGTTCACCTCCGCCAGCTCGGCTAGCAGTTTGTTGAGACGCAGCTCTGTGATGCCTGCCTGCTCGGCGGCCGCGATCGCGAGCTCCTGATGCGGGTCACCGGTGATCCGCGCCTTCAATCTCGACAGCATTTCCTCGGCGGTCAGGCCGGTCGCGCCCACAATGAACCTGTGTCCGAATCGCGACTCGTACTCGCCATTCAACCGGACAAGCTCACGCCGCAGCGTCGCGTCCGCCGAGGTCATCCCTGCCTGCTCCCTTGCCGACCACGATGCCGTGCGCGAGCCGCTCGACTCGAGCGACGCGCCGATGCGCGGGTGCGCGGCGAAGGCCTGCAGCCAGTCGGGCGGTGCGAGCGCCTGCCACACGTCCGCGGCCGCGTCCATGAGCGCATTCTTCGTGTGGAACGGTCTGAGCGCCGTCACCAGGCGCGCCCAGCGCGACGAGCCACAGCAGCGCAGGAGCGATGCCTCGGCTTCCGCAACTCTGAGCGAGTTGAGGGCGGAGAGGGCGCGGACATTCGCATCAGCGGGCAACGTGCAGGGCAGGTGTCAGGCGAGTCTCCCCCACACCAGCAGTCGGCTCACTCCGCCGTCGGGAAAGATGTTCAGCCGGACGTGCGTCAGAACTCCTGCTTGCTCGACCTCGGCTTCCAGCACGTGGTTCGCATGAGCAGCCAGCGGGCGGCGCGCCACGACCGTCTTCCACTCCGTGGATGCCCGCAACTCGGCCACGGCTGCGCCCGGCGCGAAGGTTCCATCGATAGAGCAGCTTCCCGGCGCGTTGCCCTTGAAGTGGGACGTATCGACCTCGATCCGGTGAACCGTCCCCGGACCGGCGAGTCGAACGACGGCCCAGTCGTTTCCGGCATCCCTGCGGCGACGCGTCTCCCAGCCGTCGCGCATCGACTCCGCCCGTCCCGGCATGATGAGGTTCTGCCTGTCACCGAAAAACATGTCGCTGACGAGCACGACTACCGCTCCGTGCCGAATCGCGGCCAGGTTCACTTCCGCGTTCTTTCTCAGGCTCTCCAGTTCCGGCAGCACTTCACCCAGTGCGCGCAGCCTTGCCACCCCGCCGTCGGGATAGATGCACAGCCTGACGTGCGTGGCGGGCGCCGGGTCCGGCAGTGAAAATTCGTTCTTCGAGTCTGCGGTGAGCGTCGAGCGCCTGAGCAGAGGCTGCCAATCAGCCTCTGCCAGATCCAGCGGCGTTACCGCGGAATCGATCGCCTCCACCGAACACTCCGGGGGATGATTGCCCTTGAAGTGGGTGGTATCGATCACGAGCTGCCGGACGAGGCCGCGCGCACCGAGCTGGACGATGCACCAGTCGTGGCCTGGCTCCCGCCGCCGGCGTGTCTCCCACCCATCCATCCACTTCCCGTGGTCGGTGTAGTCGCTGTTCGCGATCGCCTCGGCGTCCTTCACCAGATTTTCCCTGCCGGCGAAGAAGTCGTCGTTCGCTTCGACCACGCGCGCGCCGAGCCGTTCCGACGCCAGGTTCACCAGATCCGCATGCTCGATCACGAGCGGCCGCGCAGCAGTGGGCGACCGCGCAGTGGGCGCGGAAACTCGCCATCGTCATGGATCATCTCGCCACGCAGCCAGGTGTGATGCACGTGGCCGCGTAGCACGACTCCATCGTACGGCGTGAGCTTGTGCCTGTGGTGCAGCTCCTCCGCTCGCACTTGGACCGGTACGTCAGGATCGAAGGCGACGAAGTCTGCGTCCATCCCCGGAGCGATGCTTCCCTTCTGGTGGCCCAGTCCCGCAAGTGCAGCCGGAGCGGTACTCATCCAAGTGGAGAGTTGACTGAGCGTGCACCCCTCGGCGGACGCTACGGTCCACGTGACGAGGGGTGCGATCTGAAGTGAAGCGATCCCGCCCCATGCATTGAAGAAATCACCATCGGCTTCCTTTCGCTCCGGCGGGGCAGGCGAGTGGTCGGATGCGACCGTGTCCACCAGCCCCCCGCGAAGTGCGTCCCGCAGGCGCTGGCGTTCCGCCGAGCCACGGATCGGCGGTGCGCACTTCCACGCCGTGCCACCGGACGGCACCTCCTCCGATGCGAACCACAGATAGTGCGGGCACGTCTCGCCGCTGACGAGTGCACCACGGTTCCGCGACTCGCGGATCGCGCTCAGGCCGTCAGCTGTAGCGACGTGCACGATATGCACTCGCGCACCGGTGCGCTCTGCCGCTGAAAGCACGGCGCGAATCGCCTCGAGCTCCGCCTCTGGAGGACGACTTTGCTCGTAGATCCGGTAGTCGGTGCGCTCCGACCGGCTCTTTCCGGATCCCGGGCCGCTGCGGGCAAGCACCGCGAGATCCTCTGCGTGAACGAGCAGCGGTGCGCCGAGCGGCGCCAGAACCTCCATCGCATCGCTCGCTTCGGCGGCGGACACATGCTCGAATTCGTCCACCCCGGAGGGTGCGAGAAAGCACTTGAAGCCGACCACACCCGCGGCGTAAAGCGCGGGGAGCTCGTTCAGATTGCCCGGCACCACACCACCCCAGAACGCCACATCGACCGAGAGGGACGGCTCTGCCGCCTTGACCTTCTGTTCCAGCGCTGCAACCGTGGTTGTCGCGGGAACGCTGTTGAGCGGCATGTCCACCAGTGTCGTTACGCCACCAGCAGCTGCTGCGCGGGTTGCCGTCATGAACCCCTCCCATTCGGTGCGTCCCGGCTCATTGACATGCACATGCGTATCGACGAAGCCGGGGAGCAGCGGCATCGGACCGAGCTCGATCGCTTCGGCGCGGGCAGGCAGGTCGTCGTAGCCGGCGACCCGTTCGATTCGCCCATCTGAGACGTGCACTGCTGCTGGCATCTCTCCGTTCGGAGTGATCACTCTCTTGCTGCGGATTATCTGCCGCTCCACCGTCATCCGCCGGCGGTTTCGCGCCAGAAACGTTCCAGCAGATTGCCGGCAACCCGGCGCCGGTACCGCTCGGTGGAGCGCAGGTCGTCCAGCGGTGCGATCTCCGCGTCCAGTGCAGCTCGCGCCTGCTCAATGCCTGAACCATTCGACAGCGATTCCTCGGTCCGGTGCAGCCGGAGCGGAACAGGCGCCACGCTGCCGATTGCAAGGCGAACGCGCTCACCGCGGATTCCCGCCATCACGATCTTCGATATCGCCTGAGCCGCACGCGTGCCCACTTTGTGGAACCACTGTGTCCCGTCCACGCGAGGCACTTCCACCGCTGTGATTATTTCGTCGTGACGCATCACCGACTGCCGGTAACCGGTGTAGAACTCCACGAGCGGAATCCGTCGCTCGGTGGCGGCACTGCGCAGGACTACGACTGCGTCTGCGGCCAGCAGAACGGGGAGCGAATCCCCGGCGGGCGATCCGTTGGCGATGTTGCCACCGAGAGTACCGCGATTCTGAATCTGCACTCCGCCGATCTCACGCGCTGCGGATGCGAGCATCGGCAGCCGTGCGCGCACAGCTCTCGACCTGATGATCTCACTGTAGCTCGCGAGTGTACCGATTCTGAGAAAGCCGTCGCTTTCACGGATTTGTCTCAGCTCATCGAGCGACCAGAGATCCAGGAAGCTCGTGCCCTGAAGCGTGCCGAGATTCAGCGCGACGTACAGGTCCGTCCCACCCGCCAGCGGTGTAATGCCGGGGTTGTCCCGCAGCAGCAGCAGCGCCTCATCGACCGTGCGCGGCTGAAGAAGCTGCATTGCGGCGACGTCCGATCTCATGGGCGGCGGACCGCCTGGAACTTTCCTGTGGGCTGCAGGGCCGGAGTGACGACTCTCATCACTGCCCGATAGATCGCCTCGTACCCGGTGCACCGACAGAGATTTCCCGCCAGCGCCGCGCGCACCTCATCGATCGACGAGCCGGGGGGAATCGTCGTCGCCGCGAGCAGCATGCCGGGAGTGCAGATGCCGCACTGCGCAGCACCTTCGGCGACAAAGGCCTGCTGCAGGTGGTGATCGCCGCCAAGCCCTTCGACGGTTGTGACCTCGCAATCTGCTACCTGGGCGATCGGAACGAGGCATGCGCAGACCGGCTCACCGTCCACAAGGACCGTGCACGCACCGCACTCGCCTTCGCCGCAACCCTCCTTCGTGCCGGTAAGCCCGCACTCCCCGCGCAGCACGTCGAGCAGCCGCGCCATCGGTGGCGCCTCGACCTCCGTTGCGGCTCCGTTCAGCGTGAAATGCATTCCAGGATTTCGAGATGCTCAGGCAGGACGGGGATGTCGCGCACGTCGTAGCCTGCGTGCCGGATAGCGTTCACTATCGCGGGCGCGGGGCCGTCGATGGGCAGCTCGCCGACGCCTTTGGCACCGAACGGCCCGTAGTCGCAAGGCCGCTCCACTATCTCGACGTCAATCGAGGGCGTGTCGAGCGTGGTCGGGATCGTATAGTTGGTGAGTGAGGCGTTGGCCATCGCGCCATCCCGCATGACGACGTGCTCGATGAGTGCGTATCCCACGCCCTGCGCGGTGCCGCCTTCGATCTGCCCGGCAACCAGGACCGGGTGAATGGCTTTTCCGACGTCCTGCACCGCGGTGATGTGCAGCGGGCGCACCGCGAGCGTATCGGGATCGATCTCGACTTCCGCCACGTCGCACGCCCACGCGTATGCGGCGTATGCGTCGCCGCGATAGGTATCGTCGTCCCACACAATCCCGCTCGGCCCCTCGTACTCCTTCACCACGACCAGCGGCCCGTTGCGATCGATGTACTCGGCCGGAGTGAGGCCGCCCAGCCGGTCGCGGATATCTTCCGCGCATCGCTGCAGTATCCGCCCCACGACCATGCACGTCCGCGACGCGACAGTCGGGCCGCTGTCCGGGACGAAAGCTGTGTCGGCGGGAGATATCTCGATTGCATCGAATGGCAGCCCCAACGCGTCCGCGACTATCTGCGCGTGCATCGTGCGGGTTCCCTGTCCGATCTCGGTGCTGCCTGCCAGCACGCGGGCTCCAGTGCGTGTGAGCTCGACGGCTGCACGCGAGGCCAGCCTGACCTCGCCCCCGCCGGTGAACCCGGCACCGTGGAAGAACAGCGCGAGCCCAATGCCGCGGCCAGTTCCGCGATAGGAGGCGCGCTTCGCCTCGTAGCCTGACCGGGCGATTGCCCGCTCCAGCACCTCGAGCGCGCTGCAGTCGTCCTTCAGAAGCTGACCGGTGGCGGTCGTGTCACCCGGGCGGAGCGCGTTCCGCCGCCGGAAATCCACCGAGTCCATGCGGAGCGTCTCGGCCACGCGCTCGATGTGAACCTCGGCCGCGAACTGAGTCTGGGGTGCGCCAAACCCCCGGAAGGCGCCGTTCGGAGGGGTATTGGTGAAGACCGTGCGTCCGGCAACGCGCACGTTGTCGCAGCGATAAGGACCGGTCGCGTGAATCGCGCCTCGTGAGAGCACGACCGGGCTGAGTGTCATGTACGCGCCTCCGTCCATCAGGATGTCGATGTCCATCGCGGTGATGCGGCCGTCGCGCGTGACGCCCGTTCTGTGACGGATGATCGCCGGGTGCCGCTTGGTCGTGGCCAGCATGTCCTCGACCCGGTCGTAGATCAGCTTCACCGGCCGCTGTGATTTGAGGGCGAGCAGCGCTGCGTGGGCGGCGATCATCGACGGGTAATCTTCCTTCCCTCCAAAGCCGCCGCCGGTCTCCGTCTGCACGACGCGCACGCGTTCGTCCGGCCAGCCGAGCAGACACTTCAGCGCCTTGTGAACGTAGAAAGGGCACTGCATGGAGCCGTACAGCGTGATGCCACCGTTCTCAGGCACGGCGATGACGCCGTTTGTCTCGATGTAGAGCTGTTCCTGATGACCGGTGCGATACTCCCCTTCGACGACGACGTCAGCTGCCGCGAAGCCAGCCTCCAGATCTCCCTTGCTGATGCGTACGTCCTTGAAGCTCCGCTCAGACAGCTGAGGATCGTACAGCGGCTCTTCGCGGTCGTACGAGATATCGACACGGGCGCGCCACAGCGCCGCGCGATCCGCATGGGCGATGAGCAGAATCGGCTCTGCCATGTGGTTCACCCTGTCGGTGGCCAGGCATGGCTGGTCGTATTCGATCAGCTCGATGGCATTCCGCCCCGGGATATCCGCCGCGGTGACCACGGTGTAGCCGTCGCGCTCGAGATTGTGGCTGATTCCCGTGATCCTCCCTGCGGGGATCTCCGACCGGATGGTGCGGCCGTACATCATGCCGGGGAATGTCAGGTCGTCGGCATAGATCGCCGCGCCGGTCACCTTTGCCTGGCTGTCCTTCCGCTGGACGTTCTGACCGACATAGGCCATTCACGATGCCTGGATCGCCGCTGCGGCTGCCGCGGAGCTGGAGGTTATTACTTCATCTGGTACCGGAACGATGCGTGCGGTGGCACGACCCCGCGACCTGCGATTCAATCCGGCAATGCCGTTATCAAAATACGAAGCGGAGCACGATATGCGCGATGATGATTCCGACCGCGACCTGAAGGACCGGCTCACTCCCGAGCAGTATGAGGTGACGCGGAAGAAGGGTACCGAGCGGGCTTTCACCGGCGAGTACTGGGACACGAAGGACCCCGGAACCTACCGCTGCATCTGCTGCGATGCTCCGCTGTTCCGCTCGGAGACAAAGTTCGACTCCGGGACTGGATGGCCGAGCTTCTACGAGCCGATGGCGAAGGACAGCATCAAGACCGAGATGGACGTGAGCCACGGAATGCGGCGCACGGAGGTCATGTGTGCGAGCTGTGAGGCGCACCTCGGGCACGTTTTTCCGGATGGTCCCGAGCCAACAGGGCTGCGCTACTGTCTCAACTCGGCGGCGCTGAAGCTTGAGCGGGATCCCGAAGGCGATTAGCCGATAAGCGGTGCCGGCGCTCCCGCGAAGCGCTCTTTCAGGTACTGGCGCAGGTCAGCGCTTGCCAGCCTCGTCGCTGAGCATGGCAGCCTGCTTCCGTTCGGAGAGCAGCTGCGTGACGAACCGCTGTCCCTCTCCGATCCGCTCGACTTCTTCCGCGATCGCGTCCACGGCCTGGGTGAGCTGATCGAAGCGGCGGTCCTGGCCGACGGCCGGGACCGGGGTTCTGCCCGCATCCCGCCGGGCGCGCCGGCGGCGCCGCCACCGGCCGATGATCATCGTGATCACAACGCCCACTCCGAAGGCGAAGAAGGCCCAGGCGACGGCCTCACCTTCGTCCACCATTCCACCCTGGCCTTGGCGAGGCATCGACTCGGTCATCGCGAGCAGTTCCGGCGACGCATTGCTCAGCAGCTGTTCGGTCGTGGCCTGATCCCGCTCGATTTCGATGATGCGCTGGTCGAGCAGCGTGAGGCGCTGCTGCATGCCAGCACGTGCATCATCGCTCATTCCCTGGTTCATCTGGTCGACGAGCTCCTCGCGCCTGTTCGTGGCGCGGGAAAGCTGGTCGCGCAGCAGGTTGCGCCTGGCATGCAGTCCGTGAACCTCCTGGGTGGTCCGCGGAAGCCCTTCCAGAATCACACGACCGTCTGCTCCGACCACAGCTGTGACACCCGGTGTGGGTGCGGGGGGAGCGACTCCCTGTGCGGGCACTGCCGGAGGGGCCGGAAGCGCGGGAGAAGCGGGAGTTGCTTCGGTCTGCGGCATTGGCAACCTACGGGCAGGCCCGTGTCATGGTTTCACGCCGTTCGGTGCAGCGCGATGACAGTAGAGTACGGTTCGCGACACAAAATGCTGAGCACGGCGACCCGTTAGATCGTCGCTTCGATGAAACTCCGCACGTCCGGCTCACTCATCTCAGGCTCACCGGGCGACACGTTGTTCAGCTTCCCATCCTTCATCCAGCGCTCCAGCTCCCCAACCAGGTCGAAAAGGTGGTCGAAGGAGTCGACCGTGAACAGAAGTGGCTGGTAATGGTGGATCTCGAAATACTGATTGACCACCCACTCCAGCTGCATCGGGAACCGCTGCACGTCGGGTGATTCGATGCTGTGCTTCAGCTCCCCGTAGGACGACAGGAGACCGCTCCCGTAGGCCTTGAGTACTCTGTCCTCCCGCATCAGGCCGAACTCGATCGTGAACCAGAAGAAGCGCGCCATCGCCTTCATGATGCTGGTCGTGCGGCGCACCTTTTCTTCCTCGTCCTTCACCGCGGCCACCAGCTCCACCGCCGTGTGCGCCGCCTCACCGAACTTCACGAGCGTATCGGCGAACGCCGGGTCGGTGTGCATTGGCACGTGACCCGCAATGTCATGGAAGATGTCCGGCTCGGGCAGGTAGTCGAGCGTAGCACCGTCGCGGATCGTTATCGTCGTCGGAAACTCGCGGCGACGGAGGCAGTCGAAGAACAGGAAAGCGGGCACATAGCCGCTTACGGGCTTCGCCCGGAAACCGGTCCGCGGTGCCATGAAGCGGTTCACGTCGTCCAGCTTCGGTACCTTCTCCGGAGTGAGGCAGAGCGTCTCCAGCCCCTGCAGGAACCGCTGGTTGGCGTACTTCAGCCACCGGTCGTGCATCCGGGCGTACAACCGGCGCCACGCCTCGTGGTTGGCGTCACTATACAGTTCGTACGGCTGATGGATGTACAGCTCACCGCGACCCTGCGCCTGCTCTATGAAGGGCGCCTTGGTGGTCGTGAGACCTTCAGGGGTTGCCTTCGGCTCGTGTACGGCGGTCATCGCTTCTCCCGCGTTTGACGGAGCGGACGTATCAATATACCCGTCGGTGCAGTTCTCGAGCCATTTGACGCCGGAAGCTCTGTGCGCGCATTATCCTTGTTCTGTGGCTAAACAGGACGCAATCCAACTGGAAGGCACCGTGGTCGAGGTGCTCCCCAACGCGACTTTCCGCGTTGCGGTCAACACGGGGCACGAAGTGCTCTCCACCCTCGCCGGCAACATGCGGCGCTTCCGGATCCGCGTATTGCAGGGGGATCGCGTCACGGTGGAGGTATCGCCGTACGACCTTACGCGCGGCCGGATCACCTTCAGGCACAAGAGCTAGCAAGCCTCCGGCGGCAGGTGACTGCTGCCGCCCCGCGCACTCAGCTCTCCCGCAGCGCATCCATCGGCGTGCGCGCGAATACCTCCCGTGCTCCAAGCATACCGATGACCATCGTGAGCGCGGTCATCGTCACCACGATCGCTGCCGGCCACACCAGCGCCGCGGCGAAGGGCAGCTCGAACACGTACCGGACCAGCGCCCATGCGGCCGCAGTTGCCAGCAGTACTCCCGTGAGACTGCCGAGCAGACCGAGTGCGAGATACTCCGCTGCCATTATCCGGGCAACGACACCACGCGTCGCGCCCAGCGTCTTGAGCAGCACGGCCTCCCGCACCCGCTCACGCCGGGTTGCGGCTATCGCGCTCAGCATCACGGGGATCCCCATCGCCAGCCCAAGTACCGCAAGAAAGCGGATTGCTGCCGAAACCCGGCCGACGATCCGGTCCACCGTTTCCCTTATGAGTGACAGGTCGATGCTGGAGATGTTCGGATACCTCGCCACAACGCTCCGTTGCAGTAGCGCTGTGGCTGATGGGCCGTCCGTCCTTCCTACGATCACGAACTGCTTGGGTGCGTCGTCCAGTGTCCCCGGACGGAAGATCACGAAGAAGTTCGGCTCGAACCTCGCCCATGTGACCTCCCGCAGGCTGGTCACGCGCGCCGGAATCTCGACTCCCTGTACGTCCCAGGTGATCACGTCCCCGACTCTCACGCGAAGGTCCCGCGCGATGTCCTGCTCCAGAGAGATCTCGGCTATGCCCTCATCGGGCGCCGTCGCGCTGAACCACTCACCTTCGACTATCCGATTGCCGGCTGCGAGCGAGTCGCGATAGGTGGATCTGAACTCCCATCGCAGCGCCCATCTTCCCTGTCCAGGCACGCGGTTGGTGTCCGCGAGGATCTCGCTCGCCCGCCTCTCACCAATGCTGGCGACCCGCATGGTCACGATGGGTACTGTCTGGAGCACCTCAGCTCCGCCCGAACGCACTATCGAATCCAGGCCGGCCACCTGGTCCTCCTGGACATCGAAGAAGACCGTATTCGCCCGCGTCTCTGCCGCCGCGAAATCGAACCGTCGGAGCACGCTGGACTGAACCACCTGCAGCGTGGTCACGAGGAACGCGCCGAACCCCAGCGCCAGCATCACCGCGCGCGTCTGGTTGCCCGGGCGGTACAGATTGGAAAGCCCTTGCCGCACGACGTAAGGCCACCGGGCCCGCACGAACCGCCGGGCAAGCCACGAGAGCAACCCGGCGCTCCCCATCAGCAGGGTGATGGCGACAGCGGTACCTGCGGCCATGGCAACCGCAAACCGCGGCTCGCTCGAGCGGGCGTAGGCTATTCCCAGCACACTCGCCACGATCGCGAACGTGACGACGAGACCCGCTGGATCGCGGTTCATCCGCAGCACCCGGGAGTCCACGTCCCTCCGCAGAGTCTGCAGAGGCGACACGTGGCGGAGCGCCAGCAGCGGTCGCAGCGCGAATATCAGGGCGACCCAGGCGCCGACGCCGAGCCCGATCAGAATCGCCCGCGGCTCCGGCCTGGCTGTCACGTCCACCGGAAGCAGCCCCGTGACCAGTGTCGGGAGCACCATCTGTACGGCGACGCCCAGCACTGCTCCGATCGCCGCTCCGATCACTCCCATGATCGCAGCCTGGGAGACATACATGCCGAGTACCTGCCGACTGCTTGCGCCAAGGCACCGCAGCACCGCAGCCGTGTCGATCTTCCGCGCGACGAATGCGTGCACTCCGCTGGCCACCCCGAGCCCGCCGAGGAGCAGCGCGACCATGCCAACGATGCCCACGAACTGCCGCAGCTGGTCGATCGCTTCGGTGAGTCCGCGCTCGGCGTCTTCTGCGCTGCGCACCCGCACCCCTTCGCCACGCAATTGCCCCCGCAGTTCCCGCACGAGAGGCTCCGGATCTCCGGTCGTTCGTATGAACGCCTCGTGCTCGGAGGTGGCTCCCAGCAGGAGCAGTTGAGTCTCCGGTGCATACCGGGCGGCGATGAATACCCTCGGTCCAAGCACCTGCGCGAACTCGGGAACTCCTGGTGCATCGCGTACCGTGGCGGCGATGACGAATCTTCCCAGTCCGATACCGAGCGTGTCGCCCACTGCGGCGTCGAGCGCAATCAGCAGCCCCGGATCCACGATCGCGACGGCTTCGGTACGCAGCAGAGACCAGCGTCCGGCGGGCTCCGTGGTGATGCCGCCGTAGAGCGGAAAGGAGTCCGTGACCGCGCGCACCTGCGACAGGCGTGTCGCTCCCGACCGGGTGAGGACGGCCATCGCAGGGAAGCTCGTCTCCCGCGCGATGGAGTGCCCTTCGCGCTCCAGCGAATCGAGCAGCTTCGTGGCGGTATCTCCCAGGCCGCGCCTCGACCGCAGCGAGATGTCACCACCGAGTATGGTGCGCGACTGCTCGCGGACAGAGCGACTCACGTTCGCGGCAAACGAATCGATCGCCACGAGCGCGGTAACACCGAGCGTGATCGAGGAGGTTGCAAGCAGCAGGCGCCGCCGCGCGGAGCGGCTCTCGCGCCACGCCAGAGAGCCGAGCGTGCGCCAGCTCACGTTAGCTCGGCCGTCTCGCCAGTCCGCGCTGCCACGTCCTCCACAACGGCACCGTCAGCCAGCCGGATCATCCTTCCCGCGCGTCCGGCCACGCGCGCTTCGTGCGTCACCAGTACGATCGTGACTCCCGCTTCGCGGTTGAGCGACTGGATGAGCTCGATTATGCGCTCGCCGGTGCGTCCGTCGAGATTGCCCGTCGGCTCGTCCGCGAAGAGGATGCGCGGCTCATTGACGAACGCACGCGCCAGTGCCACCCGCTGCTGCTCGCCGCCCGAGAGCTGGGTGGGGAAGTGGTGCGCCC
This sequence comes from uncultured Gemmatimonadaceae bacterium, assembly GCA_964577965.1. Lineage (GTDB taxonomy): Bacteria > Gemmatimonadota > Gemmatimonadetes > Gemmatimonadales > Gemmatimonadaceae > DASUUI01. Next base: position 5,349 of record CAZOAT010000050.1, on the reverse strand, counting down.
GGTCGGCGAGTCCCACTCGCGCCAGGACCTCCCGCGCCCGCGACTCGGCGGCAGACACGCGGCCATTCCGTGGCGCAAGCTCCAGCGGCACCTGGACGTTTTCAACCGCCGTGAGCGACGGGATGAGCTGAAAGTTCTGGAACATGAATCCCACCTTCTGTCCCCGCAGACGAGCACGTTCGTCCTCGCCGAGGCTGTTCAGCCCCACGCCGTCAAGGATCACTTCTCCCCGGCTGGGGGTATCGAGACCGGCGAGCAATCCCAGCAGCGTGGTCTTGCCGCTCCCCGATGGCCCCACGATCGCCACGAAGTCGCCCTGCGATATTGTGAAGGTCACATCGCGAAGGGCGATCAACGGTCGCCCTCCACTATCGAATTCCTTCGTGAGGTCCTTCGCTTCGAGCATGAGACTGTTTCCGTTTCCGTTGCTGCTGATTGCCGCGGCGTGCGCTGAGCGAGAAAAGATGGGCAGCGACGCGGACTCACGGCAGCCGTATGCGATGAATATCGATGAATCGGCGCCCACGGAGCGTGAGCAGGCGGTCGCCGTTCCTCCGCCCGTAGCAGGCGTTGCGGATACGCCGACAGTGGTGTTCATCGGGACGAGCCTGACGGCCGGGTTGGGTCTCGCGCCGGAGCGCGCGTATCCGGCGGTCGTCGGAAGACTGGCCGAGAGTGAGAACCTGCCGATCAGAGTCGTGAACGCCGGCCTCAGCGGCGAGACCTCGGCCGGTGCGCTCCGGCGCGCGGAATGGGTGCTGCGCTCACCGGCCGATGTGGTGGTGGTGGAGACCGGCGCGAACGACGGTCTCCGCGCGCTGGACATTGACTCCACGCGTGAGAACATCACGGCGCTCATTCAGCGCATCAGACGCACACAACCGGGCGCTCGCATTCTGCTCGCTCAGATGGAGGCCCCACCCAACTTCGGAGTTGATTACACGACACGCTTCCGGGCGATGTATCCAGCTATCGCCAGTGAAACGGGCGCAACTCTTGTCCCGTTTCTACTGGATGGTGTGGCCGCCGTGCCGGAGATGAACCAGCCGGACGGCATCCATCCGAACATTGCGGGCGCGGAGCGTGTCGCCGAGACAATCTGGGCTGCTCTCAAACCCGTGGTGGTTGCAGGAGGGATGCGCTGAGCGGTGAGAATCTTCACCGCATTGTAGTCCCGACTCGCCGCGAGTAACTTCAAGTGCTGACGCGGCCGTTACTTACGCCGCCTCCACCGCAGTCCCTAACCGCTAACCGCTGCAGTTATGGCAATGCCCGCCACTCAGATCCGCCGCGGCATGGTTCTCGTCTTCAACGGTGAGCCCGTGCGTGTTGTTGACTTCCGCCATCACACTCCGGGCAACCTCCGGGCGATGGTGCAGACCAAGCTCAAGAACCTCCGTACCGGCTCCAGCTTCGACCATCGGTTCAGCGCGTCCGATTCGGTGGAAAAGGCCTCCATGGAGACGCACGAGCTGGAGTTCCTGTACAAGGGTGGCGACACGTACCACTTCATGAACACCGAGAACTACGACCAGCTGGAGATGGATGACGAGGCTTTGGGCGACGCAGCGCAGTGGATGCAGCCTGGGATGAAGATCATCGCCGAGTACTACGACGGACGCCCGGTGGGGATCGACCTCCCCAACGCGCTGGTCCTCGAGGTCATCGAGACGGCACCGGTGATGAAGACAGCGACGAAAAGTGCGTCGAAGAAGCCGGCCAGGCTGGAAAACGGAGTCACGGTGAACGTGCCGGATTTCGTCTCATCCGGCGAGCGCGTCAGGGTGAACCCTGCAACCGGCGAGTACATAGACCGCGCGAAGAACTAAGACCGCGCGAAGAACTGCATCTTCCGCGTAAGGCAAAACCGGGGTGGCAGACTGCTGCGACCCCGGTTTCGTTTGTGCCTCCTCGCGCCGCTGTACTACGGCTGACCGGGAGGACCTTCGGGGCCCTTGCCTTTCTCCTGCCCCTTTCCGGGATTTGGTGGCAGACTGACGGGCCGTCCGCCGGTGCCGGCTGGACCGAGGCCGGCACCGCCCGAAGCGCTCCCAGGTCGGTTACTCAGACCCTTTCCCTGACCCTTAGGGACACCCGGAGCAGGAGGACCGACACCGGCCTGCGCGGGCAATTGCTCCAGCTGTAAGTCGGTGGCTCGCGCCTGCAGACGGTCGAGGACGCGTCGGAGCGCCTGATCCGCGGGAAGCCCTCTGTCCACGAGACTGCCCAGCACGAACAGGGGGACCGCGAGCGAGCGCCCGGAGGGGGCGCTCCTGGCGAGCTCACTGATGTTTTCTGCATCCGCCCCCATCCGAAGGGCCTCGCTTCCGGCTTCCACCTCCTCATCGCTGGCACGTCCGCCGCGTGCGGCGTTCAGCACGCTGCGGGTCTCGTCGAGTCGGAGTGCGTGGTCGTACAGAGATCGCTCGATGTCGAGCGGATCCACGCCACGGGCGGCGAACTTCAGCGCCCGGTTGGCCAGCGCGTCCGCGGGAAGCTCACGCGCGCGGGCTTCGGCAATCGTCGCCAGAACCCGCTCCGCGACATCGGGCGGGAGAACCTCTTTCAACCGATCGGAAGGGTCAACAGCTGCGGTCTGCGCCGACGACAGACCGGGGAGTGTGATGCCGAACGCAATCAGCGCAAGAAGGAGCGTCTTTTTCATATGGGATTTGGTCGGCCGCGCGTACAGGGGCCCGCCGCTACGGGCTGCACGCATCGACCCAATGGATTGACTCCCCCAGACCCCGGGCGCGTCACATCTGCCCCTAGGGGCACGGAAGAACGGGCGCTGATCAGGGAACAATGAGAATCCCCCCTTCTCCCGCGAATTCGTCCCTGATCGGGGTCAGGCCAGGTGGCGCGATCCACCGGCCACCGTCGACACGTAGTCCGGTCTCGTACGCCCCTGGTTCTATCTCCAGTACTGTGCTCCACCAGCCATCGGGTCGTCGCGCGAGCGGTACGGCGCGCCACGCGGTGAAATCGCCAGCGAGCTCGACGCTTCCCGCCTCGGGGATGCGCACGCACAAGAGCCGCTGGTTCCCGCCAATACTCGCGATCGCAAGGTTTCCGATGGCGGCGTCCGCGGCCGGTTCGATGGGTGGTTCCGGCAGAGCCCGGCTCGGCTCGTTCTGGGGGTCCCCCCCGAGCCTCGCGGCCAGGCGGAGTCCAACCGAGCCGTAGGTGCCGCCGGGGAATCCCTGGGTAAGGTCCACAGGATAGCGACCTCCGCCGGCCACGATAGCGACACTCCCTGTAATCCACGAAACGATGGTCCCGCTCGCCCACGCCTTCACCGGAGTGCCGAAGATCTCAGGTTGCGTGCCTGAGCGGGTGCCCGCCGTGACGGTCAGCTCCAGCCGTGGAAGAGTGGCCCGGGCTGCGAGGTTGACGTCCGTATAATGGATGCTGTCTTCGACCGTCGTGGGAGCCACCGTCAGACTTGCCTGCGTCGCGCCCAGAGTCGCCCAGCCGCCCACTTCCGCAAGCCACGTGGGCCGCCGGCGATCGGCGTTGGAGGCCGTACCGCCACCGGCACCGAGCCACACCCCGGCGCGCGGACGCGTCATGTGAGCCCGTGCGATTCCCACAACCTTACTGGTAGTGAGGCCGTCCGTACGTGTGCCTCCGCCCAGTCCCTCGAGCTCGGCCATGAAGGCACCAGCCGCCGGGGTGTAAAGTGAGAAACCGCCGACTCCCTGAAAGGAAGTCCCGCCTCCGGAAAGCCGTGAGTAGCTTGCCGCCGCCCGAGCGACTGCCAGTGGCCATTCGGCGGTGATCACCGGCGTGAGCGACGTGGCCGTTAGCCGGAGCGAATCCGCGTAGCGCACGGCGCTGCTCCCCACGTCGATTCGCGCCACCGTTACCTGCGCCCCGATCGTGGGGGCAACTGCGGTTAGCGCAAGCGCGACGGATGCGCACCGCCGACGCAACCTGCTCACGGGGGATCGGAGTCGTGGGCCCGGATTGAACCAGAAGGTCACGACGAAGTCGATGCCTGTCCTATCCTCACGATCGAGCTTTCGGTGCCGAACTCATCAGTTATTCCCGGTGCGAGCGGGTCGGGACTCCACTTCTCGCCATCGATTACGAACGCGTACTCGTGCCGGCCGGGCTCGAGCGGAACCGAGACCGCCCACACGCCCGGCACGCCGGTCGCCTGCAGCGGAGTCGCGTCCTTCCGCCACTGATTGAAGGTGCCGACGATTGCGACCTCCCGGGCCTGGCGATCGACGAAAACGAAGCGGACGATCTCGGTACCGGCTGACGCCTCCTGCGCTGCCACCGCGCGGCCACTGCCGGTCACATCCACCGGCTCGTCCACTGCACGCGCACCGACATACGCGACCGCCGCGAGGCTCGCGGCGAGCGCCAGTGCGCCGACAGGAGTGAGATGGATGGACCGTCTGCGCCACCACGGACGAGTGCGCGTCCCTTGCGCAGCAGCGGTCACGGCAGCCTCCTCGCGGACGGCAGCCATCACCCGGGCCTCGAACGCGGCGCTCACGTCTTCCTCCGCGCGCAGCTGTGCGGCGAGCTCGCGGATGAACGGGTCTGAATCCGGCTCCTGCGAGGCCCGGGCGGATCCGTTCGGTACTTCGTTAGTCATTTCGGCACTCCCTCCAGTAATTCCCGCAGGCGCTCGCACGCGCGCTTCACCCGCATTTTGAGAGCGGATTCACTGACTCCCGTGATCCGCTGCATTTCCTCATAACTCAGCTCCTCCACGTGCTTCAGGAGGAACGCTTCCCGCTGCTCGTCCGAGAGCCTTGCCACAGCATCCAGTATTTCCTCGCGTATGGCAATAGCTGCTGACGGGTGATCGGTGGATGCATCGCCCCCCTTGGACTCCTCCAAAAACCGTCTCTCGCGCTTGGTGCGGCGCGAGAGATACGTCCTGCATTCGTTGACGACAATTCTGTAGAGCCAGCCAGCGAACTTTTCAGGGTCGTCGCACTGGCTGAGTCCCCGGTAGGCGCGGAGAAAGGCGAGCTGCAGCACGTCCTCTGCCTCGTCCCGGTCGCCAAGCATCCGAACCGCGAAGCGTGCATAGGTCTGCCGATAACGATTGACAAGCTGCGCGAACGCTTCTGTCTCACCACCGATGGCCGCTCTTACGAGCTCGCCGTCGGATGCGGCTTGTACGATTTATAGACTCCAAGGTTGAATGGCTGCGTCACACCGTGTCTGTAACTGCTCACCCGCGAGAGGGAAAAGGGAAGCCCCGAATCGGTTGATTCAGGGGGTCGGAATCGTTACGTTTCAGGGCTCTTGGTGACTGTAGCTCAATTGGTTAGAGCACCGGACTGTGGCTCCGGGGGTTGCGGGTTCAATTCCCGTCAGTCA
>CAZOAT010000049.1:0-18197 GCA_964577965.1 uncultured Gemmatimonadaceae bacterium | reverse complement strand
GACTCCCCGATCGCCGACTGGCTGACCATTGCCACGGTCGGAAGCTTCCGCTTCCAATGGGTGCTGGCGAGGCGTTTGCCGACCAGCTCCACCTCGGCCCCGGTGAAGCCGTGGCGAACGATCTCTTCCGGCCTGTAACCGAAGATCAGCCAGTTGAGGATCTGGTCAGCCGTCTGATAGCTGACGCCGAGGTCACCCTCGTCGGTCTGGCCGTGCACCAGGTCCGCTGAGGGTGGTTTGGCGACGACCACGTCCGGCACGCCGAGATGGCGCGCAAGCTCCCACACCTGAGTCTTGAAAAGGTCGCCGATAGGATTGATTGGCGGTGAGTCATCGGCGTGCCAGGTGAAGTAACCAAAGAGTCGCTCGGTCTTGTTACCAGTCCCGATCGGCAGGGCGCCATACTTCGCTGACTGATCGAACAAGGCGATCATTCGCATGCGGGCCATTACGTTGCCGCGGCGATGGCCGCTCACATCCGGCTCGCTCGCAAGAAAGGCATCCACGGCATCACTGATGTCGATCGCGTGGCTTTCGATTCCAAGCGCGTCCGTTATGAGCTGGGCGTGGTGCAGGCTGTCCGGATGCGACGTGCGATACGGCAGGCGCAGGGCGATCACGTTCTCAGCTCCAAGCGCGCGCGCTGAGAGGTACGCGGTGACCGCCGAATCCACTCCACCGGAAAGCGCAACGATCACACGGCTGAATCCGCGCCGTTCCACTTCATCCCGGATGAAGGCACTCAGCCAGTCCGTGGTCAGTACCGGATCGATCGCGAGTGAAGGCGGTCCACTCGGGCTCGCCTGCGCGTGTACGACCGGAAGGAGATCGTCGTCAGCGCGTCCATTTGCCGCGCCAACCAGCGGCACGGGTGCAGCGCGGTCGCTGGCGCCGGTGAGGTACGAGTCGTATTCCAGCTCGGGCGCCGTGCCGCGTCGGATGTGCTCTGAATTTTCCAGCAGATGTGGCAACATCGTCTGCAGGTCCTTCAGCAGCGGCATGTCCGCCCGGGCACGCGCCAGATCGGAGAACTCCAGCGTGCAGGCAACTATCCCTTCCTCCCAGAGTGGCCCGTAAGCGCGCACGTTTCCTTTGGGACCGACGATCACCGACCCCCCGGGGAAGGTCTTTCCTCCCTCGGTGCCAGTGAGCTGGGCGATCGCGGTGAATACACCGTGCTCCTCCGAGATGTCGCGGGCCAGGCGCTCCCACCGCTCCAGCGTGGGCGGCATCCGCGAATCCCTCCCGGCCGGCATGAGCCCCCGTCCGGGCGATGCAGCGAGGATGACGACGAGCTCCGCGCCATCCAGCGCGCTCAGCATCCCGGTCACGCTGTGCCAGGCGTCTTCGCAGACGAGCATCGCGACACGTGTGCCCGCCGCGTCGAATGCCCGGACTTCGTGGCCGCGCTCGACGAATCGTTCCTCGTCGAACAGGCCGTACGTCGGAAGGAACAGCTTCCTGTGGACGTGGCGTATCGCTGGCTCTTCCTCGCCCACTGTCACGCAGATAGCGCTGTTGTGCAGCGTCTTGTTCCACAGCTCGTAGAACCCGACGATCAGGTCTACAGGAGCAGCGTCTGGCAGTGCCTCGATGTAGGCGTGCTGGAGTGCGGCAGCCATCGCTCCAGCGGTGAGGGCGACGTCCCGCACTCCACCCTCGAGGAAGTAGCCCGTGAATGCCGTTTCCGGGAAAATGATCAGCCTCGGTTTCGGATCGAGGCCGTCGAGCTGAGTGAAAACGGTCTTCAGTCGCGCGAGGTTGCCGGCGAGGTCGCCTTTCCGCGGCTTGAACTGGACGATTGCGACTGGAAGCATAGCGGGGGGGAAAGTTACTGTCGCTCCCAGGAGTGCGGTGGCGGAGCCCCCTTGTTCCCAGTCGCTGGAAGCGTCGCCGTCAGGCGACCGCTTCCAGTGGCTTCTGCGCTTCTTCCTCTGCCGGGAGCAGCGCGATGTCCAGCACCTGTCGGAGTGTCTCGACCGGATGGAACTTCAACTCGGTGCGCACCTCCTCCGGCACGTCCTCGATGTCCGGCTCGTTCGCCTTCGGCAGGATCACCTGCTTGATCCCAGCCCGGTGTGCGCCGAGCACTTTCTCCTTCAGCCCCCCGATCGGTAGCACGCGCCCTCGCAGCGTGATCTCTCCGGTCATCGCCACGTCGCGCCGCACGGGGCGGGCAGACATCTCCGAGACCAGCGACGTCGCGATCGCGATCCCTGCGGAGGGACCGTCCTTCGGAATGGCGCCGGCAGGCACGTGAATATGTGCCTCGATGGCGCCGAGGCGGTCTCGGGGGATGTCGAGATCCGCGGCGTTGTTGGTCGCGTAAGTGAATGCCGCGCGCGCCGATTCCTTCATCACGTCGCCAAGCTGGCCCGTGAGAATCAGCGATACGGCACCGCCCGGACCGGACTGGTCGGAATCGGTCGCACGATTGCCGTAGTAACGGCGGATGGATGCTTCGACGAACATGATGTCACCGCCCATCGGCGTGTAGTACATCCCCGTGGCAATTCCGATCTCGTTCGTCTCCTTCGCGTGCTCGGGATGCACCTTCGGCCTGCCAAGCAGCTCGCGCACCTGCTCGTCGGTTACCTCGCTCGGCGCTTCCTCTCCCGACGCGAACTTGCGCGCAATCTTCCGCGCCACGGCTCCGATCTGGCGCTCGAGCTGGCGCACTCCGCTCTCGCGGGTGTAGCCGCTTATCACCGTGGTGATGGCTTCGTCGCTTATCGCCACGTTCTTGTCGGCCAGCCCTGCGTCCTCGAGCTGTCTCGGCAGCAGGTACTTCTTGGCGATCTCCAGCTTCTCGCGCTCGGTGTAGCCGGAGAACTCGACCAGCTCCATCCGATCGAACAGCGGGCCGGGAATGTTCTGCTGGAAATTCGCCGTTGCGATGAAAAGCACCTCGCTCAGATCGAACGGCACGCCGAGGTAGTGATCGGTGAAGGAGTCGTTCTGCGCAGGGTCGAGCACTTCCAGGAGTGCGCTGGCAGGGTCGCCCTGGAACGACACGCCGAGCTTGTCCACTTCGTCCAGGAGGAACACGGGATTCTTGGTCCCCGCCTGCTTCATTCCCTGGACGATGCGGCCGGGCATCGCGCCGACGTAGGTGCGTCGGTGGCCGCGGATGTCGGCTTCGTCGCGCGCACCACCCAGCGCGACGCGCACGTATTCGCGTCCCAGTGAGCGCGCGATCGATTTGGCGATCGACGTCTTGCCGACGCCCGGCGGCCCCACGAACAGCAGGATCGGTCCCTTCGCCATAGCGCGCGCCTTGGCTTCCTTCGTGTCGGTGATGGGCCGCTCGTCTTCGTCGCCGCCGAGAGCGGGCGTAGCATCCTCCCTCGGGATCTGGAGCTTCGAAGCCGGGAGTTCCCCTACGGTTTCCACCTCGGCCGCGAGCTGCTGCGCGCGGAGCTGGCGCACGGCGAGGAATTCCAGGACGCGGTCCTTAACGTCCTGCAGACCGTAATGGTCCTCTTCCAGAACTTCGTGCGCGTGCTTGAGATCGAGCTGATCGTCGGAGCGATTATTCCACGGCAACTCGGCGATCCACTCCAGGTACGTGCGGATGACCTGCGCTTCCATTGACTCGCGTCCGGCGCGTTCCAGCCTGCCGAGCTCCCTCTCGACTTCGGCCCTCGCTTCCTTTGGCAACTCCAGCTTGTTGAGCTTCTCGCGAAGCTCCACGATCTCGCGTGACTGGTCGTCGTCGCCGAGTTCCTTCTGGATCGCCTTGAGCTGCTCGCGCAGGTACATCTCGCGCTGCCGTTCGCCAAGCTCTTCCTGGACCTGGGACTTGATTTCCTCCTGGGCTTCGAGGAGACCGACCTGACGCTGGATGTGCACGAGAACTTTCCGCAGTCGCTCTTCCACGCTGAGCGTCTCGAGCAGGCCCTGCTTCTCTGGGACTGGAAGGTCGATGTAGCCCGCGACGAGATCGGCGAAGCGACCGGCGTCGGTGACCGACTCCAGCACCTGGTGCACGACCTCTTCGGGCAAACCGCGCTTCTCCCCCAACTCAGCTGCACGCTCGCGTGTTTCCTTCTCGAGTGCGATGAACGCCGGGTCCGCCTCATTGATCGGGTTCATCTCTTCTGCGGCCATCACGATCGCGGACAGGTACCCTTCTCCTTCGGTGTACTGCAGAGCCGTGGCGCGCTGCTCGCCCTGCAGCAGGAGCTGAACCCCGCCGAGTCCGCGCTGGATCTGGCCGATGCGTGCGATGACACCCATCGAGTACAGGATGTCGGGCGTCGGTTCGTCGGTATTGTCGCGTTGCGCGACCGCAAACACGAGCCTGTCTGTCTTGAGAGCGGCCTCGATGGCGCGCAGAGTGCCCGGGCGGCCTGCCGCTATAGGAGCGGTAAGTCCGGGAAAAATGACAGTTCCACGAAGGGGCAGGACTGGAAGCGTCTGACGTTGAGTCATTCTGCTGTCGTATTCTCCTGGCGGCGCGCGCTGCGGCGCTGAGGCCGCCCCTGATGCTGGCGATTGTCGTGCCGTTTCGTAAGTGGCACGCGGTCCGTACATATGATTGGGCCAGCTGATGCAGGATCCGGTCTTGCCGGGTGCGCCAAAGGGGCGTGCAGCCGTCGGGGACCTCGCCGCAGTGGCGCGATTCGCTGCCGTTACGGCGCCGCGCTGTTGGGGAAGTGGCGCCAGTGCTACAATAGAGGCACTTCGGAGCACTTCGCCGCCTGTTTTCGGGGCGGTGAGGTACCACACCCCCTTACGCGCAGCAGCTACTTGGCCGACTCGACTCCTACAACTTCAGATTTCGAGCTTCGCACGCAGGTGTCGCGCGCGCTCGCGGCCAACTACGAGCTCGAGGAGGAGATCGGCCGCGGCGGGATGGGGATCGTATACCGCGCGCGTGATCGCCGTCTCAAGCGTGACGTCGCCGTCAAGCTGCTCCCGCCGGAGCTCGCCTACAGGTCGGACATCAGGTCGCGTTTCCTGCGCGAGGCGGAAACAGCTGCCCAGCTCGGGCATCCGAACATCGTACCGATCTTCAGCGTCGGAGAGGACGAGAAGATCGTGTATTTCATCATGGCCTACGTGCAGGGCGACAACCTCGCCAAGATCCTGCACGATCACGGTCCGATGGATCCGGAAGAAGCCCGCAGGATCATCCGTGACGTCGCCGACGCGCTCGCCTACGCCCACGCCCGCAAGGTCGTGCATCGCGATATCAAGCCGGACAACATACTCATCGACTCAGAGAGCGGCAGAGTCATGGTGACGGACTTCGGTATCGCGCGGGCGGTGACCGAGACCGCGGGATCGCGGCTGACGGCCACTGGAATGGCGCTCGGGACTCCCGCTTACATGTCTCCGGAACAGGCAGCCGGCGACCGTGAGATAGACGGACGAAGCGACCTGTACTCGCTTGGTGTCGTTGGTTACCAGATGCTCAGCGGGGAGCTCCCGTTTCAGGCGCCGAACACGCCTGCCATGCTGGTGAAGCATCTCTCCGAGATCCCGCAGCCTATCACGGAGCGGTGCCCGAATCTGCCGGACGATCTTGCCCGCGCGGTGATGCTGTGCCTGGAGAAGCGACCCGACGATCGCCTGCCGAGCGCCTCCGCACTCGTACTTGGTCTGCAGAGCGGAGAGATCCCACGCAGTACTGCCGACTGGGCGATCCCCGGGGGGACTCCGCCGGGTACCCACGCACCGGCGAAGTACCCGATGACCGCACCCGCGCCTCCGGACTATGATCGCGGCGTTTCAGCCCCCACGCCGGACGATGTCGTGCGCTGGGACGCGGGACCGGTGCGGAAGTTCAGGCGGTCGCTTGCGCCGTATATAGCCGTGAATGCAGTGCTGCTGCCGCTGGATCTCTTTGCCGGGTTCGACATCGGAGGTCCCATTTTCGCGATCTGGACCGTCGTGAAGGCAGTGCAGTACTCGAAGTTGTGGGCGGCAGGGTACGACTGGCGCGACGTATTCAGGCAGCCGCGCGATCGGTTGTTCGCCGACGTCGCCGCGGAGAAGATCGACGAGGCGCGGGCGATCTTCGATGAGAAGAAGCGCGCAGAGGTGCGTGAGCGCGTCCGGCAGCAGCGACGGCTTGGCGCGGGCGCACGGGGCACGCTGTCTCCGGGCGCGGCAACGAGCCGCACCCCGGCATCCCGCGCCGAAACCGCGGCGATGACGCCGGAAGTAGCGCGCGCGCGCGCCGATCGCGACGAAGTGTACCGGTTGCTGAATCAGCTGTCGGAAGAGGACCGTGAGATGCTGCGGGACGTCGGCCCGTCGGCCGACGCTCTGTACGAACGCATCCAGGCGCTGTCGCGCACCGTCGCCACCCTCGACAGGCACGATGTGAACTCGCAACTCACCGAGACCGACCGGGAGATCGCGACCCTGGAGGCCGCGGCCAATCCACTCGATCACGCGGCAAGTGAACAGCGTGTCCGGCGCCTTGCGGGGCTGCGTCGGCGCCGCCGAGGGCTCGTGGACCTCCGCGCGCGCCGGGACGATTCCAGGGCGAAACTCGAGAGTTGCAGAATCGCCCTGCAGAACGTCCGGCTCGACGTGCTGCGACTGCACAGCGGGACCCAGAGCTATCAGCAGGTAACGCTCGTCGCCGAACAGGCGATGCAGCTTGCACGCGACGTGGACAGCTTCGTCCAGGCCGTAGACGAATCCGCGCGTGCGGGCGTCGCGGCACGCTGAAGGCGGCACCCATGGCGCACACACCAGCACGCAGCGCGAGTGCCCGCGCTGGCGGCGGCGCGGGCACTCGCGGGAGCGTGGACGAGAGGGTTGCTGACTTCCGTCGCAGGCTTGGCGGAAGCGCGGCCGTGCTGACAGTCCTTGGCGCCGTCAATGTCGCTACCACTCCGTTCTTTCCCTGGGTCGTTTTTCCTGCGATAGGGTTCAGCATCTCGCTCGCCCACCGGCTCGGGGGGCTGTGGGCCGATGGTGTGCGGACTGCGGAGATCTTCGGTCGCGAGCGGAAACGGCCGTCCCAGCCAGCGCCCGTGAGGGGGGTCCTGCCGGGGGAAGTCCTTCCGAGAGCAGCCGTTCACGCGGAGCGCACCCGAATGGAGCTGGCTGAGCTCGTCTCCTCCCTCTCTCCGGCCGACAGGCAGCTGATTCCTGACGTCATGCCGACAGTGGAGCGCCTGGTGGAACGAATACGCCTGCTCTCGGTTACGATCTCCCGTCTGGACGCCGCAGTTGCTCCGGGCGCCGCCGTAGCGCTCGACGCGCGCATCGCTCAGGCAGAACAGCAGGGCAGGGACTCGCGCACCGTCGTGCTTCTGAAGCGACAGCGTGACTCGCTCAACGACCTGCTTGAGCGCAGAACGGTCATTCGGGCGCAGCTCGAGAGCGCGTCACTTTCCCTGGAGAATCTCAGGTTGCAGCTGGTGAAGCTAAGATCCGCGGGGGTGCAGTCCGCGCTCGAGAATGTCACGTCTGCCACGCAGGAAGCGCATGCGCTCGCGCGTGAGATCGGACACGTCCTGGACGCGGCATCCGAAGTGCGCTCGATCGGTCGCGACGGACATGGTGCGGATTAGCACGATCTGTGGCCTGCTGGCGTTCGCCAGCTCCGCGTGCGCAGGCACCGAGCCCTCGGCCGAGCAGGGCGCCATTACTCCGGCACAGGCGGCGACGCTGACGGCAGACAGCCAGGCCGCATTCACGGATGAACCTGCGATCGAGCGCATCGAGCGCGTCCCGACCCCCAGCGTGGTTCGCGGTCTGTATGTGAATCGCTGGGCGGCCGTCGGGCGGCGCATCAATGCCCTCATCGACGTGGCGAAGACGACGGAGATCAACTCGCTCGTGATCGACGTGAAGGACGACCGCGGGCTCGTCCTGTACCGATCCCGTGTGCCGCTGGCACGGGAGATCGGCGCAGACACCATCAATCCGATGTCGCTCACCCGCGTCCGCGCCCTCCTCGACACGATGCGCGCGCACGATATCTACCCGATCGCCCGGATAGTAGTCGTGAAGGATCCGCTCCTCGCGAGCGCCCGCCTCGAGTGGGCAATCAAGCGGAGAGCCGACCTCCAGCCATGGCTCGACAAGAGCGGGCTGCCGTGGCTCGACCCTCACCAGCGCGAGGTCTGGAAGTACGCAGCCGACCTCGCCGAGGAGGCGTACGATCTCGGATTCAGCGAGGTACAGCTCGACTACGTGAGATTCCCGGACGAGAGGAACTTCGTTCGCGAGAGCGTTTTTCCCCTTGCCCAGGGAAGGACGCGTGCGGAGCTGATTCGCGAGCAGCTCGGATACACCCGCGAGCTGCTGCGGAAGAAGGAAATACGAATGACGATCGATGTCTTCGGGCTCACCGCCACCGACACGACCGACATGGGGATCGGTCAGAAGTGGGAGCTGTTCGTGGACCAGGCCGACGCGATCCTGCCCATGAACTATCCGTCGCACTTTGCACCGGGTACCTACGGTATCGGGAATCCGAACGCACGACCGTACGCGACGATCGATCGCGCCATGCAGGACGTCACGCGCCGCACTGCGCCTATCCGCAATGCAGGCCGGATCATCCCCTGGTACCAGGACTTCACGATGGGCCCGCCGCGATATGGGGTGGAAGAGGTGAGAGCGCAGATCGAAGCTGGGTACGCAAACGGCTACCCGGATTGGATCCTGTGGAACCCCGGGAGCAGATACACGCTCGGCGCCCTGAAGCCGAAGGCCGCCTTGCTCGAAGCGAAGCGCCGCGTCGTTGAGGACTCGGCCAGGCGCGCCCGGGTTGACAGCCTTCGGGCGGACAGCGTGCGTCGCGCACCGCCTGTACCGGACAGTGCTGCGTCAGTGATCCAGCAGTCGGGCCAGTAGCCGCGCGATCGTGTCCGGCGCTTCCTCGGGGAGGAAGTGCCGCTCGGTCCCGAGCATGGTCAGCGTGCCGCGACTCGGTGCGAGAAAACGCGCGCTGACGCGCCGCGGACTCACGAAGGGATCCCCGCCACCGACCACGATCTCGAACGGGTACTGCACAGCGGCAGCGGCAGCCTTCTGGCTTGAGAGGGCGTCCAGTTGAGCGACAAGCGCGGTACGACGGGACCGGTCCCTGAACCACTGCAGATGGCGAGGGAGCGAGTGAGCTGCGGTTGCGGAGCTGGCGTAGCCGCGTGCGAGGTGGCGCTTCAGAAGCCCGGTACCTGGCGTTGCCCAGGGAAGCCGGAGCGCGAGCGCCGTGGTTGAGCGCGGAGCGGGGACGGCGGGTGAGCGCTGATCGAGTCCCGCCGGTGAAACGAGCAGCGCGGAAATCACTTGTGACGGGTCCGAACTCAGGGCCAGTGCGATCTCGCAACCGAAACCGTGCGCGGCTATGTGCACCGGACCGCTGCTGAGCTCCTTCAGCAGACGCACGAGCAGCGCCGCATGTGCGTCAGGTCCGTAGGCGCTGGAATAGTCCGCCTCGCTCCGGCCGTGGCCAGCAAGGTCAACCGCGATCACGCGATGTCCGGCCGGAATCGATGGAACGACCTGCCGCCACAGGTGCCCGGAGGTCGCAAACCCGTGAATCAGCAGAACGGGCGCCCCTGATCCGCGGGTGCCAGCCGCATAGTAGTAAAGGCGCGTTCCGCCTACATCGACGAACTCACCTCTCATCAGTCAGTGGCGGTGCCGGGGGGATTCACCCGCGCGAATCGGGCGGGCGGCTCTTGCCCGACTTCTTAAGTGCTTATACTGCAAGGAGTTGCCTCCGTCTCTAGCGGTCAGTGTGAAAGCTGCTATTCTTACCGCGCCTCCAGCAGACCGTCCGGGCCCGCTATCCAGCGCGGGGGTCCCGTTATCAACGAACCTCAACCGCCTGCGCCTATCTTGACCGAACCGCTCCTCGTGGCACCGCCGTCGGAGGAGCAGCTTACCCCACCCGCGGTCACGTTCCCCATGGGCTGGCTCCTCGAGCAGGATGCTCCAGCGCTTCACTATAGGGCATTCGCTGACGTGATGCGCGACCCGACAGCAGAAAATCTCACGTCGGGCCTTCCATTGGCTTCCCGTGGCGCACTCCTGCTCGCCGTTACGCAGCAACCGGATGGCCGCTGGAACGAACGCATGTTGTCCGTGCCGGCTGGACGTGCAGAGAGCTTCAAGGGAGTGGGTACGATACCCGCCGTGCAACGGTTGCTCGAATACGGTTTTGCTGCAGATACACCGCCGATGCTGCACGCGAGGAGACTGCTGTTCCGACTCCTTGCGGAGGACGACGATCCCTCGCTGCTGCACGAACTCGGTGTGCGGAACCCGGACGAGGAGTTCATTCGTCGCGGTCGCACGATTCTGCGCGAGGCGGCAGCCGCCACGCTTGCTCAGGCTGGATTCGAGGGTGATCCGCGCCTGCTTGGCGCGGCGCGGCGGATCATAGACCGGCTGGAGACCTATCTCGCATCACCACTGGCCGAAAAACCATGGATCCGCGTGGGCAACAGGCAGGTGCTGGCCGCGGAAGCCTATCCGCCATCCTTCCACAGTCTTCGAATGCTTGCGTACATGCCGTTGCTTCGGCACGAGCATTACGTGACTGTGAACCGGTTATACGATTACCTGACGCACCCGCTGCCGCGGCAGGAATCAGCGCAGGTTTGCGGCAAGCGCATCGTGCCGCAGCCTCAGCTGGTGCTGGGCGACCGTCTTCCGCACCGGAACGCCGTGGACGCGGATGTGCCCTTCGCGCTGATGTGGCTGGAGACGATGGCGAGACTGAATTTTCTGAAGCGGAACGAGAATTGGTCCAAACTTTTCGAGCGGTTCATCGAAGATCGCAATGGAGAAGGAGTGTGGCATCCGCACAAGGGAATGGAGATGCCGCAAAGCAAGAGCCCATTTGTCTGGCCGCTTTTCCCCCTCGCCGATTCGGCCAGCGGCGATTCGCGCTGGGCGGACGTCACGTTCCGCATCGGTCTCATAGCCCGCCTCAGCGGCCGGGAGATAGAGATCACCTGAACGCTCGCCGCGCATGAGCGGCGAGCGACGCCTTCTCCGCGGCCGGCTGCCTGCGGATAAGATGTTCCCGGCGGGCGATGAGCGCTTCCGCGTGAAACGGTTGCGTTTGCCCTCTCTCCTGAACGTTCGCGTTGTCGAGTGCGGACCGATCCGGGGCACGCCAATCCTGCTGCTCCCCGGCTGGGGGTGCCCGGTGTACATGTTCCGTGAGGTCCTCCCCAGGTTATGCGAGGCCGGATACCGCGGGATCGCGGTGGAACTCAAGGGCCATGGCCTGTCGGACAAGCCGGCCGGCGTTCGCGAGTACTCCACCGACGCGATGCTGGACCACGTCGTTGAGATAATCGATGCTCTGGAGTTGTCCGGATTCGTTCTGGGAGGGCACTCGATGGGGGCGGCACTCGCCGCGCGCACGGCCGGGGAGTTGCCCGGACGAGTGACCGCGGTCGTCCTTCTGTCTCCTGTCGGCACACACGGGCTTCCCGCCTGGCGTCTCGCTCGCCTGCTCTCCGTTGGATGGCTGCGGCCGCTCTATCCGCACGTGGTGTGGCGGTGGGTGGTGAGCCGCCTGCTGCGGATGTCGTATGGGAAACACGGCGCACCGACGGACCGTGACGTGGACGAGTACTGGGCGCCGAGTCAGTACCCTGAACTCGCGCCCGCCATGCGCGATCTGCTTCATGGCCTCGACTGGGGATCGAAACGCCCTGTGTCGTTCGCCGACGCCGGTGTTCCGGTACTGCTCGTCTATGGAACCCGCGACAGGCTGGTGAATCGAACCCGCGTCGTGCAGGATGCCCGGCGATTGCCCATGGTTCGCGTCGTGCCGATCCGCGATGCGGGACACGTTATCGCCGACGAGACTCCTGACATCGTGAGCGACGCGATTCTCGAGTTTCTTGCCGAGATCGCCTAGGCGGCAGTCACCCGGCGCCCGAGTCGCTTGCTGAAGCAGTATTTCCGTCCGATGGTCAACTCCGACCGGTCGATTGATGCGTACCGTGCCTCCTTCTCCGGATACTGCACGATGCTGCTTGCGGAGTACCCCATGCTCAGAAACAGGCGCTCTGAAAAGGAGACCGCGAAGATCTCCGGATAGCCGCGCCGCTGCGCGAGGTCCTCGATCGCTTCCATCAGAATTCGGCCGATTCCCTGGCCCTGCGCATCGGGCTCGACAGCGAGCGATACGAGCTCTGCCAACGATGGGGAGTAGTCATCGAGCGCGGCGCAGCCCAGGACTGCACCTTCCGGTGAACGAACCACGCGGTAGTCGGCGAGATGATTCTCCACGAACTCCTGCGAGCGCATGAGTGTCAGCCCCTGCGGCGCAAACGCGTTATTGAGCGCGCTGATGGTGGGAATGTCGGGTTCACTGGCGGGCTCGGCGCGCATCGGTGTGATATCGGTCATCTGCAGCAGGAGAGAGGTTGCAGGAAATTTACTGCCGACGCACCCGGCCCAGTCTGGACACTGTCAGAGTGTCTGCCGCGCGACCGCGCGTGACGACGAGCGTGAGGTTCGAGGCGCCGTATCCCAGACCGTTGGCGTCGTACGTTGTGGCGAGCCGTGTCGCGGCCAGTCTCACCCCATGCACCTCCCCGAGCTCCCGGAGGCGCAGCGTGTCGGCGCCTGCGAGGATGGCTAACTGCGCCCGGGCGGTGTCAATCTGCAACGTGACCCGTTGGCCGCGAAGGATGGCGAGCTGGCGTGCGGCGCCGAACAGCGTGTGTGCCTCGCCCGTGGCCGCCCGAACGCTCATCCCGTTCACGAGTTTCCGGGAACCTGAGACACCCACGGTCATGACGAGGCCGGCGATTGCCATAGCCAGAGCCAGCTCGATGAGCGTAATCCCACGCCGCATGGCGACCTCTCCAGATCGGTGGAGCGGATGTAGCATATTGCAGGGCGAATTGCTGCATCGGACGAGCGCGACCGGCAGCATGCTGCCGCCAACCCAGGAATCACAGCAGCCTGATTCCGGCAATCCACTCCAGCGGGGCGACGATGAAGATCAGCATCGAGTACTGCACGGTCTGAAACTACGAGCCGCGGGCCTCCAGTTTGGCGGCCGAGATACGAAACGAGTTCCCGGACGCGGAAGTGGAGTTGATCGCCTCGTCCGGCGGACGCTTCGAGGTGGTGCGTGACGGCACGCCAGTCTTCCAGAAATCGAAGCTCAGGCGGCATGCCCATCCCGGCGAAGTTGTCGGCTTGCTGCGGTCCGAACCTGAGGGCTGACAGATGATCACACGACATTGCGAATAGCTCTCTCCACAGGAGGGGGCGATGCCCCCGGACTCAACGCTGTGATCCGGGCAGCCGTTCTCACCGCTCTCGACAAGGGCTGGGACGTACTCGGCATCAAGCGCGGGTACGCCGGACTGCTTGGAGAGGACGAAGTCATCCCCCTTACCGCGGAGACCGTGCGCGGGATCGCACACTTGGGTGGCACGATTCTGCGCACGACGAACCGGGGGAATCCCCTTGCTTACGAAGTGCGCGGGCCTGACGGTTCGATGGAGAAGATCGATCGCTCAGGCGAGCTGATTGAGAACGCGCGCAAACTGGGGATAGACGCAATAGTCTCCATAGGCGGCGATGGGTCGCTCGCAATCGCTCAGGGCCTCTGCCGGAAGGGTCTGAAAATCGTCGGCGTGCCCAAGACGATCGACAACGACGTGAGTGGAACGATCACGACGTTCGGGTTCGATACCGCTGTAAACACGGCTCTCGAAGCGATAGACAAACTGCACACCACGGCCGAGTCGCACGACAGGGTCATCGTTATGGAAGTGATGGGGCGCGACACGGGATTCATCGCGCTGCACTCCGGGGTCGCAGGAACTGCGGACGTAATCCTGATCCCGGAGATTCCGTTCGACGTGCAGAAGGTCTGCGACAAAGTGAACGCACGCGATCGCGCGGGACGCCGCTTCTCGATCGTGGTCGTAGCCGAAGGCGCGTTCCCCCGCGACGGAGAGCCGTCGTTCCGGGCGGCTGCCCTGCCGGGTGAGAAGCCGCGGCTGGGTGGTGTGGCGGACGAGCTTGCGATCGAGATCGAAATGCGCACAGGCAAGGAGTGCCGCTCGCTGACTCTCGGGCATCTGCAGCGCGGGGGGCAGCCTACGGGGTATGACAGGCTGCTGGCATCCCGCTTCGGTGCGGCAGCGGTTCGGGCCGTCGCCGCTGAGAAGTGGGGCCACATGGTTGCGCTCCAGTCCCCCCACATCGTCTATCTTCCGATCGACGAGGTCCTGCGCGAGCCGAAGCGGGTCGATCCAGCACACGATGTCGTACTGACTGCCCGGTCCACGGGAATCTCCTTTGGGGATTGACTCCCGATTCTGTCACCCACAGAGGACAGAAGGACACTGGGCGGGGAAGTACCCCATAGCGTAAGATGTTATCACTGAACGAGTTAGCAACATGCACACGATGGCACCCGCTGTGCCTTTTGGGCCGGTATGAAGAACGGACTTGGGCACCTGACGCTGGCGATTCGCGCGAGAGTGGCGACTGCGGTCGTTCTCGCTGCGCTGGTCGTCCCTGGCGTTGCGAACGCTCAGCGGGGCAAGCAGGAGCGCGAGCGGGTACGGCCTGAGGCTTCGACGCAGTTCAAGCCACCTCCCGGCATGTGCCGGATCTGGATTGAGGGCGTGCCGGGGTCCAGACAGCCCGCGCCGACCGATTGTGCGTCGGCATTGCGCAATCGTCCCGCGAACGGCCGGGTCGTCTTTGGCGACGAAAGGCCGAAGCAGCGGGCGCAGCCAGCGAAGAAGGGTGGGCGCAAGTCCGGCAGAGACTAACGCTGTACTGGAGGACTTGATGATGAAGCTCGCGCTCACCGCTGCAGTCGGGCTGCTCGCAATTGGGGCTACCGCCACCGACGCGCAGATAATGGTCGCTGCCAGGGATGTCCCTCCCGGGCATCGTCCGCCGCCGGGTATGTGTCGGATCTGGATCGACGGGGTCGCACCAGGTCGTCAGCCGCGTGCGACCGACTGTGCCACGGCACGGGCACGGGCACCTCGCAACTCGCGCATCATCTATGGGGATCGCACTCCCTTCCCCGGCCAGGGGAGGAACAGTCGCGGGTCGCGTGACTGCCAGTACGAGCGGTCGCAGACGACACTGGGCGACATCATCTTCGGCCGCCGCGCCGGCGACGTGGATTGCCGTTATGACAATCGCAGGGACCTTGGCTCCTGGTACGAGGTCGGCCGAGATCGCAACGGCGTGATATATCAGCGACGTGTGCGACTGCAGGACGGCACCGTCATGGTGCAGCGGGCACGCAGGGCGCGTAATGGCCGGATGGTCGTGTTCGACACGCGCTATCCGCGCTCAGGGACCAACATTGCCAGACTCGGCGACGATGACATCTGGTCGAGGTCGGACAGAGAACGGCCACGCTCGCGGGTTGTGAACGACAACCGGCGAGGGAACAACAAGGCATCGAACACGAGGTCCAACCGCGGCAATGGAAATGGGAAAGGCAGGGGCCGCAACTAGCGTATAGTCGGTGGCAGGCGGGCTGAGGCCCCGCGGCGCTTCGCGCCGCGGGGCCTCCTCGCATACGTGAGCGGTGTCAACATTGCAAGTTTCCCGGACGATGCTCCGTCACGTACGGGACCCATACCTTCCGCCCGACCGCGAGGCGTTCGTTGCAGCCGAGCCGCCCACGGGCCGCGTAATCGTGATCGCTCCCACCCGCGCGGCATGCGAGACGATCGAGCTTGCGCTTGGCCTGCACATCCCCACCGTCATCGAGCGGGACCACGGCGACGAGATACGGCAGCTCGCCGCAGCGAGGCGCGGATTCGGTATCGTCGCGGGCACCGGCACCGGCAAGACTCTCTCGATCCGCTCCATCGCGGAGACAATCCTCGACGCACCGCTCCGCGTGGGTGTGGTGAATCGCGAGCGGGAAGCAACGCCCGACACTCCGACCTGGAACGTGATCATCGTCACCACCGGGATCGCCCGCCGCTGGTTCCAGGATGACGACATCCTGGCAAGCGATACACTGGTGGTTGACGAGATCCACCAGACATCCGCCGAACTCGAGCTGTGCCTCGCGCTGGGAAAGCGGGCCGGGTGCACTTTCGTCTGGCTGTCGGCTACGGTGGACCCGACGTTCTATGCGACGTACCTGTCCTCTGCAGCGGTGCTCGAGACCACGGCGTTCGATCCCGCAAAGGCTGCGAAAGTGGCGGTCGTGACCAAGGACCCGCTGGAGTTCCTGGATCAGCGCTTCCTGCGGGCGGTGGAGAAGGAGCGGCGTGGGGTCGGGATGTTTCTCCCTACCCGTGCCACCGTGGAGGATGCTGCGGGGCATGTCGCGACTTACGCGCCGCGGATCAATACCGCGTTCTACCACGGTGGCGAGCCGATACGCGTGATCCGGCCTTTTCTGGAGGGGACTGAGAGGAAGCCCTATTTCCTGTCGATGACGGCAGCGGGGCAGAGCGCGCTGAACGTGCATGGACTGGATACGGTCGTCATCGACGACACCCGGTTCACGAACGTCGTGGAACGTGGTCGCAACGTGCTTACGAAGCTTCACCTTGGTCCGAACGAGATCCTGCAGATGGCCGGGCGGGTTCACGGGCGCGTCGCAGGCGGTCGCGTGTTCATCCTGTCGGACCGCGAGATTCACTTTCAGTCGCTGCGACCTGTAGCCCCTGAGTTTCAGCTGGCCGGCGATTCAGAGCGTGTCGCGATCACGTGCGCGGACATCGGAGTACGTGCCGACGAGCTCGATCTCCCCGTGCCGCTCGACCGCCGGTCATACAGGGAAGCGCTGGCGCTTCTGGAGTCGCGCGGGATCGTGGAAGACGGGAGACTCACCCGGTACGGGAAGCTGGTGGAAGCGATGCCGGTTGATCGCCCGTGGGCCGAGCTGCTGGTGCACGCCGACGACGAGTTGCTGCCGTACGTGTCCATCATGAGCGCGATCGAATCTCTCCACCGCATGACGCGGGACGAGCGTGATCTGGATGGGTTGATCGTCCCGGGCAGCGACAACCTCACCGCCTGCAACCTGTACGCTGAGGCGTTCTCCCAGTGCGGTTACGTCGGTGAGGTGTACGGCCTCCCGCGCCACCTGTTCGACGACCGTATCGAGCAGTGGGCGGAGCGGCGCGGCGTGCTGGTGAAGGCCGTGGAGGATGCTGCGCTCGGAATGGCTAGCGTGTACCGTGCGGTACAGCTCCCGCTGCCCGCGCCACTCGCGTTTGCGCGGGAGCACGTTCAGCGCAGGTTCACAGATCTGCTCGCGCGCGTGATGCCGTTCGACCTGGTGATCGACGAGGAAACCGCCGCTGGCGACCAGGCACGCGTGTCGCGCACCAGTGTGTGCGGCAGCTGGGGTGCGATCGCGGGCACGCTGCGGTATTTCGCCGACAGGTTCGGCGTACCGCGTGCCTCCATAGAGGGGACGCAGATCCCGATGGAGCTGGTGAGGAAATACGCCACGCGCGGCGTGCCCGAGATCGTGTTCGATGCCAGACGTAAGCAGTCACCGCTCGTCATCAGGCGGCGCGTCATGTACTTCGGATTCGAGCTGGAGCGCGACACCGAAGTGCTGGACGAGTTTCCGCCGGACGCTGCGGCTGAGGCACGGCGGGCGCTGGCAGTGGCGCTTGCGCGGGGAGAAGCGAAGCATCCTGCGGTCAACCGCAACCGTACCGCGGTTGAGGAGATACGCGAGCTGTACCGCCGGTCAGGAGGGAGGACGGCGAAGCTTGGCGTCGCGGAGCTGGCGTCGTTGTACGAGCGCGAGCTCGAGGATGTGAGCTCGATACAGGATTTCCGGACCGCACCGCTGCAGCTCGATCTCGATCCACTGATCACAGAGGAAGAGCGGCAGCAGCTTGCAGCTCTTCCGGACCGGGTGGCGGTCCGGGATCGTGAGATCGACATCCGGTACGACGTGGAGGAGCGCGACGGCGGCGGCACGATGGGCGTGGCGCGCCTGCAGCTGCCCGAGAAGGTGGCGCGCACCCTCACGGAGGAGGAGCTACCGCAGCTCGACCGGCCGATGCGTTTCGTGGTGCTGCGCGGCAAGCGGGGCGCGGTGCGTGCAGCAAGCCTGAGCGAGCTGCAGGACGCTCTGGACCGGCCGTGGTCGCCAGGGGAGCTGAGTGACGGCGCGACAGATGAATCGGAGCTCACTGCTGAGGAACGGGAGGCGGCACGGCTGGCGCGGCGGAGCCGGAAGTCGGCGGCTCGCGAGCGCGGAGGTGGCAAGA